>NZ_CP059450.1:0-300000 GCF_022023855.1 Azospirillum brasilense
CGTGCGATGCCCATCGCCGCCGTATATGAATTCAATGATTTCAATAACTTGATCGAATTGCTCGCACTTGGCATGTTCTGTGCTTATATCAGCCTAACCAAAAACGCGGACCGGCAGACGACGCGGACGAACAGGGAGGGAAAAGCGGCACCCATGGCCGACGACATCATTCTGGAAGCGCGCGGACTCTCGAAGGAGTTCAAGGGCTTCATCGCGGTGAAGGAGGTGAACCTCCAGGTTCGCCGCGGCACGATCCACGCGCTGATCGGCCCGAACGGCGCCGGCAAGAGCACGGTCTTCAACCTGCTGACCAAGTTCCTGACGCCGACGCGCGGCCAGATCCTCTACAAGGGGCGCGACATCACCGCCATGAAGCCCGCCGACGTGGCGCTGCTCGGCATGGTGCGCTCCTTCCAGATCTCCGCGGTCTTCCCGCACCTCAGCGTGCTGGAGAATGTCCGCGTGGCGCTGCAGCGCCCGCGCGGCACCAGCTTCCATTTCTGGAAGCCGGAGGCCAGCCTGCACGACCTGCACGACCGCGCCGAGGAGCTGATCGAGGCGGTGAATCTCACCCCCTGGGCCGGCCACACCGCCGCCGAGCTGCCCTACGGCCGCAAGCGCGCCTTGGAGATCGCCACCACGCTGGCGCTCGACCCCGAGGTGATGCTGCTCGACGAACCGCTGGCCGGCATGGGCCACGAGGACATCGAGGGCACCGCCGCCCTCATCAAGCGCGTCTCCGCCGACCGCACCATCCTGATGGTCGAGCACAACCTGTCGGTCGTCGCCCACCTGTCGGACACCATCACCGTGCTCCGCCGCGGCGAGATCCTGGCGGAGGGCGCATACGACGTCGTATCGCGCAACCCGCAGGTCATGGAAGCCTACATGGGGACGGGTGAGGTGGCCCATGCCTGACGGCGCGACTGTGAAGACCGCGATGCTGGAAATCCGCGACCTCCAGGCCTTCTACGGCGAAAGCCACGTGCTGCACGGCGTCAACATCGACGTGCGCCAGGGTGAGGTCGTGACTCTGCTGGGCCGCAACGGCGCCGGCAAGACGACCACCATGCGCTCGATCATGGGCATCGTCGGCAAGCGCAACGGCTCGATCCGCTTCCAGGGCAAGGAGCTGATCGGCATGGCGCAGCACAAGATCCCCCGCCTCGGCATCGGCTATGTGCCGGAGGAGCGCGGCATCTTCGCCTCGCTCAGCGTGGACGAGAACCTGATGCTGCCGCCGGTGGTGAAGGCGGGCGGCATGACCGTGCCGCAGATTTACGAGCTGTTTCCCAACCTCCAGGGCCGCGGCACCACCCAGGGCACGCGCCTGTCGGGGGGCGAGCAGCAGATGCTGGCCATCGCACGCATCCTGCGCACCGGCGCCGACCTGATCCTGCTCGACGAGCCGACCGAGGGCCTCGCCCCCGTCATCATCGAGCAGATCGGGGTGGCGGTGCGCAAGCTGAAGCAGCGCGGCTTCACGATCGTGCTGGTGGAGCAGAATTTCCGCTTCGCCGCGACCATCGCCGACCGCCACTACGTGATGGAGGAAGGCCATGTCGTGGACATGATCCCGAACGACCAGCTCGCCCAGAACATGGACAAGCTGCACACCTATCTGGGTGTCTGACGAGTTTAACACCCCCTCTGCTGAACACACTCAAAACAAAGCCAATCGAAGGGAGTTCGAAATGCTCAAGACGTTGCTTTGCGGGACCGCATTGCTGGCGCTGACCGCCGGGGCCGCGCACGCCCAGGTCTCCAACAACGTGATCAAGATCGGCGTGATGAACGACCGGTCCGGCATCTACGCCGACCTCGCCGGCGAAGGCTCGGCCATCG
Source organism: Azospirillum brasilense (assembly GCF_022023855.1). NCBI lineage: Bacteria > Pseudomonadati > Pseudomonadota > Alphaproteobacteria > Rhodospirillales > Azospirillaceae > Azospirillum > Azospirillum brasilense. Next base: position 1,846 of record NZ_CP059450.1, read on the forward strand.
CCGCCCGTCTGGCGGCCGAGGAGTTCGGCGGCAAGATCGCCGGCGCGCCGATCGAGATCGTCGTCGCCGATCACCAGAACAAGGCCGACATCGCCGCCAACACGGCGCGCGAGTGGATCGACGCCGGCAACGTGGACGTCATCGCCGACGTGCCGAACTCCGCCGCCGCGCTGGCCGTCCAGGGCATCACCAAGGACAAGAAGCGCATCTTCCTGATGTCCGGTCCGGGCTCGACCGACCTCAGCGGCAAGTCCTGCAGCCCCTACGGCTTCCATTGGACCTACGACAACTACGCCATGGCCGCCGGCACCGCCCGCGCGCTGGTCGAGCAGGGCAAGAAGAACTGGTTCTTCATCACCGCGGATTACGCCTTCGGCCATTCGCTGGAGGATGAGACCTCGAAGATGGTCAAGCAGCTCGACGGCAAGGTCGCGGGCAACGTCCGTCATCCGCTGGGCACCGCCGACTTCTCGTCCTACCTGCTCCAGGCGCAGGGCTCGAAGGCGGACGTGATCGGCCTCGCCAACGCGGGCGGCGACGCCACCAACGCCGTCAAGCAGGCGTCGGAGTTCGGCATCACCCAGTCGGGCCAGAGCCTCGCCGGCCTGCTGCTGTTCATCAGCGACGTGAACGCGCTGGGCCTCCAGGCCGCCCAGGGCCTGCTGCTGACCACCGGCTTCTATTGGGACACCGACGAGCAGACCCGCGAGTGGACCAAGAAGTTCGAGGCCAAGGCCGGCCGCAAGCCGACCATGGTCCAGGCCGGCGTCTACTCCGCGGTCCGCCACTATCTGAAGGCGGTCGAGGCCGTCGGTTCCGACGATGCGGACAAGGTTTCCGCCAAGATGCGCGAGACTACGGTCAGCGACATGTTCACCAAGAATGGCAAGATCGCCGCGAACGGCCGCATGTTCCACGACATGTATCTGGCCCAGGTGAAGACCCCGGCCGAGTCCAAGGGCCCCTGGGACTATTACAAGATCGTGAAGACGATCCCGGCCGAGCAGGCGTTCCTCGACCCGGCCAAGAGCGGTTGCGCGCTGGTGAAGTAAGGTTCCGAGACGGGCCGCCACCCAACCCTTCCCGAGGGGAGGGCTCAAATTCCCTCCCCCGCCCAGCGGGGGAGGGTTAGGGTGGGGGCTCCCTTCTGGCATCAATCAAAAAATCAAAAGTCCGATACACAGGGAGGGACGGTCATGTTCGACTTGCTGGGGGTGCCGCCCCAGGTCCTGTTCGGCCAGCTTCTGCTCGGCCTCATCAACGGGTCCTTCTACGCGCTGCTCAGCCTTGGGCTGGCGGTCATCTTCGGCATGCTGAACGTCATCAACTTCGCCCACGGCGCGCTCTACATGATCGGAGCCTTCGTGGCGTGGCTGCTGCTGACGAAGCTCGGCCTCGGCTACTGGTGGGCGTTGGGCCTGTCGCCGCTGATCGTCGGGCTGCTCGGCGTGGTGCTGGAAAAGACCATGCTGTCGCGCCTCTACAAGCTCGACCATCTCTACGGCCTGCTGCTGACCTTCGGCCTCGCCCTGATCATGGAAGGCGCCTTCCGCCACTTCTACGGTGTGTCGGGCCAGCCCTATCCGATCCCGGACGCGCTCAAGGGCGGCCAGAATCTGGGCTTCATGTTCCTGCCCAACTACCGCGGCTGGGTCGTCGTCGCCTCCCTGATCGTCTGCTTCGGGACGTGGTTCGCCATCGAGCGGACGCGGCTCGGCGCCTACCTGCGCGCCGCCACGGAAAACCCGGTGCTGGTCCAGGCCTTCGGCATCAACGTGCCGGTGATGATCACCGCCACCTACGGCTTCGGCGTCGCATTGGCCGGGCTGGCCGGAGTGCTGGCGGCACCCATTTATCAGGTGTCGCCCCTGATGGGCACCAACCTGATCATCGTCGTCTTCGCCGTGGTGGTGATCGGCGGCATGGGCTCGATCCTCGGCGCCATCGTCACCGGCCTGGGGCTGGGGCTGCTGGAGGGCCTGACCAAGGTCTTCTACCCCGAAGCCTCCAACATCGTGGTGTTCGTCGTGATGGCGATCGTCCTCCTCATCAAGCCTGCGGGCCTCTTCGGACGGGAGCGCTGAGCCATGGCTACCCAAAGCAAGACGACCAGCATCAAGACGACCGGCCTCAAGGCGGCCGATACCCAGACGACCACCATCGCGCTGCGCCGTCCAGGGCAGGACACCTCCCGGAACGCCATCATCCTCGGCATCGGCCTGTTGATCGCATTGGCGGCACCCTTCGTGCTGTACCCCGTCTTCGTGATGAAGGTGCTGTGCTTCGCGCTGTTCGCCTGCGCCTTCAACCTGCTGATCGGCTTCGCCGGCCTGCTCAGCTTCGGCCATGCCGCCTTCTTCGGCGGCGCGGCCTACATCACCGCCCATTCCGCCAAGGTCTGGGGGCTGGGGCCGGAGGTCAGCATCCTGCTCGGCATGGGCTTCTCCGCGCTGCTGGGCCTCGCCTTCGGCGCGCTGGCGATCCGCCGTCAGGGCATCTACTTCGCCATGATCACGTTGGCGCTGTCGCAGATGGTCTTCTTCATGGCCCTGCAGCTCAAGTTCACGGGCGGCGAGGACGGCATCCAGGCGGTGCCGCGCGGGCATCTGTTCGGGGTGATCGACCTGAACCAGCCGTTGGCCATGTACTACTTCGTGCTGGCGGTGTTCCTGGTCGGCTTCGCGGTGGTCTGGCGCGCCGTGCATTCCCCCTTCGGCCAGGTTTTGAAGGCGATCCGCGAGAACGAGCCGCGCGCCGTGTCGCTCGGCTACCGGACGGAGCGCTACAAGCTGCTGGCCTTCGTGCTGTCGGCGAGCCTCGCCGGTCTGGCCGGCGGGACCAAGGCGCTGGTCTTCCAGCTCGCCTCGCTGACCGACGTGACGTGGCAGATGTCGGGCGAGGTGGTGCTGATGACGCTTCTCGGCGGCATGGGCACGCTGCTCGGCCCGGTGGTGGGTGCGGCCATCGTCGTCACGCTGGAAAGCTATCTGGCGGCCACCAGCATGCCGGTTCCTGTCGTGATCGGCGCGATCTTCGTGGTCTGCGTGCTGGTGTTCCGCCGTGGTATCGTGGGCGAACTCCAGGCCCGCTTCGGCCGCCGCTGAACCTCAAGAACCGAACGGCATAAAAAGCCAAAATCAGGAACCGCAAGATGGATCAACCGCCCCCTGGTCAATCGCTTTCTGATCAGCCGCTGTGGACCCCGTCGGAGGCGCGCGTGGCCGCCTCCAACCTGACGGCCTTCCGGCAGGCCGCGAGCGCCCGCTTCGGGCTGCGGCTGGACGATTACGACGCGCTCTACGACTGGACGATCGCCGGCAAGGAGGATTTCTGGCGCTTCCTGTGGGAGTGGGCCGGACTCAAGGGCGATCTCGGCGGCGTGGCCCTGGCCGATGGCGACAGGATGCCCGGCGCCCGCTGGTTTCCCGAGGCCAGCCTGAACTACGCCGAGAACATGCTCGCCAACGCGCCGGACGGCGAGGCGGTCGTCTTCTGGGCCGAGGACAAGGTCAAGCGCCGCTGGTCCGGCGCCGAGCTGAAGGCCGAGGTGTCCCGTCTCCAGCAGGCGCTCAAGGCCGCCGGCGTCGGCAAGGGCGACCGCGTCGCCGCCGTCGTCCCCAACATGCCCGAGACGCTGGCCGCCATGCTCGCCACGGCCAGCCTGGGAGCCATCTGGTCCTCCTGCTCCCCCGACTTCGGCGCCCAGGGCATCACCGACCGCTTCGGCCAGATCGAGCCGACCGTCCTCTTCGCCCCGGACGCCTACTGGTACAACGGCAAGAGCCACGACATCCGGGCCAAGATCGCACAGGTGCTGACCGAGCTGCCCACCGTCAAGGCCGCGGTCATCATCCCCTACGTCAATGAGACGCCGGACGTTTCGGCCATCCGCGGCGGTGTCACCTTGGGCGACTTCACAGCCCCCTTCGCGGCGGCAGAACCGAGCTTCGAGCGGGTGGCCTTCAACCACCCGCTGTTCATCCTCTATTCGTCGGGCACCACCGGCAAGCCCAAGTGCATCGTCCACGGCACCGGCGGCACGCTGCTCCAGCACGTCAAGGAGCACCGGCTGCACAGCGACGTGAAGCCGGGCGACCGGGTGTTCTACTACACCACCTGCGGCTGGATGATGTGGAACTGGCTGGTGTCCGGGCTGGCCGCCGGGGCGACGCTGCTGCTCTACGACGGCTCGCCCTTCGCGCCGGACGGCAACATCCTGTTCGACTACGCCGACGCCGAGGGCATGACTCTGTTCGGCACCTCGGCCAAGTTCATCCAGCAGGCCGAGAAGTCGGGGCTGGAACCGATGCGCACGCACCGGCTCGACACGCTGCGGGCGCTCGCCTCGACCGGCTCGCCGCTGATGCCGGAGAACTTCGCGTACGTCTACCGGGCGATCAAATCCGACATCCATCTGGCCTCGATCAGTGGCGGCACGGACATCGTGTCCTGCTTCGTGCTGGGCAACCCGACGGCCCCGGTGTGGGCGGGCGAGTTGCAGACGGCGGGGCTCGGCATGGCGGTGGCGGCCTTCGACGACGCCGGCCATGCGGTCAGCGGCGAGAAGGGCGAACTGGTTTGCACGCGGCCCTTCCCCTGCATGCCGGTGGGCTTCTGGGCCGACCCGGACGGGGCGAAGTACCGGGCGGCCTATTTCGAGCGCTTCCCCAACGTGTGGACGCACGGCGACTTCATCGAGCGCACGGTGCATGGCGGCTGGGTGATCTACGGGCGCTCGGACGCGGTGCTGAACCCCGGCGGGGTGCGCATCGGGACGGCAGAGATCTACCGGCAGGTCGAGCAGCTTCCGGAAATCCTGGAGGCGGTGTGCATCGGCCAGGAATGGGACGGCGACGTGCGCGTCATCCTGTTCGTGGTTCTGCGCGAGGGGCTGACCCTCGACAAGGCGCTGGAGGACACGATCCGCAAGCGCATCAAGGAGAACTGCTCGCCGCGGCACGTCCCGGCGCGCATCGTGGCGGTCAAGGACATCCCACGCACGCGCTCGGGCAAGATCACCGAACTGGCGGTGCGTGACGCGGTGCACGGCCGCCCGATCAAGAACACCGAGGCGCTGGCCAATCCCATGGCGCTCGACGAGTTCCGCGAGCGCCCGGAACTGGAAGGGTAAATTCAACCCTCTCCCCTCTGGGGAGAGGGTGGCCCGAAGGGCCGGTGAGGGGGAGATGCTTTTGCCGGACGTACCGCAACGCGCATCCCCCTCACCCTAACCCTCTCCCCGGAGGGGAGAGGGGATTCAAACCAACAAGACAACAGAGGATAAGCCATGACCTTGACTCAGAAGGTCGCGGTGGTCACCGGCTCGACCAGCGGGATCGGCTTGGGCATCGCGCGGGCGCTGGCCGGAGCCGGGGCGGATGTGGTGCTGAACGGTTTCGGCGACGCGGCCGCCATCGAGGAACTGCGCGCCGGTCTGGCGGCGGAGTTCGGCGTGCGCGTCGGCTATCACGGCGCCGACCTGTCCAAGCCAGCGGAGATTGCCGCGCTGATCGGCTACGCGGAGGAGACGTTCGGTTCCGTGGATGTGCTGGTGAACAACGCCGGCATCCAGCACGTCGCCCCGGTGGAGGACTTCCCGGCGGAGCGCTGGGACGCGGTGATCGCGCTCAACCTGTCGGCCGTCTTCCATGGCACCCACCACGCCCTGCCGGGCATGAAGCGGCGCGGCTGGGGTCGCATCCTCAACATCGCCTCCGTGCACGGCCATGTCGCGTCGGTCAACAAGTCGGCCTACGTCGCGGCCAAGCACGGCGTGGTCGGGCTGACCAAGACGGTGGCGCTGGAGACGGCGGGGACCGGCGTCACCTGCAACGCCATCTGTCCGGGCTGGGTGCTGACCCCGCTGGTGCAGAAGCAGATCGACGCCATCGCCTCGACCAAGAACATCCCGGAGCCGCAGGCGAAAGCGGAACTGCTCGGCGCCAAGCAGCCCTCCGGCGCCTTCGTGACGCCGGACGAGCTGGGCGGGCTGGCGGTCTATCTGTGCTCCGACTCGGCGGCGCAGATGACCGGTGCCAGCCTGCTGATGGATGGCGGCTGGACTGCGCAGTAAGGATTTTGTCGCCCTCTCCCGCCTCGGGGTGGGAGAGGGCTTCATCATCACTTCTGGACGTTGGCGGCGGTCTGGCCGAAGAGGATCTTCTTGCCCTCGTCGGTGACCGACGGGCGCTTGGCCAGTTCCGCACCCTTCTCATAGGCGCGGACGGTCGCCGGGCGGGCCTGGATCGCTTCGAACCAGCGCTTCAGCTCGGGGAAGTCGGCGAGGTTCTGGCGCTGCCGCTCGTGCGGGACGACCCAGGGGTAGCAGGCCATGTCGGCAATGGTCAGCTCGTCCCCAGCGATGAAGGCGCGGCCGGCCAGACGCTTGTTCAGGACGCCGTAGAGGCGATTGGTTTCCTTCACATAGCGGTCGATGGCATAGGGGATCTGTTCGGGCGCGTACTGCACGAAATGATGGTTCTGCCCGGCCATCGGGCCGAGGCCCCCCACCTGCCAGAACAGCCACTCCAGAACCGTCTTGCGGCCCCGCAGGTCGGCGGGCAGGAACGTGCCGGTCTTCTCCGCCAGATAAATCAGGATCGCGCCGGATTCAAAGACCGACACCGGCTCCCCGCCATCGGCCGGAGCGCGGTCGACGATGGCCGGCATGCGGTTGTTCGGGGACATCGCCAGAAAGTCCGGCTTGAACTGGTCCCCGGCCGAGATGTCCACGGGATGGATCGTGTAATCCAGCCCGGCCTCTTCCAGGAACAGCGTGATCTTGTGCCCGTTGGGGGTCGGCCAGTAGTGAAGGTCGATCATGGCGGTCCTTCCGGTTTGTCTCAGCCCCGAAAAGTGATGGAACGCGCGGTTTCCGGCAACCCGCGCCGCGCGCGCATCAGCCCTCCGGAAGGGGCAGGCGACGGGCGCAACGTCGCGGCCCCCGAAATGTTGAATACGGTGAACCGACAATCAGCATGAGGACCGTCATGAGCGACGACCGGACACCCGCCACCCAGCCCCAGCGCAAGGACGACCGGATCGACGAGGCCCGTGAAGGCACCGTCAAGCCCGACCAGGGCGGCGAGGCCGAACTGACCGAGAAGGAGGAGCAGAAGCGCGGCGGTGCCAACACGTCCACGCCGGGGCCGATCTACGATGTGTAAGGCCGGCCCTTGACGACCGGCCCGTCACGACCGACCGGTCACGAAACCAGCGCCAGGGTGGGGTCGGGCGGTATCGGCGTGGCGTCTTCCAGCGTCCGGGCCACCTCGTCCAGCGGGGCGGCGACCACGAGCGGTTCGGAGCGTCCGGCGAAGGTGATCTCGGTCCGCTCCCCCTCGGTGCCGCGCAGGTACAGAACGCCCGCGGCGTTGATCAGAACCGGCGCCCCGGCGCGGTCGGTGAATTCGATGAACTTCATGCAGGACTCCCACGGAGGTTGCATCACGCTTGGACTGTCTCAAACACGCAAAGAGGGTGGCGGGTTCGCTTCTCCGGATGGCATTGCCCGTTCGGTGCCCCGCCGGCTCGTTCCATTGCGCGCAATCAGCCCCTTGATTGATGCACCGCATCGACAAACATGGGCGCTGCGGGCCACGTCGGCCCGTGCCGTCCGCCAACAAGGAACAGATGCCGTGAAGTTGCTCGTCGTCGAAGACGACCCGTTGATCGGGCCCGCCATCAAGGCCGTGATGGAGAATGCCGGATACACGGTCGTCGGCCCTCTGCGCGACGCCGCCAAGGCGACGCGGCTGGGGGTCCGGGAACAGCCGGATCTTGCCCTGGTGGACGTCTATTTGGCCGGAGGCGAGAACGGGCTGACTCTGGCCCGCAAGCTGTGGGAGGAGCACAACATCCCCTCCCTGCTGATCACCGGTTTCGACCATCGCGGCGAGGAGGCGCGCGATTTCGCGGTCGGCCTGCTGCGCAAGCCGGTGATGCCCGACGCGTTGGTCGATGCGGTCGGGGCCGTCGGGGAAATCCTGGCGGGGCTGCGCCCGTCCTCCATACCCCCGGCGCTGGAGCTGTTCGGGCGGCCCGAGCGCGTGTCCGCCGCAGCGCCGCAGCCGGCGCCCCAATCGTCGCCGCAACCCGCACAACAGCCCATGCGGCGGCAGGGCTGAGGCCCTGAGGCCCCGCCCTGCCATTTTCGCATGCTTTAAACAGTACCCTTAGACAATGACCGTCGGTCAGCGGTCCGGAGTCTCTTCCGGACCGCCCTGTGCCGGGGCTTCCGCCGGCTGAGCGGAGTTCTGCGCGGGCGCCGCGGCGGATTGCCCGTCCTGCGGCTTGGTGTTTTCGGAGCCGTTGCTGGGGTCCAACTCGACCCACTGGCGATGATCGCTCATGACTTGTCTCCCGTCCGTCTGTGGTCGCGTCCCGTGGTGCAGGAATGGTCCGGTGAGGCGCCTCTCGTTTCTCGGCTCGGGCGCCTGTCCTTTGGAATAACGCGTGGCGGAGGGATTCGATCAATCCCGAGCGAAGAAATCGGGTATTTTGTGAGGCAGCCCTGTCCGGTGACCTCCTTTAGAAGCCCCCACGGGCCAGGGCCGGCTCGCCCCGCCGCCACAGCCGCCGGGCCAGCGACAGCGGGGCGCGCAGCATCCGCCTCATGGCGGCGCGGGGACCGAGCGGCTTTTCGATCGCGTAGTATTTGCGGATCGTCTCCCGCACCTCCCAGACTCCGGTGAAACCCCTGGGAATGACGAAGGCGTCGCCCTGCCCATGCTCCTGCGGCGTGCCGTCCCGGGGGGTGATGACCACCCGCCCGGCCAGCAGCACGCAGAACTCCTCGTAGGGCCAGTCGGCCATGGCGATGGTGCCTGGCGTGCATTGCCAGACCCCGCAGGCGAACCGCCCTCCGCCGCCATCGTAGAGGTTCAAGAAACTCTCCTGAGGGTTGCCGGACAGCACGGCCCCGAAGACGGCGGGCTTGCCGGGGTCGCTCCCGATCAACCGCTGGTCGATGGGAACGAGCGCGCGGCGCGGCGGCGGGTTGCGGTCCATGGCACTCACCCCTCCCGCACCAGCAGGGCGACGGGGAAGTCCCGGAAGAGGTCGGCGGCGGTCACCGCGTCCGCGGCCTCCAGCGTCCCGTCGGTCAGCGCGTTGCGCCAGCGCTGCCCGCGCGGCAGCGGGACCGAGGTGTCGCCCCAGTCCGGAGCCTCGCCCAGCGCCCCCACCAGACGCGGGGCGGCGACCACGACGGTGTCGTCACCCAGCCGGCGGGCGAAGGCCACCACATGCTCCACCCGCTCGCCTGTCGCCTCCAGCGGCAGATACTCGCCCTTGGCGAAGAGGTCGGGCATGGCCGCCCGCAGGGCCAGGGCGCGCCGGGTCAGGGAGAGCTTCACCGCGCCGTCCTGCCAGCGGCTCAGCAGGCTGCCGATCTCCGCCCCCTCGACCTCGTCGAGCAGGCGGCGGCGGACGTCGTAGTCCACCGGGCGCCGGTTGTCGGGGTCGACGAGGCTGAAGTTCCACAGCTCGCAGCCCTGGTAGATGTCCGGCACGCCGGGGCTGGTCAGCTTCAGCAGGGTCTGGGTCAGCCCGTTGACCATGCCGATGCGGGCAAGCCGCGCTTGGAAGGGCAGGAAGGCGTCGAAGAAGGCGGTGCTGCGCGACACGTCCAGCGCGTCGTGGACGAAGCTGGTCATGGCGCTTTCATAGGCCTCGTCGGGGGCGGCCCAGGTGCTGTGGACCTTGGCCTCGCGCATCGACTTGGTCATGGCGCCGGCGAGGCGCTCCGCGAACTCCGTCATCGCCTGCGGGTCGAGGCTTGCGGGGTCCGCCCCGGTCAGCTCCGCCGGCCAAGCCCCGACGAGGAGCTGGTAGAACAGATACTCGTCGTTGCGGTCGGGCGGGGCGGTGCCCTCCACGTCGCCGCGGCGGGCGCGCAGCAGGCGGCTCCAGGTCTGGATCTGCCGCTCCCATTCCTCCGGCATTTCCGACAGGGCGTAGAGGCGGGCGCGGGTGTCCTCGCCGCGCTTGGTGTCGTGGGTGGTGCTGCCCAGCATGGCGTGGGGCCAGCGGGCGGCGCGCTCCGCGTTGGCGTTGTGGAAGTTGGCGGTGCCGACCCCGAAATGCTCCGGGTGCCCGCCCACCTCGTTCAACGCGGCCAGCCGGTTGTAGCGGTAGAAGGCGGTGTCCTCCAGCCCCTTGGCCATCACCGGACCGCTGTACTGCTGGAAGCGCATGGCGAAGCGCAGCACCTGCTGGCGACTGTAGCCGCTGCGCGGCTGGGCCACCAGATCGGTGGTCAGCAGCCTGTGCAGGAAATCGTAAGCGGAGCCGTCGGTGTTCGGGTCGGCCTTGCGCGCCTGGGTGATCGCCCAGTCGATGCTCCGCCGATCCAGCTCGCTGACGCCGCGCCAGTCGACATAGGTACGGTAGACCGGGAAGCGGGCGATGGTCTCCTTCAGCGCCTGATGCAGGATGTTGGCGGTGAAGTCGGCGGTGCGCGGGTTGGCGCGGGCGATGCGCGAGGCCTGCCGGGCCAGCACGTGAAGCTCGCTGGACATCTCGCTGTCCATGATGCGGATCTTGCTGGTCCGCACCACCTCGTCGAAGCTCTCGCGCCGCCCGGTGAAGTCGGCGTAGAGGCGGGTGAAGGCCTCCTCCGCCTTCGAGTCGACGAACAGCCCGCCCATCAGGTTGGCGAACTCGTAGCCGGTGGTGCCGTCGATCGGCCAGTCCTCGCGCAGCCGCTCGTGGCGGGCCAGGATCTTCTCGACCACCAGATAGAAGGGCCGCTCCGTCGCCTGGGCCAGCCGCTCGCAATAGCCCCTGGGGTCGTAGAGGCCGTCGATGTGGTCGATGCGCAGCCCGTCCAGCGTGCCGTCGTCGACCAGCTTGAAGGCCAGCCGGTGGGCGACGTCGAACAGCTCGCGCTCCTCCATGCGCAGGCCGGCGAGTTCGTTGATGTTGAAGAAGCGGCGGTAGTTGATGTCGTCCGCCGCCACCTTGAAATAGGCGGCCCGCCAGTTCTGGGCGGCGATCAGGTCGGTCAGGCGGCGCCAGCTCTCCGGCTCGCCCTCCTCGCCGCGGAAGCGCTTCAGCCGGCGCTCCACGGCTTCGGCGACGTCGGGCTTCTCGGAGACCAGCGCGGCCAGCTCGGCCTTCAGGGCGTTGGCGCGGCGGATCTGGTGCGGGCGCACCTGGTCGAGATGGCGGAAGGCGTCGCCGATGCGCTCCAGGTCCGGCTGGTCGTCGCCGAGGATCGTGCCGTAATCGGCGGGCCGGATGGGCAGCTTGTGGGTGTCGTAGGCCCAGACGGCGAAGCCGCCGGTTTCCTTGTCGAAGCGCAGCTCCAGCCCGCCGGACTCCAGCACCGCGCCGAACTGGTCGCCGAGCAGCGGCACCAGAACCTTGCCGTGCAGATAGCGGCGGTCGGGCTCCCACTCGATGTCGAAATAGCCGGCGTAGGGGCTGTCCGGCCCCCATTCCAGCACGTCCAGCCACCAGCCGTTGTCCGCCCCGCCGACACCCATGTGGTTCGGCACGAAGTCGAGGATCTGGCCGAGCCCGTTGCGCTTCAGCGCCTCGACCATGGCGTGGAAGGACTCCTCGCTGCCCAGCTCGGGGTTCAGGGCGTTGTGGTCGACGATGTCATAGCCGTGGGTGCTGCCCGGCCGCGCCTTCATGTAGGGCGAGGCGTAGAGGTGGCTGACGCCCAGCCGCGCCATGTAGTCGGCGATTCCGGCGGTGCGGTCGAAGCCGAACTCGGCGCGCAGCTGCACGCGGTAGGTGGCCAGGGGAATCGGCTTATCGGCGTCCGCCGCCATTGGGTGGTCTCCTGATGGGTGTTCCCTCTCCCCCTGGGGAGAGGGGAGGGTGAGGGGGTTGCGCGTGTGCCGGACGTTCGGGAGTTGCGGGCCCCCCTCACCCCAACCCTCTCCCCGGAGGGGAGAGGGGGTTACCGTCGTTCTTCCCGTCTGCCACCGCGGCCGGCCGGGCGGCGGCCATGATGGCGGCGATGGCGCCGGCCTGCGGGCAGTCGGCCATATCCTCCAGCGGGAGGCGCAGCTTGCGGCGCCAGTTGGGGTACTGGTCCACCGTGCCGGGCAGGTTCACCTGCTCCAGCTCAGCGGTCAGGTCGTCCATCTGGACCATGGCGATGGCCGAGCCGGTGCGGGCCAGGAAGGCGTGCACCGCGTGGCCGAGCGCCTCGCTGTAGGGGCTGTCGGGTCCGAAGCTGGCGGGCAGCGGCAGGAAGGCGTCGGCCAGAGCCTCCAGCAGGCGGGCGCGTTCGGCCATGCGGCGGTCGCGCTGGCGCTCCGCCTCGCCTTCGGCGGGGTAGAGTCCGCGCTCCTCCTTCAGCGTGATGTCGTGCCCCTCCCACCAGCCGCGCAGCGTGGCGAGGTCGTGGCTGCCCACCGTGGCGAGCGCCGCGTAGGGGTAGTCGTCGGGGCCGCGGAACCCGCCGTCCTCGGTCCATTCGAAGAACATCACCCGGTAACTCAGGACACCCGCCTCCGCCATGCGCTCGCGGAATCCCTCGGGCACGGTGCCCAGATCCTCGCCGACGACGAGGCAACGGTTGCGCTGGCTCTCCAGGGCCAGGATTCCGAGGAGGTCGTCCATCGGGTAGGCGACATAGGCCCCTTCGGAGGGCGGATGCCCCTCCGGTATCCAGTAGACGTGCTGGAGCGCCATGGCGTGGTCGATGCGCAGCGCCCCGGCGTGGCGCATGTTGGCGCGCAGAAGCTCGATGAAGCGGGCGTAGCCGCCCTCGCGCAGCGCGTGGGGGTGGAAGGGCGGCAGACCCCAATCCTGCCCGGCCGGATTGAACAGGTCGGGCGGGGCGCCGACATGGGCCTGCGCCACCACCACATGCGGGTCGGCCCAGGTCTCCGCCCCGCCGCTGTCCGCCCCGACGGCGAGGTCGCGGAAGAAGCCGACGGCCATCCCGCGCTCCCGCGCCCGCTCCGCCGCCGCCTGCAACTGGCTGTCGGCCAGCCATTGCAGCCAGACGAAGAAGTCGATGCGCTCCCGCCGCTCCTCGGCGAAGCGGCGGACGGCGGGGGAGGTGACCTCCCGATACTCCTCAGGCCAGCGGCGCCAGTCGGGCGTGCCGTCCTTGGCGAAACGCTCGCGCAGGGCCTGGAAGGTGCAGAAGCGGTCCAGCCCCTCGCCCAACTCGGCCCGGAAGGCGGCGAACGCCCGACGCCGCTCCGCGCTGCCCTCGGTCTGGAAATGCGCGAACAGCCGTTCCAGGACCGGTAGCTTCAGTGCCGCTACGGCGGCGTAATCGACCAGCGGGGCGGCCCCCGCCGCCTGCACCGCGCTGAGGAAGCTCTCGTCCGCGATCAGGTCGCGGGTCTCGGCGCAGCCCATCAGTTCCGGCACCGCCAGCACGTCGATGTAGAGCGGGTTGAGGAACAGGCGGCTGGCCGGGGAATAGGGGCTGGCCTGATCGGGCTGGTCGAGGAACAGGGCGTGCAGCGGGTTCAGCCCGACGATGCCTGCCCCGCGTGCCGCGGCCATCTCCGCGACGTTGACGAGGTCGCCGAAGTCGCCGATTCCCCAATCCCCGGCGCAGCGCAGTGCGTAGAGCTGAACCGACAGGCCCCAGATCCGCTCGCCCATCTGGAGCGGGGCGGGCAGATGGCAGGTGGCGGGAGCGGCGATGACCGTCGTCTCCAGGCCGGGATGTTCCGCCCGCAGGCCGCCGACGTCCAGCCGAAGCCGGTGGTAGCCGGGCGCCGGAGCCGCGCCGAGGTCGAGTCGGCGCACCTCGAAATGCTGACCCTCGGCACCCGCCTTGCGGACCAGCGGCAGGTCGCCGAAATCGGCCTCGCCGCTGCGGTCGCCCCCGTCCTCCAGCGTCAGGGTCCAGCGCAACGTCCCGCTGCCTTCCGGCAGGGTTACGGTGACCGAGAAGGGCGGGCGGTCGATGCGCAGCACCGCCACCGGGGGCAGGGGGCGGGCCAGTTCGCGCCGCTCCAGCGTGGCCAGCGCCTCCTCCGGGTCGTCGGCGTCGACCTCCATGGCGGCGAGCAGGGCGCGGATGGTGCCCTCCGACGCCTGGATGGTCTCGCCCGAGGCGCCGGTGTAGTGCGTCTCGATCCCCATCCGCTCGCCGAGCCGGTCGAGCGCCGTCGTCTCCTCAATGGTCCACAGGACGGAAAACGGCGCCATGGTTCCAGCATCAAGGCCGTCGCCCTCGGTCCACAGGACGCGGCCCACGGCCTCGCCCATGCCCGTCACGGGGGCGTCGGACAGGTTGGCGAGCAGATGCAGGCGGCTGCCGTCGCCCAGCCGCCAGGAGACGCGGATGCCCCGCCCGTCGATCACCTCGTGGGTGGCCTCCCCGCCGGGCGCGTTCTCCAGCCGCGGCGCGATCTCCGTGTGGCGCACCGCTAGGATACGGCGGTACCAGTCCAGCCACTCCCCATGCTCGCCCCTGTCGCGGTTGTCCCAGTCGAGCTTGGCCGACTGGAAGGTCTCCGGCGCGGTCGGGTCCGGGATGCGGTCGCGCACCGCCGGGTCCTGGAATTCGGGGAACTTGGCGAATTCCTCCCGCCGGCCGTTGCGCACCGCCTCGGCCAGTTCGTCGGCGAAGTCGCAGAAGAAGGGGAAGGGACGGGCGGAGGCCCATTCCTCGCCCATGAACAGCATCGGGATGCCCGGCCCCAGCAGATAGAGCGAGGTCGCCGCCCGCACCGCCTCGGGCCGCGAGAAGCGGGTGATGCGGTCCCCGAAGGCGCGGTTGCCGATCTGGTCGTGGTTCTGGATGAAGGTGACGAAAGCGGTCGGCGGCAGATGCGCTGACGGCTCGCCGCGCGCCTCGCCGCCGCGGTAGGAGGAGGCGTGGCCCTGGAAGGCGAAGCCCTCGGCCATCGCGCGGGCCAGCTTCACCGCGTCGCCGGCGTAGTCGGCGTAATAGCCGGCGTCCTCGCCGGAGGCCCAGACGTGCAGACAGTGGTGCAGGTCGTCGTTCCACTGCGCGGTGTGCCAGCGCGGGTCGCCCTCCGGGTGGCGCTCCAGCAGGTGGGCTTCGTTCTCGTCGTTCTCCAGCACGAGATGGACGTGGCGGCGGCACCGCACGGCGTCCTGCACGCGCTCCGCCAGCTCCTGGAGGAACAGTTTGTCGCTGTCGTCGAGGATGGCATGGACCGCGTCGAAACGCAGCCCGTCCATGTGGAACTCCTCGATCCAATAGAGCGCGTTGTGGATGAAATAGTCGCGTACGGTGGCGTTGCGCGGTCCGTCCACATTGATGGCGTCGCCCCAGGGCGTCTTGTGCCGGTCGGTGAAGAAGGCTTTGGCGTAGGCGTGGAGGTAATTCCCGTCCGGCCCGAAATGGTTGTAGACGACGTCGAGGAAAACCATCAGCCCCTTGGCGTGGGCGGCATCGACCAGCGCCTTCAGATCCTCCGGGCGGCCATAGGCGGCGTCCGGGGCGTAGGGCAGCACCCCGTCATAGCCCCAGTTGCGGGCGCCGGGGAAATCGGCAACCGGCAGCAGCTCGATAGCGGTGACGCCCAGCTCGACGAGGTGGTCGAGCTTGTCGATGGCGGCGCGGAAGGTGCCTTCCTCGGTGAAGGTGCCGACATGCAACTCGTACAGCACCGTCTCGTGCCAGGGGCGGCCGGTCCAGGCGGCGTCGGACCAGCGGTAGACGGTGGGGTCGATCACCTCGCTCGGACCGTGCACGTCCTCCGGCTGGTGGCGGGAGGCCGGGTCGGGCACGCGCAGCCCGTCCGGAAGCTCGAACTGGTAGCGGCTGCCCGCCTGGGCCTGGGCGGTGGTCCACTCGAACCAGCCGTCGGCCCGCCGCACCATGGGCAGCAAGGCCTGGGTGTCCTCCAGCCACAGCGAGACCTGCTCGGTCCCCGGCGCCCACAGGGTGAAGCGGACGGAGCCGTCGGGCTGCACCTGCGCGCCGAAGGGCATGGCGTGCGCCCGCGCCTCGCCGAGGCGGGTGGCGCCGGGGGCGGCCAGCCCGACCGGGCCGGACGCGCGGTCGGCCACCTCCGGCCCGGCGTCGGCGCCCAGGATGCCGATGGCCCCGGCCAGCGGGATGGCCAGCCAGTCGGGCCGGTTCGCCAGCTCGTAGCCGATCTCGTAGAGCGCCTTCTCCAGCAGGAAGAGTTTCAAAAGCTGCGTGGCGGTGGCCGCGTCGGCAGGCCAGCCCGGGCAATCGCCGATGGCCTCGCGGTAGCCGGCGACGAAGGCGGATGCCGCCTCCCCCTCCCACCAGTTCAGCCAGGCGATGCGGGCGCCGCGCGCCGTCTCGTCCAGGTCGGCGGGCAGGGCGGCCCGCGCCCCGGCGGCGGCGTAGGTGATGGAGCGCAGCATCCCCGCCACGTCGCGCAGGATGCAGTGCTTGGCCCGCCGTTCGGCCAGCGGGCGCATCGGCTCGCCCTCGAAATCGACGATGTACAGGTCGTCCTTGCCGGCCAGCACCTGCCCCAGGTGATAGTCGCCGTGCAGGCGCATGGCGTGGAAGGTCCCGCGCGGCGGCGTCAGCGTCTCGATCTGCCGCATCACCGTCGCCTCGCTGTCGGCCAGCGACGCGGCATAGGGGGCGAGGTCGGCGTTCAGTTGTGGGGCGGCCTCGCGCAACTTGCCCAGCACGCGGCGGGCGAGGGTGCGCACGCCGTCCGCCCAGCCCCTCAGCATGGCCGGGGTCACCGGCTCCGGCGTGAAGGCGTCGCCGCCGCCGGGGGTGCCGAGCGCCCGGTGCATCTCCGCCGTGCGGCGACCCAGGCGGCGCATGAAGGTCATCAAGGCGACGTCGTCCGCCTTGTCGTCGTCGAAGCGCTCAACGCGCTTCGACAGCTCGGCGGTGACGTGGCTCCAGGCGTCGCGGGCGTCGGGGACCAGTTCCTGCAGGATGCACAGGGTGGCGGCCTCGCCGTCGCCCGTGCGCTCCACCCAGCCGAGCAGGGCGGGGGTGTTGCGGAAGTTGGCGACCTCGGTCAGGAAGCGCCCGACCTCCAGCTCCGGATGGGTGCCGGATTCCAGCTTGCGCAGCCCCTTCAGGATCGCCGCGTCGCCGACGCGGACGGACGTGTTGGATTGCTCCACCCCGGTCCAGCGCAGCGGGGCGCCGTTGCCCAGCGCCCCCGTCACGGCGTCGAGGGCGCGGCTCTGCCCGAAGCGCAGGCCCCCGCTCTCCCCGCCCTTGCGGATGCCGTCGAGCAGGGCGCGAACCACCTCCTCGTCGCCGTAGCCGTCGCGCAGGCTGCCCGACCAGGGGAGCGCCTCGGGACCGGCGATGGAGAAGGGATCGGCAGCATCGGCTTTGCCGTCGCGGTTGAGCACCAGGGGAAGCTGGTAGAGCTGCGGCTCGCGCCCCGGCGTCTCCACCCGCAGCAGGCAGAGTTGGGCGGAACCGGAAGTGAGGGGAAGAGGGAGCGCATCGACGATGCGCACGGTGGGCGTGCCGGCGTCCTTGGCGGCGTACCAGCGCCGTCCGGTCAGGAAGCCGGGAAGCAGTTTGTCCTGAAGCAGGGACAGGGCCTCGCCCTCGATGGGGCCGGAAAATGCATTCGATTTGGGCGCTGTCGGCAAGACACGTCTCCCCTGTTGGGCGGCACGGCTCGCACAACAACCGGGGCGGTGCGGTGTTCCTCCCGCCTAACCGTAGGTGGCTAGCCGTCGGACATGCGCGGATGGTGGGGCAGGCGGCCCAGCCGGCCGATCCGTTCGGCCAGTTGCAACGCTTCGACCACGTCGTCGAGCCGCCCGCACTGCATCAGCGTGTGGGCGTGGGTGTTGAGCGCGGCGACCACCGCGCGTTCGTCGGACACGCCGTCGGCCGGGCGCCCATCGCGGTCCAGAATGACCGCACCAAGCGCGGCCAGCGCCTCCGCCGACAGATTCACGGCGTCGAGCATCGCCGCGTCATCCTTCTCCGCGGCGTTCAGCACGGGTTCCAGCACCTCGGCGAGCAACCGGGGATTCATGAAGGCACGCTCCTGACGGCATCTGTGCTTTAAAACATTGAAAATGGCCCGTTGTGCCGCTGCCGCAAGCCGATGTCCCGTCAACTGAACGGGAGGTAGAGGGCAGGCATGCCGTCAAAGGCGGTACCGGAGCGCCTACTCCTGAAATGTCCCGTGAAGCCTTGTCGGCACTGGCCTGAAAGCGGGAGGCCGGAGAAAAGGAAAAGCCAGCAACCCGTCAAGGTTGCTGGCTTCATGATGGTGGAGCCAAGGAGGATCGAACTCCTGACCTCTACAATGCCATTGTAGCGCTCTCCCAGCTGAGCTATGGCCCCACTTTTCGATCAGACCAACACAAGAAATGTTGGTGCGCTTGGAGGGACTCGAACCCCCACGGCCTTTCAGCCACTAGGACCTGAACCTAGCGCGTCTACCAATTCCGCCACAAGCGCATCGTCTGCTCTTTGTCCCGCATCCCTTGGGGCGACGCGGGAGCGCTGATATAGCCGTGCCGCCGCCGGCGCTCAAGCGAAATCTTTCGAAGCCATCATTTTTTCGGGGGAGAGCGTCCGCTCCCTTCGGTGCACTCCGAACACGCCGAACGCTACGACTTCCCCCCTTTCGCGCGGAGCGGGCGCCGTTGCTATCTTCAGCTTGCCCCAAGGGCATGTGCCTCCCTGTTTTGCACCTCAAGGGCCCGCCGTTCAACCGGACGGCGGGCCACTTTCTTTTCCGGCGGCCGGGAGCCCTCTACAGCGGCAGACGCTCACCCTCCGCACCGGTCATGCTGTCCGCCGTCCTTCTGGGCTGCTTCGCCATGGAGCGGTCCAGGACACGGCGGAGCTGGCGCGGCGTCACCGGCTTGCGGACCACCTCCAGCCCGTGCGCGGCGGCGTCCGTCTCGCATTCCGGACCGGCTTCCCCGGTCAGGATCATGGCGGGCACATCCCATCCGGCCATGGCGCGGACGCGCACCACCGCCTCCGTCCCGACGCGCCCTTCACGCAGCCGGTAGTCGACCAGCATCACGTCGGGAGTGCGGCCGTCCGCCTCGACCTTCGCCACGGCCTCGTCGGCGGAGCCGGCGATCAGCACCTCGTAGCCCCATTCGCGGAACATGTCGCGCAGCCCAAGCAGAACGA
Organism: Azospirillum brasilense; assembly: GCF_022023855.1. NCBI lineage: Bacteria > Pseudomonadati > Pseudomonadota > Alphaproteobacteria > Rhodospirillales > Azospirillaceae > Azospirillum > Azospirillum brasilense. The sequence goes on from NZ_CP059450.1 coordinate 20,882, forward strand.
TGGCGTCGTCATCCACCAGCAGGGCGCGCGGGGCATCGCGGCCGCCGGTGAAGAGGGAGGTGGTCGGCGGCGGCGGCGGCGGGGCCTCCACGGCGGCCACAGGGACGGTGATGGCGAAGACCGAGCCGCGGCCCGGCTGGGATTTCACCTCCACGGGATGGTCGAGGATCGTCGACAGGCGCTGCACGATGGCGAGCCCGAGCCCGAGCCCGCGCGCCCGGTCCCGCTCCGGGTTGTTGATCTGGTGGAACTCCGCGAAGATCCGGGTCAGCTGGTCGGGCGGGATGCCGATTCCGGTGTCGCTGACCTCGATCCGCGCCAGCCCGTCCCCAGTCTTCCCATCCCCTGTCTTCCCATCCTGGATCCGAATGGCGATCTGCACCGCCCCGCGCTCGGTGTACTTGACGGCGTTCTCCAGCAGGTTGCGCACCATGCGGCCGAGCAGCACACGGTCGCTGCGCACCGTCACCGACCGGTCCTGCACGATGCGGAAGGCCAGCTTCTTGCTTTCCAGGATCGGCGCGTATGAGGCGGCGATCTCGTCCAGCAGGCTGTTGAGGGCGAAGGGCTCCACGCGCGGGTCGACCGCCCCGGCGTCCAGCCGGGACACGTCCAGCAGGCTGTCCAGCAGCCCCTTCAGCGTGTCCAGGCCGCGCTCCAGCATTTCCAGGCTGCGCTGCCCCTGCTCATCCCTGATGAAACGGTGCAGGATGCCGGTGAACAGGAACATCGACTGCATCGGCTGGCGCAGGTCGTGGCTTGCCGCGGCGAGGAACTTCGACTTGGCGCGGTTGGCCTCGTCGGCCTCCTCCTTGGCGCGCTGGAGCGCCAGTTCCATGGCCTTGCGCTCCCCGACGTCGCGCAGCGTGCAGATCGCCAGGGTCACCCGCCCGTCGGGGGCACGGACCGGGGTGGCGCTGACCGACAGGGTCATGGCGGCGCCGTCGGGCCGGCTGTAGGGGAAATCCTCCTGCTCCACCGTCTCGCCCTGCCGCAGGGCGCGGGACAGCGGGCAGCGACCTTCGCCGAAGCAGGCGCCCCCGTTGCAGGCCCGCGCGCCGCCGCAGCCGCAGCCGGCGACCAGCGGCGGCGGACCACCGAGCAGGCGAAGCGCCGTATCGTTGACCTTGACGATCCGCCCGCTTGGCGCCTCCGCCACCAGCAGTCCCGAGGGCAGATGGTCCAGAATGGCCGTCAGCAGGCTGCGCTCCGCTTCGAGCTGCCGGGTCAGGAGCGTGCGCTCGTCCTCCAGCCGCCGGCGGTCGGTGGCGTCGCGGAAGTAGAGGGCCAAACCCTTGCGCGAGGGGAAGGCACGGACGGCGAACCAGATGCCGCTGCGCGGCCCCTGCGTCTCGAACTCCACCACCTCGCGGCTCTCCATGGCCTGCTGCAGGGTCCGCCCGGACTCGCCGGCCATCAGTTCCGCAAAAGTCTGGCGTCCGTTCCGGCCAATGGCGTCGCCGGACTCGGGCAGGAGGGTCCGGGCCCGTTCATTGACGAAGACGACCCGCCAGGACCGGTCGAGTTCGGCCACGGCGTCCGTCGTGCTCTCCAGGACCGACGCCTTCTCGACTACGGTCTCCAGCATCCGATCGCGCACGCGCAGGAACTGCCGCATGCCCCAGGCGGCGCCCAGGCAGGTGAGCAGAAGCACCCCGCCGAACAGAGTCAGCGAAAAGGCCATGGCGTCCCGGACCGGGCGCATCGCGGCATCGCGGTCGATCCCGATGGCGATCATCGATTCGCGGGTGCCGGTGTCGAGGGGGGCGGAAACCACCATCCGTTCCGTCCCGTCGGTATAGAACACGGCCGCCGACCGTGTTCCCCGCGCCGCGTGCATGGCCTGGAGCATGGCGGTGGGCAGGGGCTGCCCGATGGCGTCGGGTGCCTCCGGCAGGCGTGCGACCGTGTGGCCCTGGCGGTCGGCGATCACCATCTCCATGCCCGGGGGCAGGGGGCGGTTGCCCAGATTCTCCTCGAGCCAGCGGGCGTCGAGAAGCACGGTGACCACACCGCCCGGAGGCGCGCCCGGCGTGCCGTCCGGCGCCGGATAGGCCAGCCGGAAGGGCAGGATGGGGCGCTGGTTGGGGTAGCGCAGCCCGTATTCGCCCGTCGTCAGGGCGCCGGTGGACAGCGCGTTCTGGAAGGTGCGGATGCCGCCGAGATCGACGCCCAGCGAGACCGGGTCGGTCGCGCACCACACCCGGCCCTCCCGGTCGGCCACCTCCACGGACAGATAGGCGGGGTAGCGGGCGCGCAGCCGGTCCATGGTCTGCTGGCAGCCCGGCGGCCCGGCCTGCGGCACGCCGGATTCGACGATCGTCGCCAGCACCTGCCGGGCCTCCGCGGCGATGCGCTGCTGTTCGACGTCCAGCAGGTCGAGAAGGCGCAGGGTGTCGTTCCGCACCTCATTTTCCCGATCCTGCCGCAGGCTGTGCTGCGTCATGAACTGGAGCGCCGCGAGCGGCACCACGGCGGCCACGAGCAAGAGAAACAGACGCAGGTAATGGGGCATCGCCAAGAAAATCTGATGTAAGGAGGGCCGCCGCCCCTGCGCCCGGACGGGCCGAGCCGGCGCGGGCGGCAGCTGGACAAGGAGCGTCGGCGGTGGATGTTCTTCAAACTCCACAGGGCGTTCATGCCACACGGGGGCGGAGATGCAATGATTAACGGACCGGATAACTCCATTTTGCTTCGAAACCGACGCGCTCCTCAGCAGTGACCCAGAAAGAAGCCGGCCAGCCCGCAGCACATGGCTGTCACGACGACGCGCAAGGGCGTCGGGTCATAGGACACCACCGTCACCGGAAGGACGAGAGCGCTCACCACCATCAACACTCCGGCATCAACGCTCCGGCATCAACGTGCCGGATGTGCCCATGCGCATCGCCTCTCTTTTCAACGGCCGGGCCGGCAGACAGGCTTGCGCGTGATGCGTTACGGGCCCGCCTTACGTAACCGCTCCGAGCAAAGCAGGGTCCCGTGCGCAACGAAGAATTTTCATGGCGTCTCTCGCATTCGCGTAATATTTCTCCATTGTAATAGGTGCCCCCGCCACCATTCATCCGCGCGAGCCGACCATGCCGTGGAGCCGCACTCCCTCCTACAAGGCCATCACCTTGCTGCGCCGGCACAGCCGGGAATGCCGGGGGTTGGAAACCCGCGAGTATCTGGTCGCCGTGGAGCGCCGGATGGTCGAGCTCATCGATCTGGAGCGGCGGGAGGCCCGTGACAGGGCGGCGCCATCGATCCATCAAGCGGCGGAGTGAGCTGGACGTTCGTCATATTTCAAAACGGTAACGTAGTAATCGTCTCCTGAAACACAACCGACACAGATCGGTGTTAAAGGCCAAAGTGTCTTTCATTGACACGAGGCCGCCGCGTTCATGGCTTTCCCGACCGAAATGGCCGGCAACGATGGTGCCGACGGCAGGGAGGGTTGCGACGTCGCCCTTTGCACCGTCCCCGCCGAGTCCATCCACAGCCGCATCCGCCGTGTCCACCAGCGCGCCACGGCGATGCTGAGCGACGCGTTGACCGGCTTCAACCTGACGGCGCCGCAATGGGCGGCACTGGCCGCGCTGCACCAGCATGGGCCGATGTCGCAGATCGATTTGGGCCGGAGCATCGCGATGGACCCCGCCACGATGCAGGGGGTGGTGGTGCGGCTGATCGACCGCGGTTATCTCCTGCGCAGCCCCGACAGCCTGGACCGTCGCCGCAACCTCGTCCGGTTGGCCGACAGCGGGCGTCGGGTGGTGGAGGCGGCCGGGCCCGCCATCGCGCAGGCGGAGGCTGAACTGACCGGGCGCCTGTCGGCGGAGGAACGGAACCGGCTGGCCGATCTGCTGGCCCGCCTATGCCTGTGAGCCCCAGCGGTTCCCCGGTGTTCGCGTCGAAACGGTGGGTGGGGCCAATGGTCCGGGTTAGCCCGAGTTATGCACATTCACCTGAACGGCGTCCTTGACTCTGCGAATGTTGCTTTTTTGTTTTTCCGGACTCGTTTGGAACCGTTAAAACCCACAAAAGCCGGGCAATTCGGGCATTTCATTGGTGCCTGAAATTTAGGCAATTCGGTCAAGGTCGTGGATTCACGGCCGTGCTCACAGGTTGCCCCTGGATTCGCTCACAGAGTTACCCACAGCTTCTGGGGATATCCCGATATTGCGGATAGAGTTGCCTGCCCTCCGCGCCCACCCTCAGCCGATCACCCGCCATTGGCCGTCCGGGTCCAGGCAGGCGGTCCCGACGAGCGTCGCGGGACGTCCACCGACGATTCCCGGCATCTGGAAATCGCGGCAATAGCGACCGCCGGGGCCGAGATAGGTGGGAGAGGTCCGGGTGGCCAGCGGTGTTGCCGGAACGGGCTGGGGAAGCGGCGCATAGACCACAGGCGGATAGACGATGGGGGGCGGTGGAACATAGACGGGGGGAGGGAAGCCGAAGGCCAGCGGCAGTGAAATGCTGAAGCCGAAGAAGTTCCCTCCATGCCAGCCGCCGGCGAACACCGGAGCCGGGGTCATCAGAAGGACGGGCAGGAGCAGGGCGCACAGCCGCGCCGAAGCCGGGAAGGGGATCATGACGCACCTCCGCTACGGCGCGGGACGGAGCGCCGTCATAAGGAAAGATGGGTACGAAAAAGGCGCCGTCGAGACGGCGCCTTTTCTACGTTCTGCAAAGCCTGAACCCTGCGCGGGGCGTCACATCGCCGTGCGGACGGCCTCGGCCCCGTTGCGCGTGTCGGCGGCGCGGGCCGGGGTGGCCGTGGAGGAGGACTGGGCGGGCGCCGGGGCCGGCTGCGGGGCGGCGGCCGGGGTCGGGCGGACGGGCTTCGGCTCGACCCGGCGCGGGGCAGAGACGGTTCCCGCGGCGGCGGGGGCCTGGCTGGCCGACGGAGTGGACGGGCTGGATGGGACGTCGTCGTAGATGCCCGGATGGACCCGCACGGTGCCGTCCGTCTCCACCGTGGAGGTCCAGTAGACGAAGCGGACCGGCACGGCGTTGGGCAGGGAGACCGTCTTGGTCTTGCCGCTGTCGAGCTGCCGCTCGATCGCCGCGGAGTCGAGCTTGGCGGGGCGCAGCAGGGTTTCCGCGACCATCCGCGCGTCGGCCAGCCGCACGCAGCCGGAGCTGGCGGCGCGCAGGTCGCGCTCGAACAGCCGCGGGTCGTTGGTGCCGTGCAGGAAGATGCCGTCGCCGTTGGTCAGGTTGAAGCGGAAGCGGCCGAGGGCGTTGTCGTCGCCGGGCTTCTGGACGATGCGGATGCGCTCCGGCGTCACCTGCCACCAGTTGATGCTTTCCGGCACCACCTCGACCCCGTCGAGATAGACGACGGCGTCCTTGATGCCGGTGTTGCCCTTCTTGCGCAGCACCGGCAGCTTGTCCTCGACCAGAACGGTCGGCGGCACGGTCCAGGTGGGGTTGATCGTCACGCTGGTGACGCGGTCCTGGAGCAGCGGGGTCTGGCGCGACGGGCGGCCAACCACGGCACGCATGGTGAAGTTCAGCTTGCCGCGCTCGATAAAGGACACGGTCTGGCTGGGCAGGTTGACCAGGATCACCGTGTCCGGAACCGATGCCTGGAAGGCGCGCATCGACGCGGTGGCGCCGCGCATCAACTTGGCGGCCTCCTTGGGCGTGCGGTCAAGCGCCTGGCGCGTGACTTCGCCGACCTTGCCGTCCTGCATCAGCCCTTCGGACAGCTGGAAGGCGCGGACCGCCACTTCGAGCGTGTCGTCGAAGGTCTCGGTCCACTGTTCCTGGTTCAGGAAGCCCAGCTCGATCAGCCGGGTGGACAGGCGGCCGACGCGGTCGGCGGTGCGCGCCCGCACCTGGATGGTCAGGGCCGGGGGCGGGGGCAACACCTCCACCACCGTGCCGGGCGTCGCCGTTCCGCTGAGCGCGTTGCCGGGCGTCGCCGACGGATCGGCCTGCGGGATCGGTTCGGCGGGCGGAGTCACGACGACCGTCGGCGCCGTCCCGGCGGCGGGGGCGGTGCCCTCCGGCACGTCGGACGGGCGCATGGGGCCGGGTGCGACCACGTCGACCATGCCGCCGTCGCCCTTCTTCAGAACGGAACCATAGCCCACGCGCGTTTGCTGCACGCGGGGCATGGCTTCCAGTTCGGCAGCGCGCTGGTCGATCCGCGCGATCCAGGTTCCCACGACATCCCGGCCCGTGGAGGTGCCCGAAGCGGTGGACGGCGCGGCCTGCGCGGGCAGGGCGAGCAGCCCGGCGAGGAGGCAGGCCGCCACCCTCGCTCCGAGGGCGGGCCGGGCGCAGGTGCGAATGGTCGTCAGCATAATCGAAGCATCCCACGCGGCGATGAACAGACGGCTAACGAAAGGCTCTGTCCATACGTGAGGTCGCACGGACGACACGCGGGAACCAGCGCCCTTTCGGCATAAGACATCTGACGCCCGCGGCGGCGCGGCACAAGTGACATCGCGCCGGATGATGCTTCTGTGCCACAATGTGCACAGCAGAGTTGCCGCTGGGACACAGGCAATGGTGGATCCGTTGGTGATCGATTGGTAAACGGCGACGCTCACGCCGGAACCGCAAAATCACACAAGGCTCCAGAGATTCGACACATTTTTTGTTAACCGCTTTCAGGGTACAGGAGGCGACCATCTCTCCATCCGGTCGCCATCATGCCGCGTTCGCCGTACGGTTTCGTCCTGCCGCTGCTTCTGTCCCTTGCCGTCGCCACGCCCGTTGCCCTCAACCCTGTGGACGCCCTCGCCAAGGCGGCCCAGGAGACGGTGCACAAGCAAGCGCCCAAGCCCACCGCCAAGACGGCCGCCAAGGCTGCGCCCCAGAAGGCCGCAGCGTCCAAGACCGCGGCGAAGCCCGCCGCCGTCCGGACCGTGCACAAGGCCGCCGTCCACAAATCGGCCACCCAGAAGGCCGCCACTCACAAGGCCTCTTTGCGCAAGGCCGCCGTCCATCGCACGGGCAAGGCGCGCCGCGTGGGCCGGGTCGCCGCCGGGGCCGCCGCCGGCACCGTGGCGGGCGCCGCCGTCTTCCGCCCGGTCCACGCTTATGTGCTGATGGACGCGCAGTCGGGCCGGGTCCTCGATTCGGAAAACGCCGACACGCTGACCTACCCGGCGTCGCTGACCAAGATGATGACCCTGCTCCTGACCTTCGAGGCGCTGGAGCGGGGCACTCTGCGGCTGGACCAGGAACTTCCGGTGTCGCGCCACGCAACCAACCAGAAGCCGTCGCGCCTGAACCTCGCCGTCGGCTCGACCATCCGGGTGGAGGACGCGATCCTCGCCCTGACCGTGAAGTCGGCCAACGACGTCGCCGTCGTGCTGGCGGAGGCGCTGGGCGGCAGCGAGGAGCAGTTCGCCGAGATGATGACTGCGAAGGCGCAGGCGCTGGGCATGGCCAGCACCACCTTCCGCAACGCCTCCGGTCTTCCGCACAAGGAGCAGCGCACCACCGCCCGCGACATGGCCCGCCTGTCGCGCGCCATCGTGTCCCGCCCGGCGCGGGAATACGCCTACTTCTCGCGCACGCGCTTCGACTGGAACGGCACGGTGGTGCCCGGCCACAACCGGCTGCTCGGCCGGGTCGAAGGCTATGACGGCATCAAGACGGGCTTCATCAACCTCAGCGGCTTCAACCTTGCCGGCAGCGCCAGCCGCAACGGCCAGCGTCTGGTCGCCGTCGTGCTGGGCGGCACCACCGCCGCCTCCCGTGACCGCGAGGTCGCCGAACTGCTGGAGCAGGGCTTCGGCGCCGCGCCCCCCAAGCAGACGGTGGCCGTCACCGACGTGAAGGCCGTTCGCTAAAGCGAACTTCCGTTCGCTTTAGACTCATATTGCCTTATTCGCCGGCGGGCTTCGGTCGCATGTGCGACCGGGACCGCAGTCGCGGTCCCAAGCGGATCGCAATCCGCTTTAAACGTTTGTCCTCACGGGTCCGCCGGCCGCTTGCGGTCGGCGTGGCCGAGGGGCTTGTCCGGGGCGATGTGGTCGCGCACCCGCTGCTTCAGTTCGGTGATGTCGGGGAAGCGGCCCTCCGCCTTGCGCGACCAGACCACCGCCGCGCCGTGCCGCACCTCGAAGATGCCCCCGGTGCCGGGCATCAGGGTGACGCCACCCAACTCCTCCTCGAAGGTGGTCAGAAGCTCCTGCGCCATCCAGGCGGCGCGCAGCATCCAGCGGCACTGGCGGCAATACTCGATCTGAAGGATGGGCCGGTCGGTGGCTTCGCTGCTCACGGTCCTTGCTCCTGTCGCTTGGGCTGTCGCCCCTAAGGGTGCTGCCGAACGGCTTGTCTTCCAAGCCCTTCGCGCGACTCCGTTCGAAGAAGGGGCGTTGCGGCCTCCCCATAGAGCAGTATTGCTAATGACGCTTTGCCTTGTGGCCCCCTCCAGCGCTCTTCTGGAGCCGGGGCAACGAGGTGGAGCATGCCGGTACACACAGCCAAGCGTTTGTGGAACAAGGAAACGGGCTGCGGCTTCTGCATGCGGTCGGAAACCGGCGCCCTGTGGTGCCGTGGCCTGTGCCGCGACATCTCCCTGGCCGATCTCGTCCACCGCGTGCACGCGGTCCGCGACAACGCCATGCGGCTTGAGGTTTCCACCCTGCTGGTGACGAAGCCGGCACCCCTGCACGCCGTGCCTGGCGAGGAGAACGCGCCCGCAGCCCGCGCCGCCCAGCTCCGCGGTGCGGCGGTGGACAGCATGGTGCGCAGTCTGTACCGCCTGCGCAAGAGCGCCAACGCCGTGGCGCGCTCCGCCGACCGGCTGGAGGCCACCCGCAACGCGCTGGGCCTCTGCAAAGAGGAAACCGAGGCCGCCGAGCCCCCTTCTGTAGGCCGTCCCCTTTCCCTGTGCCGTCCCAATCGGGTATGACGCTGACGACCGTCCGGAACGGCCGCCGTCACGCGGCTGTCATGGTTCTGGCGTAAACAAGGGCCTTCGTCCGCATACCGGGGCAATCCAGTGGGGGCTTCGGACCGGCGGAGACGCGACCAGAGAGGGAAACGGGAGACATGAAGGCCAAGCGCACACACCTCGCCGCGGCGTTCGCCGCCATCGGAACAACCATCGCCGCCGCCGTCGGCGCGCTTCTGCTGGCCTTGCCCGCCCACGCTGCCGCTCAGGTCGCCACGGACAAGCCGACCGGCAAGCTGGTCCTCTACACCTCGCAGCTCGAAGCCGACGCGAAGCAGACAGTGGACGCCTTCAAGGCGAAGAACCCCGGCGTCGAGGTCGAGTGGGTCCGCAGCGGCACGACCGAGCTGATGAACAAGCTCCGCGCCGAGATCGCCGCGGGCAGCCCGCAGGCCGACCTGCTGCTGATCGCCGACGCGGTGACCATGGAGTCGCTGAAGGCGGAGAAGCGCCTGCTGGCTTACAAGGATGCGCCGGTCCAGGGCTACCGCCCCGGCACCCACGATCCGGACGGCACGTGGTTCGCCACCAAGCTGATCACCACCGGCATCGCCTACAACACGGCGGCGCCGATGAAGCCCTCCTCCTGGCTCGACCTGCTGAAGCCGGAGGCCAAGGGCACCACCGTGATGCCCAGCCCCCTCTATTCCGGCGCCGCGGCCATCCACATGGCCGCCGTGAAGGAGCAGCCGGACCTCGGCATGGCCTTCTACGAGAAGCTCCAGGCCAACGGGACCACCGCGGCCAAGGGCAACGGCGGCATCCTGAAATCGGTGGCCAGCGGCGAGAAGCTGTACGGCGTGATCGTCGATTACCTGCCGATCCGCGAGCAGGCCAAGGGCGCCCCCGTCGCCTTCGTCTTCCCCAAGGAGGGGGTCAGCGCGGTGACCGAACCGGTCGCCATCCTGAACACCAGCAAGAATCCCGACGCCGCCAAGGCCTTCATCGCCTTCCTGCTGAGCAAGGAGGGGCAGGAGCTGGCCTCCCGCCAGGGCTTCCTGCCGGCACTGCCGGGGGTGGCGCCGCCGGCCGGCTTCCCGGACACCTCCTTCATCTCGCTGATGCCCTATGACCCGGCCAAGGCGCTGAAGGACGACGAGGCCAACAAGAAGGACTTCGCCGACCTTTTCGGCGGCTGAGCCCATCCGGCGATTGAAAATGAGTCTTGCCACTTTCAGCGACCGGCGGCCTTTCCACGCCGCCGGTCGTTTTTCCGTTTCCGGGGCGCCGCTGCTGTTCGCGCTGGCCGGGCTGATCGTCCTGCTGCCGATCCTGCGGCTGATGTGGGAGGTCGTCGGGCCGATGGCGACGGGTGACCTGACGGCGCTGACCCGCGTGCTGACGTCTAAGATGACGTGGCGCGCCACCGGAAACAGCGTCGCCATCGCGGCGGGGGCCACGGTCGTGGCGGCGGCGCTCGGCGTCCCCTTCGCGCTGCTCTGCGGCATGACCGACCTCAGGGGCAAGACGGCGCTGGCCTTCTGCCTGATCCTGCCGCTGATGATCCCGGCGCAGATCGTGGCCTTGTCGTGGATTCACCTCGCCGGCTCGGGCAGTCCGCTGCTGAAGCCGCTGGGCCTCGCCCCGGCGGCGGGCACGCCGAATCCGGTCTATTCCTCCGCCGGAATGATCCTGGTGATGGGGATCGAGCACGCGCCGCTGGTCTTCCTTGCGCTGCGCGCCGCCCTGCGCGCTGTGCCGCGCGATCTGGTGGAGGCGGCGCAGGCGGCGGGTGCCCGCCGCGGGCGGGTGCTGCGCACCATCGTCCTGCCGCTCAGCCTGCCGGGGCTGGCCGCCGGGCTGGCCCTGTCCTTCGTCGCGGCGCTGGGCAATTTCGGGGTTCCGGCGCTGCTCGGCATCCCGGCGGGAATTCCGGTGCTGCCGACGCTGATCTACCGGCGGCTGGCGGGCTTCGGGCCGTCCGTGCTGCCGGAGGTCGCGGTGCTGGCCGTGCTGATCGGCGCCATCGCCTGCGTCGGCATCGCCGCGCAGATGGCGCTCCAGGCGCGGGTGGACGCGCGGGTGATCGGCGGCTCGGCGCCCGCGGCGGTGCTGCGGCTGGGCCGGGCGCGGCCTCCGCTGGAAATCCTCTGCTGGACCGTGGTTGCGCTGATCCTGGCGGCGCCGCTCGCGGCGCTGGCCTCGACCAGCCTGATCCGCGTCTACGGCCTGCCGTTGGGACCGGAGACGGCGACGCTGGCGCACTACGCGACCGTGCTGGGGCTGGATCAGGTGGGGCGGGCCTTCACCAATTCGTTTGTCCTGTCGGGGGTGGCGGCGCTGCTGCTGATCCTGCTGGCGATCCCGCTGGCCCATGCGATGGCCGGGGCGGGGCGGGGCGGGCGGCTGGTCCGCGCCGTCGGTGTGCTGATCGAGCTGCCGCACGCGGTGCCCGGCGTGGTGCTGGCCATCGGCTGCATCCTGGTCTTCCTGAAGCCGCTGCCGCTGCTGGGCGTGGGCTTGTACGGCACGCTGGGGATCATTCTGGCGGCCTATCTGGCCCGCTTCCTGTCGCTGGCCCTGCGCCCGGCCCAGGCCGCCTGTGCCGCGCTGGACCCGGCGATGGAGGAGGCGGCGCGCGCCTGCGGCGCCGGACCGCTGCGCCGCCTGCGCACCATCGTGGCACCGCTGGTGGCGCCCGCGGCGGCGGCGGGCGGGGTGCTGGTGTTCCTGACAGCCTTCAACGAGCTGACCGTGTCGATCCTGCTGTGGTCGCAGGGGCGGGAAACGCTGGGCGTCGTCGTCTACGCGCTGGAGGAGGGCGGCAGCCCGACGCTCGCCGCCGCGCTGAGCGTGGTGACCATCGCGGTGGTGGTGACGGTGCTGTTGGTGGTCGGCTGGCTGGGGCGGCGGCTGCCGGCGGGGATCATTCCCTGGCGGGGGTGAGGCCTTCCTGAGACGGGCCCCCACCCAACCCTCCCCCGCTCTCAGCGGACCGAAGGTCCGCCTGCCGCGTCAGCGCAAACCTCTGGTTTGCGCGAGAGCTCCGCAGGGGCGGGCTTTTCTCCTCCCCCTGCGAAGCGGGGGGAGGTTGGGAGGGGGGCTTTAGGCCACCACCTCACACCCCCTCCGGCACCACCCACCCGTCGCGCACCGCGAGGCGTAGCGCTTCGCCTGGCGCCACCTGCGCGTCGCCGGACACCCGCAGCAGCAGGCGCACGCCCGGCGCGGCCTGCGGTTCGGCCTCCACCAGCACGAATCCGCCCTTGTAGGCGGCGCGCACCACCGTCGCGGCGATGGGGCCGTCCACCGCCGGCTCCAGATCCTCGGGGCGCAGGCAGACCAGCGCCGGCCCCTCCGGCTGGCCGGGGCGGCAGCGGACCAGCGCCTCCGCCCCGAACAGGCGCACCCGCACGCGGCCGTCCGCAACCGCACCCGTCACCACACCGTCCACCACCGCGCCCTGGCCGACGAAGCCGGCGACCATGCGCGTCGCCGGTTCCCGGTAGAGCGTGCGGGGCGCCGCCACCTGGGCCAGCCGCCCGTGGTCGAGCACGGCGATGCGCGTCGCCAGAGCCATCGCCTCGGCCTGATCGTGGGTGACGTAGACCATGGTGGCGCCGGTCTTGGCGTGGAAGTCGGCGAACTCCTCCTCCATCGCCGCGCGCAGATGCACGTCGAGGTTGGCGAGCGGTTCGTCCAGCAGCACCAGCTCCGGACTCATCACGAGGCAGCGAGCCAGGGCCACGCGCTGCCGCTGGCCGCCCGACAATTCGGCGGGGTGGCGCGCATCGAAGCCCGACAGCCCCACCGTGTCGAGCGCGGCGCGCACCCGCTGCTCCCGCTCCGCCCTCGGTACGCGGGCTGTCTCCAGCGGGTAGGCGACGTTGCCTGCCACCGTCATGTGCGGCCACAGTGCGTAGGACTGGAAGACGAGGCCGATCCGCCGCTCCTCCGGAGGGACGTGGGTGCCGGGGCCGGACAAGGTGCGGCCGCCGACCGTGATGCGCCCGCCGTCCAGCCGCTCGAACCCGGCGACCATGCGCAGCAGCGTGCTTTTCCCACAGCCCGAGGGGCCGAGCAGGGCGAGAAACTCCCCCGCCGCCACGTCGATGGTCACGCCGTTCACCGCGGGGGCGGGCGTCCCGGCATAGTGGCGGGAGGCGTCGTCGATCAGCAAGGCGGGAGTCTGAGTGGTCATGGCACCGGAAGTCGCGCTATTCAGGAAGGCGGCGAGGGATAGGCACAGTGCGGAACGGGGGCGTGATGTCAAGTGACGCTGCGATGACGGGGGCTATGACGGGGCGTGGACAGAAGGTTCGGCTGCGCGCCCTGTCGGGGCTGGGCAGCAAGGGGCCGGCCTGCTTCCTGGCGATGATCGGCGGGGCGCGGCTGCTGCTCGACCTCGGTGAGGGGCCGGACGCCGGGCGCCTGCCGCCGCTGAGCGGGGCGGGGCGGGTGGACGCCATTCTGATCACCCACACCCACGGCGACCATGCCGGCGCCCTGGGCCTGCGCCACCGGGTCGGCAGCCCGCCGGTCTACGCCACGCCGCTGGCCGCCCGCCTCCTGCCGCCGACCGTGGCGGCCCTGCCGCTGCCGGTCCGTGGGACCGTGGAGATCCAGGGTGTGCCGGTGACCACCGGGCGGTCCGGCCACGCGCCGGGCGGGGTGTGGATCCATCTGGGCACCGAGGATGGCGGGATTCTCTACATGGGCGACCATTCCGACGAATCGGTCCTGTTCCCCTTCGACCCGCCGCCGCCGGCGCGGCGAGTGATCATCGACGCCTCCTACGGGCTGGATGACACCCCGCAGGCGGAGCGGCTGGCCGAGCTGGAGCCCTTCCTGCACGCGGGCGGCGCTCTGTTCCCGGTGGCGGCGGACGGGCGCGGGCCGGAAATGGCCCTGTGGGCGCTGGATCACGGCGTCGTCCCGGCCATCGACGACGCCCACCGCGCCGCCATCGCCCATCTGCTGGCGGAGGCCGACACCGCCCTGCGTCCTAGCGCGGAGGAACGGCTGCGCCGGCTGCTCGACCGCGCCAAGGTGCCGGGCGACCCGCGCGACGTGACCTTTGCCGCCGGCCCCAACGCCACCAGCGGCACCGCCGCCGAGCTGGTGGAGCGCTGGGGCGGGGCGGGCGGACCGGACATCGTCTTCACCGGCTACCTCGCCGAGGGCACGCCGTCGCGGACCCTGGTCGATGCCGGCCGGGCGCGCTACCGGCGCTGGAACGTCCATCCGACGCTGCGCCAGTTGACGGCGCTGGTGGCCGCCACGGGGGCGGAGCGGGTGCTGCCCGCCTTTGGCGATATCCGGCACCGGGAGGGCTGGCGGGCCGCCTTCGCCCCGGCGACCCTGGAGGGGCTGGACGCTCCGGAGGACTGAGCGCGAGAGGATCGCGGTGAACATCCTGTTGGCATGGCTTGTCCCTTTGCCGACGGATGTTCATGGGCACGTTTGAGTTGTTGTCCATCCTGCTGACCCTGGCGGCGCTGTTCAGCTTCGCCAGCCGCGGCCTGCTCGGCCTGCCGGCGACGGCGGGGGTGTTCCTGCTGGCCTTCGGCTTTGCCTTCGCGACGGCGGTGGTCGGGACGCTGGTGCCGGCCATCGACATCCGCGTCTGGGAGGAGCGTCTGGTGACCAGCGCCCACCTGCCCGAAGCGCTGCTGGAGGGTGTGCTGGCCTTTCTGCTGTTCGCCGGAGCGGTGGAGCAGGACAGCCGCACGCTGTGGCGGCGGCGCTGGGCCGTGGCCTTGCTGGCGACGCTGGGGGTGGTGATCTCGGCGGGCGTCATGGGAGGCGGCATGTGGCTGGTCTTCGGCGCCGTGGGCCAGCCGGTGCCGCTGATCTGGTGTCTGGTACTGGGGGCGGCGCTGGCGCCGACCGACCCGGTGGCGGTGCTGGCGGTGCTGCGCAAGGCGCCGCTGCCGGAAGGGCTGCGCACCGCCATCGCGGGGGAGAGCCTGTTCAACGACGGCATGGGGGTGGTGCTGTTCGCCCTGCTGCTCGGGCTGGCCACCGGGGCCGACACCGACCTGACGGTGACGGGCGTCGCCTGGGACATCGTGAGGGAGGCGGGCGGCGGCGTCCTGCTGGGGCTGGCGACCGGCTCGATCGCCTTTTGGGCGAAGAGCCGGGCGGACGATCCGGCGGTGGAGCTGTCGATCTCGCTCGCCCTGGCGGCTGCGACCTACAGCCTTGCCCAGCGGCTCGGCCTGTCCGGCCCGATCGCGGTGGTGGTGGCGGGTCTACTGATCGGGAACACCGCCCAGCATCACGTCTCGTCGGAGCGCACGGGCTTCATCATGAAGGCCTTCTGGGCGATGGTGGACGCCATCCTGAACGCCATCCTGTTCATGCTGGTCGGACTGGAGGCCGCGGTTGTGCTGTCCTGGGAGGCGCCGGTGATGGTCGCGGCGTTCCTGGCGCCATTGCTGGCGCTGGTGGCCCGGCTGGCGAGCGTGCTGCCCGTGGTCGCCATTCATCTGCGCATCCAACGGAAGGCGGCGGCGACCGCCGTTCTGACCTGGGGCGGGGTGCGCGGCGGCATCGCGGTGGCGCTGGTGCTGTCGCTGCCCGGCAATCCGCACCGCGACCTGCTGTTGGTCGCCTGCTACGCCGTCGTTGCCTTCACCATCATCGTGCAAAGCCTGACGCTCGGCCGGCTGGCCCGTCGCCTGTTCCCCGAAGGCTGACGAATGGCCCCGCGCAGGACAGGAATGCGCAGAACGGCCTTTCCTGTGGAAAGCATCCCATTATCTACTGAAGCCAATCAGGCAATAGCCTTTATCAACGCATCGTTTTTGTTGTTTTGGAGTGTCGGGATGACGGACACGACTCTGGGCCGGGCGGCGGGTTCGGCCACGCTTCTGCCGGGCATCGACTGGCGGGTGGTCGCCGTGGCGCTGCTCGCCCTGGCGGGCGGCGGCCTGTGGATCGGCGACGCCGTGTCGGGACGGCAGGCGGCGCTCTATCTGGTGGGCGGGGCCATGGGCCTCGTGCTCTACCACGCGCTGTTCGGTTTCACCTCCGCCTTCCGCGTCTTCATCGCGGACCGGCGCGGGGCGGGCTTGCGGGCGCAGATGGTCATGCTCGCCGTGGCCTGCGCGCTGTTCTTCCCGGTGCTGGCAGCGGGGACGCTGTTCGGCATGCCGGTGAAGGGGCTGGTGTCGCCGGTCGGCCTGTCGGTGGTGGCCGGCGCCTTCCTGTTCGGCATCGGCATGCAACTCGGCGGTGGCTGCGCCTCGGGCACGCTGTTCACGGTGGGCGGCGGCAGCACGCGGATGGTCGTGACGCTGGCCTTCTTCATCGTCGGCTCGGTGCTGGGCGCCTATCACCTGCCCTGGTGGCAGGCGCAATGGACAGCCGCCCCGGTGTCGGTCGTCGCCGCCTGGGGCTGGCCGGTGGCGCTGGCGGTCAACCTCGTCCTCTTCGCCGCGGTCTATGCCGGCACCCTCGCGCTGGAGAAGCGGCGCCACGGCCGCTTGATCGAAGGCGCCCCGGCCAAGACCGAGGGCCTGCGGCGCTTCCTGCGCGGCCCCTGGCCGCTGGTCTGGGGAGCGGTGGCACTGGCCGTGCTGAACTTCGCGACGCTGGCGCTGGCCGGGCGCCCGTGGGGCATCACCTCGGCCTTCGCGCTGTGGGGCAGCAAGGGGCTGGCCGCGCTGGGCGTGGACGTCGCCTCCTGGCCCTTCTGGCAGGCCCCGGCCCAAGCCAGGGCGTTGCAGGAGAGCGTGCTGGCCGACGTCACCTCGGTGATGGATTTCGGCATCATCCTGGGCGCGCTGCTCGCCGCCGGTCTGGCCGGCAAGTTCGCCCCGGTGTGGAAACTGCCGCTGCGGTCGCTGGTGGCGGCGGTGGTCGGCGGGCTGCTGCTCGGCTACGGCTCGCGCCTCGCCTACGGCTGCAACATCGGCGCCTATTTCAGCGGGATCGCGTCGGGAAGCCTGCACGGCTGGGTGTGGATCGTGGCGGCGCTGGCCGGCAATTACCTGGGCACCGGGCTGCGCCCGTTCTTCGGCCTGGAGGTCGAGCGCACGCCGCGTCCGACCGCCTGCTGAACGGGATGCTCTGATCGGAAACAAGCGATGTGGCGGGCTGTCGAAGAGACGGACCGCCACGTCGCTGACGCAAAGTTTTTACAAAGGCTGGTAAGGGACGGACACGATGTCCGAAGCGGACAGGGTCCTCACATTCAGCGTCGCCATCACGACGGCGGCACCGGTGCCGGAGCCGTCCGCGTCGTAGGACAGCGTTCCCGTTGCGGTGTCGAATATGAAGCGGTCATCCGCGTCCGTCGGCGCATCCAGCGCGAACAGACCCGCGTCAAGCGTTCCGTCGGGGAGACCGAAACTCGAGCCTTCAAGTTCGATGCGATCCACCCCGCTTTCAAAGTCCAGGATCACGTCCGCATTGCCGAAAAACCGATTGAAGCGGAAGGCGTCGGCACCGGCGCCGCCGATCAGGACATCGTTGCCGAAGTCGCCCAGAAGGGTGTCGTTTCCGGCCCCGCCGGAAAGAGTGTCGTTGCCGCTCCCCCCTTGCAACTTGTTGTCTCCGGAATCCCCGGTCAGGGTGTCGCTCATATAGGACCCGTAGAGATTTTCGATCCCGCTGAGGAGGTCGCCCTCCGCGTGGCCGCCGACGCCGATGCCGGTGGAAAGGTCAACCGTGACCGCCTCGTTGGAGTACATGTAGGACGCCAAGTCGATGCCGTCGCCGCCGATGAGCACATCGGCCCCCAGGCCGCCATTGATGGTATCGTTCCCGTCATCGCCGCGCAGGGTGTCGTTTCCGTTGCCTCCGAACAGATTGTCATTGCCGGCTCCCGCGTCGATCTCAACGGCGGCGGCGCCGAAATGGTTGCTGTAGCTGTCATTTCCATCACCGCCATAGACCCTTTCGATCTGTGACGCCACGAGGTCGACGATGATGGAACCGCTTCCCTCCACAACAAGGGTATCGAAGCCGGCTCCGCCATCCACCTGATTGTAATGGTTGAGGATGGCCGCGACATGGAGGTGGTCGTCGCCATTGCCACCAAGCAGCGTGTCGGAGCCGGAGACACCATAAAGCCAGTCATCGCCGGCACCACCGTCAAGGAGATCGCTGCCTCCCCCACCGCGCAAGGTGTCGTTGCCCTCCAATCCTGAAAGGGAATCGGCATCGTATCCACCCGTCAGGGAGTCCGCGCCCGCAGTGCCAATGATCGTCGACATCCTCATCTCCTGATTGATCGTTGTTCGGTGCCTGCATCCCTGCGGCGCGCGACGGTATCGGCAATTCAGGGTAGATGAGCGTGATGGCCGTCACTCCTGACGAGAAATGTTCTGCGGCAGGAAGACGCATGGCGGGTGTCGGGTGAAATAATTTTCTCTTTGGGCGCGGGTGTCATGTCGTCAGCGATACTCCGGTCGCCGGGCCAGCCCTTCCTTCAGATGCTGGATCAGCAGCCGCACCTTGGGCGACAGGTGGCGCTGCGGCGGGTAGACGGCCCAGACGGCTGTGTTGGGCGGGCGGTGCGCTTCCAGAAGGGAAACCAGCCGGCCCGCCGTCAGATGCTCCACCACATAGTAGTCGGGCAACTGGCACAGCCCGAAGCCGCGCAGCGCCGCGTCCAGCACTGCCGTGCCGCTGTTGCAGCGCCAGCGCCCCTGCGGCCGGAACAGCCACTCCGGGCCTCCATCCTCCAGCGATCCCGCGTCGAAGGTCCAGCCGTCCGCAGTGCCGGTCAGGCAATCGTGCTCGGCAAGGTCGGCCAGCCGGCGCGGCGTCCCGCGCCGCTCCAGATAGGACGGGGCGGCGCACAGATGCATGACCCGCGGCGCGATCCGCGTGGCGACGAGGCTGGAATCCATCAGCCGCCCCAGCCGCACCGCCAGATCCACCCCCTCATGCACCAGATCCAGCCGGCGGTTCGTCAGCTCGATCTCGACGCGGAGCTGGGGGTGGCGCTCCAGGAAATCGTTGACCAGCGGGACGACGAACCGCTCGCCGTAGGCCACCGCGCAGGTCAGGCGCAGCAGGCCCTTGGGCTCCGCCTGGAGATCGCTGACGGCGAGCAGCGCCTCGTCCCGCTCCTCGATCAGGCGGCGGCACTGGGCGAGCAGGGAGCGGCCAGCCTCGGTCAGCGTCACGCTGCGGGTGGTGCGGTAGAACAGGCGGGCCTGCAACCGGTCCTCCAGCCGCGCCACCTGCCGGCTGACCTGCGAGGAGGAGATGCGCAGCCGCTCCGCCGCGCGGGAGAAGCCGCCGCACTCGGCCACCGCCACGAATTCGTCGATGCCATCCCAGCGGCTCACCCGTCAGACCTCCAACTCCGTGCCGATTATCCCCATACGGCAACAATCCTCTCCAACATTGCAGCGTTGTCAACGCGCGCGGAATGCTAACGTCGATCATCAAAGAAACGCGAACGCATGGAGACGGTGGGATGGTGAAGTCACGCGCGGCGGTGGCCTGGGAAGCGAAGCGCCCCCTTGACATCGAAGAGGTCGAGGTCGCGGCGCCCAAGCAGGGCGAGGTTCTGGTGCGCATCGTCGCCACCGGCGTCTGCCACACCGACGCCTACACCCTGTCCGGCATGGATTCGGAAGGCGTGTTTCCGGCCATCCTGGGCCATGAGGGCGCCGGCATCGTCGAGGAGGTCGGGCCGGGCGTCACCTCCGTCCAGGTCGGCGACCATGTGATCCCGCTCTACACGCCGGAATGCGGCAAGTGCAAATTCTGCCTGTCCGGCAAGACCAACCTCTGTCAGGCGATCCGCGCCACCCAGGGCAAGGGCCTGATGCCGGACGGCACCAGCCGCTTCACGGTGAAGGGCCAGCCGGTGTTCCATTACATGGGCACCTCCACCTTCTCCGAATACACGGTCTTGCCGGAGATCGCGGTCGCCAAGATCAACAAGGCGGCGCCGCTGGAGAAGGTCTGCCTGCTCGGCTGCGGCGTGACCACCGGCATGGGTGCTGTGCGTAACACCGCGAAGGTCGAGCCGGGCTCGACGGTAGCGATCTTCGGCCTGGGCGGCATCGGCCTGTCGGCGATCATCGGCGCCGTCATGGCGAAGGCGTCGCGCATCATCGGCATCGACATCAACCCCGACAAGTTCGAGATCGCCAAGCAACTCGGCGCCACCGACGTGGTGAATCCGCAGGATTACGACCGCCCGATCCAGGAGGTTCTGGTCGAGATGACCGACGGTGGCGTCGATTACAGCTTCGAGTGCATCGGCAACGTCAAGGTGATGCGCGCGGCGCTGGAATGCTGCCACAAGGGCTGGGGCGAGTCGGTGATCATCGGCGTCGCCGGGGCGGGGGAGGAGATCAGCACCCGCCCGTTCCAGCTGGTCACCGGGCGCGTCTGGCGCGGCTCCGCCTTCGGCGGCGTGCGCGGCCGGTCGGAGCTGCCGGATTACGTGGAGCGCTACCTGAAGGGCGAGTTCGAGCTGGACACTTTCATCACCCACACCATGGGGTTGGAGGACATCAACGAGGCCTTCGACCTGATGCACGAGGGCAAGAGCATCCGTTCCGTCATCCTCTACAACCCGTGAGGACCGGATGGAGTCGCAACTGACCCAGATCGCGGCGAACCGCTGCTTCGGCGGCTGGCACAAGCGCTTCCGGCACCGCTCCGCGGTGCTGGACTGCGACATGGTTTTCGCCGTCTATCTGCCGCCGCAGGCCGAATCGGGCAGGGTGCCGGTGTTCTACTGGCTGTCCGGCCTGACCTGCACGGACGAGAACTTCATGCAGAAGGCCGGCGCCATGCGGATGGCGGCGGAACTCGGCATCGCCATCGTCGCGCCGGACACCAGCCCACGCGGCCCCGACGTGCCCGGCGACCCGGACGGCGCCTGGGACTTCGGGCTGGGCGCCGGCTTCTACGTCAACGCGACGCGGGAGCCGTGGGCGAAGCATTACCGCATGCACGACTATGTGGTGCGCGAACTGCCGGAACTGGTCGAGGCGGAGCTGCCGGTGACCGACCGGCGTTCGATCTCCGGCCATTCCATGGGCGGGCATGGCGCGCTGGTCTGCGCGCTGCGCCATCCGGGCCGCTACCGCGCCGTGTCGGCCTTCGCGCCGATCGGCAACCCGGCGAGCGTGCCCTGGGGCGAGAAGGCGTTCGAGCGCTTCTTCGGCACCGACTACGCGGCGTGGCTGGAGTGGGACAGCTGCGCCCTGCTGGGCCGCGCCACCGAGAAGCTGCCGATCCTGGTGGACCAGGGCGACGCCGACAGCTTCCTGGAGAGGCAGCTGAAGCCGGAAAACCTGCAGCGGGCGGCGGAGGCGGCGGGCCACCCGCTGACCCTGCGGATGCAGCCGGGCTACGACCACAGTTACTTCTTCATCGCCAGCTTCATCGACGACCATCTGCGCCACCACGCGGCGGCACTGCTGAAGGACTGACGCGTTTCGTCCGCACATACGGTCCGGACTGGCGGCCCGTCCGCCTCCGGAATGGGCCGTATGTGCGGACGGGACACCCATTCGTATCGACAAGCCTCCTACCCAAAGGCATCATTTCGTTACGACGCGAAATAATTGGGAGGTTGTCGTGAAGTTCATGTCCAAGACCCGCCGTCTGGCTTTCGCCGCCGTGGCGGGCGCGGTCGCCATCGGCGCCACCGTCGCCGTGGCGCAGACCCCGGCCTTCTTCCGCATCGGCACGGGCGGCACCGCCGGCACCTACTATCCGGTCGGCGGGCTGATCGCCAACGTCATCTCCGGCACCAACGGCGGCGTGCCCGGTCTGGTGGCGACGGCGGTGGCCTCCAACGGCTCCGTCGCCAACATCAACGCGATCAACGGCGGCTCGTCCGAGTCGGGCTTCTCGCAGTCGGACGTCGCCTATTGGGCCCACACCGGCACCGGTCTGTTCGAGGGCAAGGGCAAGGTGGAGGACCTGCGCGTCATCGCCACGCTCTACCCGGAAACCATTCATCTGGTCGCTCGCAAGGACGCCAACATCAAGTCGGTCGCCGACCTGAAGGGCAAGCGGGTGTCGCTGGACGAGCCGGGCTCGGGCACGCTGGTCGATGCACGCATCGTGCTGGGCGCCTTCGGCCTGACCGAGAAGGACGTGAAGGCGGAGTATCTGAAGCCGGGTCCGGCCGGCGACCGCCTGCGCGACGGCGCGCTGGACGCCTACTTCTTCGTAGGCGGCTACCCGACCGGCGCCATCTCCGAACTCGCGACCTCGTCGGGCATCTCGCTGGTTCCGATCACCGGGCCGGAAGTCGACAAGATGCTGGGCCAGTACCAGTTCTTCGCCAAGGACACCGTTCCGGCCAGCACCTACAAGGACGTTCCGGAGACGGCGACCATCTCCGTCAACGCCCAGTGGCTGACCAGCGCCAAGCAGCCGGACGATCTCGTCTACAACATCGTCAAGACGCTCTACAACGAGAAGAGCCGCGCCGCGCTCGACGCCGGCCACGCCAAGGGCAAGCTCGTCACGCTGAAGAACGCCACCTCGGGCCTCGGCATCCCGCTGCATCCGGGTGCGGAGAAGTTCTACAAGGAACAGGGCGTCCTGAAGTAAGGCGCCTCTGAACACGATGCACCGGGCGGGGCCGTTCCGGCATGGCGCGGCCCTTTCCCGTCCCCACCCGTGGGGTCATTCCCTCCTCCCTTCTAGGGTTGGAGGGTTTTCGGGTTTGAGGGGTCATGAAGCAAGCCCCCGGCCCCGCCCGATTCATTCTGGAGCATCCATGACCGATACCCATCGCGACCCGCCGCCCGACATCCGGCTGGAGTCCGCGTCCATGGAACTCGACGAGGCCAAGGCGCGGGAGCTGGAGGAGAAGTTCGACTCCGAAATCCGCTTCCGGCCGCTGTCCCCGCTGGCGGGACATCTGGTCGGCGGCCTGCTGATTATTCTGTCGCTGTTCCACTACTACACCGCCGGGTTCGGCCTGCTGGCGGAGATGGAGCACCGCGGCATCCATCTGTCCTTCGTGCTGGGCCTCGTCTTCCTGGTCTTCCCCTTCACCAAGCGCGGCTACGGCGAGCCGGTGATGGGCACGCTGCTGCGCCCGCTGGGCATCGGCCTTCAGGATTGGGCGCTGGCCATCGGCGCGGTCGTCGCGGTGATGCACGTCCCGCTGATCCCGCTGGACGATCTGGCCTTCCGCGTCGGCAACCCGACCACCACCGACGTGATCCTCGGTTCCATCCTGATCATCGTGCTGCTGGAGGCGACCCGCCGGTCGGTCGGCTGGCCGCTGCCGATCATCGCGTCGATCTTCATGCTCTACGCGATCTGGGGGCCGCAGATGCCGGGGCTGCTGAAGCATCCCGGCGCCACGGTGTCGCAGCTCGTCGATCACCTGTACCTGACGACGCAAGGCATTTACGGCATCGCGCTGGGGGTGGTGGCGACCTACGTCTTCCATTTCGTGCTGTTCGGCGTCTTCGCCACGCGCATCGGGCTGGGTCAGCTCTTCCTCGACTGCGCGGCCTGGGTGGCCGGGCGCTACGCGGGCGGTCCGGCCAAGGTCGCCATCTTCGGGTCGGCGCTGTTCGGCATGATCTCCGGCTCCTCGGTCGCCAACACGGTGACGGTGGGCTCGCTGACCATCCCGGCGATGAAGCGTCTGGGCTACAAGCCGCATTTCGCCGCCGCCGTGGAATCGACGGCCTCGACCGGCGGGCAGATCACCCCGCCGATCATGGGGGCCGCCGCCTTCCTGATGATCGAGTTCCTGGGCCTGCCCTACACGACGATCATCCTGGCGGCCATCGTCCCGGCCTTCATGCATTTCTTCGGCGTGCTGGTTCAGGTGCATCTGGAAGCCAAGCGCAACGGCCTGCGCGGCCTGCGCCCCGACGAGATGCCGGACCTGAAGGAAGCCTTCCGCCGCGACTGGCCGACGGTCATCCCGCTGGTGGTGCTGATCGGCATCCTGATCGCCGGCTACACCCCCTATCTGGCGGCCTTCTGGGGCATCACCCTGTGCATCGCGGTCGGCCTGCTGAACCCGCGCAAGCGCATGACCATCCGTGAGGTTCTGGACGGCTTGCGCGACGGCGCCAAATACGCGCTGGCGGTCGGCGCCGCGGCCGCTTCCGTGGGCATCATCGTCGGCGTGGTCACGCTGACCGGGGTCGGCTTCAAGATCTCCTACATCGTCACCTCCACCGCCGGCGAGATGGCCGGGGTGTTCGGCGCCTTCCTGCCGGGCTGGCTGGCCGACGTGAAGGGGCTGACGCTGCTGTTCACCCTGATCATGACGGGCATCGTCTGCATTCTGATGGGCTGCGGCATCCCGACGACGGCCAACTACATCATCATGGCGACCATCGCCGCCCCGGCGCTCGGCCTGCTTGGCGTGGCGCCGATCGTCGCGCACTTCTTCGTCTTCTATTACGGCGTGCTGGCGGACATCACGCCGCCGGTCGCGCTGGCCGCCTACGCGGCGGCGGGCATGGCGGGAGCGGACCCCTTCAAGACCGGCAACACCGCCTTCCGGCTGGGTCTGGCGAAGGCTCTGGTGCCCTTCGTCTTCGTCTTCTCGCCGTCGCTCCTTCTGGTGGCGCCGGGCTTCACCTGGCCGGACTTCCTCATCGCCTTCTTCGGCTGCATCGTCGGCATCGTCTGCCTGGGCGCCACGCTCACCGGCTGGCTGCTGACCACCATGCGGGCCTGGGAACGGGTGCTGCTGGGGTTTGCCGCCATCCTGCTGGTCGCGCCGGAGCTGTATTCGTCGCTGCTGGGGCTGGCGCTGATCGTGCCCGTCCTGCTCCGCCAGATGTCCGCCCGCCGCCTGACGCCGGAAACGGCCTGAGCCCCGAAGCCGCCTGACAAGAACAACCGGTCTCTTCGAGAGGACCCGATCATGAACATTCCCCATCCCTACCTGATGTTCCTGGGCGATGTGCAGGACCAGCTCGGCGCCAAGACGGCGCAGGGCATCGTGGACTGGCGGCGCGACTGGTGCCTCGGCCAGATCCGGCTGGAGGGCTGCAAGGCCGACCTCGGCATTCCCGACATGACCATCGCGGAGGCGGCGGGGCAGGGCGCCCGCACGCTGGTGGTCGGCGTGGTGAACGCCGGCGGCGTCCTGCCGGAGCATTGGACGAGCGTCATCGTCCAGGCCATCGAGGCCGGCATGGACGTGGCGAGCGGCCTGCACACCCGGTTGGAAAGCATCCCGGCCATCGCCGAGGCGGCGGCGCGTCATGGCCGCCAGCTCTTCAACGTGCGCCATTCCGACGAGCGCTTCGCCACCGGCAAGGGGACCAAGCGTCCGGGCCGGCGGCTGCTGACGGTCGGCACCGACTGCTCCGTGGGGAAGAAATACACGGCGTTGGCCTTGGAGAAGGAAATGCGTGCCCGCGGCATGGACGCCGATTTCCGGGCCACCGGCCAGACCGGCGTCTTCATCTCCGGGCGTGGGGTCGCCATCGACGCGGTGGTGGCGGACTTCATCTCCGGTGCGGTGGAATGGATCGCCCCGGCGGCGGACCCGGCCCACTGGGACCTGATCGAGGGGCAAGGCTCGCTCTACCATCCGTCCTTCGCGGGTGTGTCGCTGGGGCTGCTGCACGGCGCCCAGCCCGACGCCTTCGTCGTCTGCCATGAGCCGACCCGCAGCACCATGCGCGGCGTGCAGCACCCGCTGCCGTCGATCCAGGAGGTCATCGACCTGACCATCCGCTGCGGGCAACTGACCAACCCGGCCATCCGCCCGGTCGGAATCGCCATCAACACCAAGGCCTATGGCGAGGACGAGGCGCGCGCCTGTTTGGAGGCGGCGGCCAAGGCCCATAACCTTCCGGCCAGCGATCCTATCCGGTTTGGCGTAGGCGAAATTATTGACCGTCTGACGGAAGAATTTGCCACTGAGTAACGTTAATAGGGGATGATCATGGTGCCGATGGGCGGCACGAAGCACAGCCGCCCATCGTCATAAGAATGATCGCCCGCCATCCCGTTCAGCCGAATTGGATCGCGGGTCCGGCCTTCCCACTTGGACATGATGAGCAGCCGCACTCCCGCCACCCAATACGCCGCCCTTCCTTTCCGCCTTCGCAACGGCCGGCCGGAAATCCTGCTGGTCACGTCGCGGGAAACCAAGCGGTGGATCATCCCCAAGGGGTGGGCGGAGGAGGGCGTGAAGCCCTGCGCCATGGCGGCGCGGGAGGCCTACGAGGAAGCCGGCGTGCGGGGCACCGTCGATCACCGGCCCTTCGGCAATTTCCGCTACATGAAGCGGCTGAGCGTCAACAAGTCGGTCCTGTGCGCGGTGACCGTCTTCCTGCTGGAAGTCGACGAGGTGCTGGACGAGTGGCCCGAGAAGGGCCAGCGCGAGCGCCGTTGGTTGACGCCGTCCCAGGCCGCCCTGGCCGTTGGGGAAAGCGGCCTCGTGGAGATGCTGCTGCGGCTGGGCATTCCGCCGGACTGAGCCCGTCCGGCGCAGCTCACCGTTCGGGAGCGGATGTCCCTGGAACCTCCTCGCCGGCCCGACGGTACCCTCCGGACCGGTTGGTGTCCGTCCCGGATTGGGGATGGACAGGCTGCTCTTCCGTGCTTGGGGAGGGATGCTGGTTGACGGCCAGCGGCCCGCTGAACAGGCCGCGGATCACCGTATAGAACACCGGGGTGAAGATCAGGCCGAACAGGGTGACCCCCAGCATCCCCATGAACACCGCGGTGCCCAGCGACTGGCGCATCTCCGCCCCGGCCCCTTGCGCGATCATCAGCGGCACGACGCCCAGGATGAAGGCGAAGGACGTCATCAGGATCGGGCGAAGCCGGGTGCGCGCCGCCGCGACCGCGGCCTCGAAGCGGTCCTTGCCCTCGAACAGCTCGTTCTGGCGGGCGAATTCGACGATGAGGATGGCGTTCTTGGCGGCCAGCCCGACCAGCACGACGAAACCCACCTGCGCCAGGATGTCCACCGCCAGCCCGCGCATCAGCAGCCCGGTCACCGAGGCCAGCAGGCACATCGGCACGATCAGGATGACCGACAGCGGCATCGCCCAGCTCTCGTACTGCGCGGCCAGCACCAGGAAGACGAAGACGACGGACAGGCCGAACACCAGCAGGCCGGTGTTGCCCGCGGCCTTCTCCTGATAAGCCAGCTCGGTCCATTCGAAGCCGAAGCCGTCCGGCAGGGTGTCGGCCGCCGCCTTCTCCATCGCCGCCAGGGCGTAGCCGGTGGAGTAGCCGGGCAGCGTGTTCCCCTGAAGCTCCGCCGCCGGATAGAGGTTGTAGCGGGCGACGCGGTAGGGTCCGGTGATGTTCTGGAACTCCGCCACCGCGCCGATCGGGACCATGTCGCCCTGCGCGTTGCGGGTCTTCAGGTTGGCGATGTCGCGCGGGGTCTGACGGAACCGCCCGTCGGCCTGCGCGGTCACCCGGTAGGTGCGGCCCAGCAGGTTGAACTCGTTGACGAAGGCGGAGCCGACGTAGATCTGCAGCGCCTCGAACACCTGATCGGCGGTGACGCCCAGCATTTCCGCGCGCTGGCGGTCGATGTCCGCGAAGACCTTCGGCGTCTTGGTGTTGAACAGCGAGAACACGCCGACGAGGCCTGGGATGCGGTTCGCCGCGGCGGACAGCTCGTTCACCGCCTCCTCAAGCGCGGGCAGTCCGCGGCCCCGCTTGTCCTCGACCATCATCTTGAAGCCGCCGGAATTGCCGATGCCGCGCACGGGCGGCGGCGGGATGGTGATGATGAAGGCGTCCTCGATGGCGCCCAGCCGGGTCCTCAGGTCGCCCAGCACGGACTCCGCGGTCTGGCCATTGGGGATGCGGTCGGCGAACGGGGCGAGGGTGACGAAGATCGCCCCGGCGTTCGGCGCGTTGGTGAAGGTGGCGCCGTCGAAGCCGGCGAAGGGCACGGCGTGGATCACCCCCGGCGTCTTCAACAGCGTATCGACCGCGGTGCGCACCACCTCGTCCGTGCGAGCCAGCGACGAGCCGGGCGGCAACTGCACCACCGTGATGAGATAGCCCTGGTCCTGGTTCGGGATGAACCCCGTCGGCGCCCGGCTGAACTGCCACGCCGTCAGGGCGAGCAGAACGCCGTAGACCGCCAGCACGATCACCGGCAGCCGCACCAGACGCCCGGTCAGCCCGGCATAGCCGTTGGACAGCCGGTCGAATCCCCGGTTGAAGCCGCGGAAGAAGGCATGGACCGGGCGCGTCAAAGGTGACGGCTTGGGCGGATGCTCCTCGTGCGGTTTGAACAGCAGGGCGCACAGCGCCGGGCTGAGGGTCAGCGACACCAGGCAGGAGATCACCGTGGCGGTCGCGATGGTCACGGCGAACTGGCGGAAGAACTGGCCGGAAATGCCGCTGACCAGCGCCGCCGGGATGAACACGGCGGTGAGCACCAGGGCGATGGCGATTAGCGCGCCGCCGACCTCGTTCATCGTCTCGTGCGCGGCGTCCTTGGGCTTCATGCCCTGGCGGATGAACCGCTCGACATTCTCCACCACGACGATAGCGTCGTCCACGACGATGCCGATCGCCAGCACCAGCCCGAACAGCGACAGCGTGTTCAGCGAATAGCCGAGCGCGGCCAGGACCGTGAAGGTGCCGATCAGCGAGACGGGGATGGCGGCGATCGGCACGATGGAGGCGCGCCACGTCTGCAGGAACAGGATGACGACGACGACCACGAGCGCCACGGCCTCGAAGATCGTCTTGTAGACCTCCTCCACCGACTGCGCGATGAACTCCGTCGGGTTGTAGACGACGTCATAGCGCATGCCGCTGGGAAAGCCCTTGGACAGGTCCGCCATGGTCGCCAGGATGCGGTCGGCGGTCTCCAGCGCGTTGGAGCCCGGCCTCTGGAAGATGACCAGCGGCACCGCCTGCTGGCGGTCCAGATAGGCGTTGAGGTTGTAGTCCTGCGCCCCCAGCTCGACCCGGGCCACGTCGCGCAGACGGGTGACCGCGGCCCCGTCGGTCTTGACGATGATGTTGCCGAACTCGCGCGGGTCGGTCAGGCGGCCCAGCGTCTCGACGTTGAGCTGGAAGGCGCCGGGCGTCGGCACCGGCGGCTGGTTGATGACGCCGCCCGACACCTGCACGTTCTGCGCCTGGATCGCCCGCACCACGTCGCCGGCGGTCAGGCCGCGCGCTGCCACCCGGTCGGGGTCGAGCCAGACCCGCATGGCGTAGTCACGGGCGCCGAACACCTGGATGTCGCCCACCCCGTCCAGGCGCGCCAGCACGTCCTTGATCTGCAGCAACGCGTAATTGGACATGTAGAGCTGGTCGCGCGTCCCGTCCGGTGAGTTCAGGTGGATCACCATCAGCATGTCGGGCGAGTTCTTGCGCACGGTCACGCCGATGCGCCGCACATCCTCCGGCAGGCGGGGCTCGGCCACGGCGAGGCGGTTCTGCACCAGCACCTGCGCGGTGTCCAGGTCGGTGCCCAGCTTGAAGGTGATGGTGAGCTGGAGCCGTCCGTCGCTTGTCGCCTGCGAGGCCATGTAGAGCATGTCCTCGACCCCGTTGACCTCCTGCTCGATGGGAGCGGACACGGTGTCGGCGACCACCTGCGCCGACGCGCCAGGATAGGTCGCGTTGACCACAATGGTCGGCGGGGCGATCTCCGGATACTGCGCGACCGGCAAGGTCAGATAGGCGAAAACCCCGATCAGCGTGATGAAGATGGACAGGACCGCCGCGAAGATCGGCCGGTTGATGAAGAAGTGCGAGAGGTTCATGGTCCCGGCTCCGCTCAACCGGCCGGCGGCTTGGGTGGCTCGATCCGTCCGTCCTGCGGGGTCACCTTGGCACCCGGCCGGGCCCGGACGAGGCCGTTGATGATGACCTTGTCCGTCTCCTCCAGCCCGGAGCGCACGACGCGCAACCCGTCCTCAATGGGACCGAGGCGCACGGGCTTCGGCACCACCGTTCCGTCGTCGGCGACCGTCAGGACGATCTTGTTGGCCTGATCGCTGACCACGGCCTGATCAGGAATCAGCGTGGCGGTGTAGCGGTCGGACCCGGGCAGGCGCAGCCGCCCGAACTGGCCGGGCGTCAGCAGCAGCGACGGGTTGGGAAAGACGGCGCGGGCACGGATGGTGCCGGCGCCGGGGCTCACCTGGTTGTCGATGAAGTTCAGCGTGCCCTTCAGGGGCCAGCTCTGCTCGTCGAACAGGCGGCCTTCGACCTCGACGCCGCCGTCGCGTTGCGACTTCAGCGCGCCGCGCGCCGCCGCCCGCTGGTAGGCGAGGTAGTCGGCTTCGCTCATGTCGAAGGTGAAGTAGATGGGATCGAGCGAGACGATGGTGGTCAACAGGGTCGTCGTGCTGGTGTCCCCGCCGACGATGAGGTTGCCGACGCTGACCTCGCGCCGGCTGATGCGGCCGGCGATCGGGGCGGTGATGCGGGTGAAGTTCAGGTTCAACTCGGCCGTCCGGACGGCGGCCTTCGCCACCTCGACCCCGGCCGCGTCGACACGGACCTGCTGCTGACGCTCGTCGAACACGCTGGCCGCGACGTTGTCGCTGCGCCGCAGCTCCGACGCGCGGGCGAGCTGGCGGTTCGACAGGTCCAGCTTGGCTTCGGCCTGCTGCTGCTCCGCCCGCGCTGAGGCCAGAGCCGCCTCGAACGGCCGCGGGTCGATGACGAACAGCGGATCGCCCTGCTTGACGAGTTGCCCGTCCTGGAACGCGATGGAGTCGAGATAGCCGCTGACCCGTGCCCGGATCTCCACGAAGTCCACCGCCTGGAACTGGCCGGTGAACTCGTCCCATTCGACGATCTCCTTGCGCAGCGGCGGGCTGACCGTCACCGGCGGTGGGGCATTCTGGGCGGTGTCGGCGGCATGGGCGCGGTGGCCGGATGGGCCGGCCATTCCCAGGCCGCCGACCGCCGCGATGGCGATAAGGAGCATCGCCGGACCGGCCTTCATCCAGAATGCGGCTTTGCTTGTCCCCACCACCATCATGGCCGCCTTCGCTCCCGCTTCAGGAACATCGATGGTTGCATGGATCGGCGGAGTTCCACAGCGCGCGAAAGCTGCGGCCGCCACCCGTTATAAAAGAGAACGGAAAGGCTGATCGGCGAGCCCGGACGGGATCAAACAGGGATGGGGGTGGCGGCGAGGCTTGCGTTGACGTCGTGGACCTGCGTGCGCTCGCCGCCGCCCGGGTTGTCGCGGATGGCCTCGACGATGACCTCCGCGGCGTCGGTCGCCAGACCTTTCATCGTCTCGGCGCTGAAGGCTTTCAGCGGCATGGCGCGCGGTTGCGCCTTCAGATGCTCGATCAGGGCCGAGGTCAGGCCGGAAGGGCCGGCGCCTTGGGGAAGTCGAGGTCGGTTTCGATCAGGTTGTTGGCGTAGTTGGTCAGGATGCCGCCGACGGTGTTGGCCAGCACCTCCAGGATGGTGGCATCGTCGAGCCCGGCCGCCCGGACGGCCTCGAGCACCACCGTCGGGACGCGCCCACGGTTGTCCACGATGGACCTGGCCAGCGTCACGATGGCGTTCGAGCGCGGGTCCTCCGTCTGGCCGGCGCGTGCCGCCAGCACCTCCGTCTCGCTCAGCCCAGCCGCCCTGCCGCTCAGGCTGTGGGCGGAAAGGCAGTAGTCGCAGCCGTTCGCCTGCGCGACGGCCAGCGCGATGCGCTCCCGATCCTTGGCGGACAAGGCGCCTCCGGCCAGCGCGCCGGTGACGGCCAGATAGCTGCCGAGCGCCGCGGGGGACTGCGCCAGCGTGGCCAGCACGTTCGGTACCTTTCCGATCTTCGCCTTGATGGCGGCGAGTTGCGGAGCGACTGCGGCGGGCGGGTTGCTGCGGTCGACGGGAATGATGCGGGCCATGGGAGTCTGTCCTTCCAAATCGGTGAGGCGACCCGATGCCGCCTCGACATGGGCAGAGGATAGCCGTACGATCCGCAATAGATCGTCCGATTTTGTTTGCAGATCGTCCGAAAGGCCACCATGAACCAGCCGGACCGTTTGGCTGCCGCCTTGCAGCGTGTGCGCATAACCGCGCGGGTGTTTCACGCCGGCGGATTCTGCGGGACGGGCGCCGTGCTGGGCGAGCGCGCCGGCGGCCATCTTCACCTGCTGAGGGGCGGGCGCCTGGGTCTGGAGAGCGGACGGGGGCGTCCCCTTGAGGTGAGGGGACCAGCGGCCATCCTCCTGCCGCGGGCGCACCGCCATCACCTGACCACCGAAATGGGCACCACCGATACGGACGGGCGGAGCGAGGCGGCCACGGTGGATCTCGTCTGCGCCGACATCGACCTCGGCGGCCTGCGCAACCCGCTGGAGCATGGACTGCCCGACGTCATGGTCGTCCCGCTCGATCAGGTGCAGGCCTTGGCCGCGGTGCTGGAGTTGCTGTTCGACGAGGCGGGAGGGCAGGGATGCGGCCGTCAGGTCATCCTGGATCGGCTGGCGGAGGTCGCGATCGTCCATGTGCTGCGCCACGCCATTGAACGGGCGGACGGCCGCACGGGATTGCTGGCCGGTCTGGCCCATCCTGCGCTGTCCCGCGTGTTGGTCCGGTCCGGTTGCATGAGCAAACCATCGGCGGCCTGGACCCTGGAACGCATGGCGGACGAGGCTGGCATGTCGCGCAGCGTCTTCGCCGAAACCTTCGCCGAGGTGGTGGGCATGACGCCGGGCCACTATCTGCGGAGCTGGCGCCTTCAATTGGCGAGAGCCCGCCTGGCCGAGGGGGCGACGCTGAAGCAGGCGGCTCGCGACGTTGGCTACGCCAGCCATGCCGCGCTGTCGCGGGCCCTGTCGGCAAGCGTGTCGTAGGGAGCCGCTCCGCGGGTGGGACGTCCCGGATGCGAGACACGGCGACGCCGTCTGGTGGCAGAGTGGCGGGCCGCAAGGCGACCTGGGCTTTCGGCTCGCCGGACCAATATTGACCTCATCAATTTGTCATCAACCGCGATGGTCCGATGCTGAAGCCGTTCCGCCGCAGGTCACTTGCCCTTATCGCCATTGCCCGCGTGGCCATTGCCGTTTTGATCGCGTGTTCCGCTTCGGCGGGTTCAGCCGCAGATCCTGGCAAGGTCGATCCAAGGGGATTGATCATTCTCATGAGGCACGCGGAGGCGCCCGGAGTCGGCGATCCGCCGAATTTTCAGCTCCGCGACTGTGCGACCCAGCGCAACTTGGACGCGAACGGCCGCGAGCAGGCACGGCGGGTCGGTGATCGGCTGCGCAGCCTCGCGGTCGGGGAGGCCACGGTCTATTCAAGCCAATGGTGTCGATGCCTGGAAACGGCGCGGCTTCTCGATGTCGGTGCGGTGCGGGAGCTTCCGGTGCTCAACTCCTTCTTCGAGCGGCGTGAGGGGCAGGATGCGCAGATGGCCTCGTTGCGCCGCTTTCTGGCGGGACTGCCGGCCGATGGTGCGCCGGTCGTGCTGGTGACTCATCAGGTGGTTGTGACCGCGCTGACCGGTGTCTTCCCGGCGTCCGGAGAATCGGTTCTCCTGCGGGCGAACGGGACGGACAAGCCGGCCATCGAAGAGCGCCTCAAAACCGACGGCTCCAGGTAGACGCTCCAGATGGATGGTTGGCGCGTTGAAACCCACGGGTCACGGCGCCAGCACCGTGACCCGTGGACCTGGACAACATCGGACGGTTCCGGGCGCCGTCGAGCACCCTTTGCGCTTAAGAACCCTTTGCGCTTCCAAGGCCGGCCGGGAATGCCCCCCTGTTACTCGGCCGCGATGGCCAAGGGGGCATAAGAGGATTCCTGTGATTTTGGCGTGGCCGCCCTGAAGTATTCCAGCACGTAGACCCGTACCGCGCTGGACAGGTTGTTGGCATCCACAGCCTCCACCCGCTCGGCGAGGCGGTTGCACAGTTCGCCCACCGTCAGGCTTTCCTTCTGCGCGATTTCCTCCAGCCCTTCCCAGAAGGCGGTCTCCAGCCGCATGCTGGTGCGCTTTCCGGCGACATAGACGTTTCTGAGCTTCTTCGATGACATGGCAGGACCGTTGCGCGACTGGTTGCACTCTTATGTGTGAAGCGTCGCGGAGTCCGAGCCGAAAAACATGTGATGAACTTCACATAAAACGCAGGTGGTCATGGCGCGGGACCATAAGGTCACAGGGTGTGCCATCAGCCGCCGTCGCCTTGATTCGGATCGCAGGAGGCTCGGCGCCTACGCCTCCAAAACGGATTCGACATCCGACAGGTCGCTCAGCCGGCGGGCCAGCTTGTCCGTGCACTGGATTTCCAGGATGCCGAAGCCGGCGTTGGGCGCGATCGCGTGCAGGTCGCCGGCCATGCCGTTCTGGCTGGCGAAGCGCTTGACCCGCTCCACCATGGCATCGCGCTCGGGCCTGCCCGGACGCAGGCCGGGCAGGGGGCGCGTAAACAGGATCTTGTAGCGTTTGAACATGGCGTGAGCCATGGGAGGGGCTCCCGGCCTGGGTGGGGCCTGATTGGGGACGGACGCGCCAGGGGGTGTGGCACGCCCGCCCCCGCCGGTGCAAGCCCTTCGGGCCGGCCTCAGTCCCCAGCGTCAGTCCTTGGTCGGCTCCACATTCTCCGCGCCCTTGCGGGTGCCGCCGAAACGGTCGGCACCCTTGGCGTCGGGGGCGTCCGGCTTCTTGTGGTTGCCGGTGTTCTGCTGGTCGTCGGTGTGCTTGACGGTCTCTTCGGTGTGGGGCTGCTTCATCGCGGGGCCTCTTGCTCCGTTCGGAAAGGTGACCCCATCAACCGGTCAGGCTCGTACCCGTTCCCTCAGATCACATTCGTCTCCAGCAGGGGGCGGTTCTCCACCAGACGGTCGTAGGCGAAGGCCGACAGGTTCAGGCTGCGGTAGGCGCCGGTCGTGATCAGCTCCGCCAGTCCGCGTCCGGCGCCCGGCGCCTGTTGCAGGCCATGGCCGCTGAAGCCGTTGCAGAACAGGAAGTTGCGAAGCTCCGGATGCGGCCCGATGATCGCGTTCTGGTCGATCTCGTTGTATTCGTAGAAGCCGGCCCAGGCGTTGGTGACCTTGATCGCTTCGAAGGCGGGGACGCGCTCGGCCAGCGCCGGCCACATCATCTCCTCGAACAGATCGTGCTCCACCGTCAGGTCGTCGGTGTCCGGGTCGCGATCGGCGGGCGGCGGGGCGCCGCAGATGAACTGCTTGCCTTCGGGCCGGAACCACACGCCGGACGGGTCGATGACCAGCGGGCAGCCGGGAAGCTCCTCGCGGCAGTCGAACACAAAGACGCAGCGCTTGCGCGCCGCCACCGGCAGGTCCACCCCGGCCATGGTGGCGACGCGGCGGGCCTGCGGCCCGGCGGCGTTGACCGCCACCCCGCAGGACAGCCGCTGCCCGTCGGCCAGACGCACCGCGGTGACCTTGCCTTCGGCGGCGTCGATGCCCGCGACCTCCCCGGCGATCATGGCGACGCCCAGCGCCTTGGCCTTGCGGCGGAAGGCCTGCATCAGGCTGTAGCCGTCGAACCAGCCCTCCCCGGACAGGCCGAGCGAGCCGAGCGCGATCCCTTCCACCGACAGCCAGGGGAAGCGGGCGGTCAGGTCCTCCGGCGACAGCAGCGCCACGTCGGCGCCGCAGGACAGCTGGATGGCGTTGTTCCGGCGCAGGATGTCCGCCCCGGCCCCGGTCGCCAGATAGAGATAGCCCGGCTCGCGCAGGCCCAGATCCACTGGGTCGCCGTCCACGGACAGATGCTGCGTCGCGTTGCGGATGAAGGATAGGCCGAACTGCGACAGCGCGATGTTCGCCGGCGTCGAGAACTGTTGCCGGATCGAGCTGGCCGACAGGGCGGAGGAGGCGCGCTGGTAGGTCGGGTCCCGCTCCACCACCGCGACGCTGCCGCCGAAGCCAGGGTCGTTCGCCAGGAAATAGGCGACCGCGCAGCCCATCACACCACCGCCGACGATCACGACGTCGTACCGATCCGCCATCGAACGCTCCCGAATTAACCTTGTTTATCGTTCCGGTGATCGGGCCAGAAGGCGGGGCCGCCGTCAAGAGGGCTCAGGAGGGCCGGCGCTCACCGCCCGGCGTTCAGAGCCCGGCGATGGCGCGGGCGACGGTCATCCATTCGTCGCCCGGCTCGGCGTCGCGCAGGGCCAGCAGGGGCGGCCAGACGCCCAATCGGCTGCGCCGGCGCTCGGTGACGAAGCGGTCGATCTCCTCCGGCGTCGGCAGGCGGTCAGACTTTCGCTGGTTGCAGCGGCGGTGCGCCAGCACGACGTTCGGCGCTGCGTCGAGGCCGCCATAGGCCAGCGGAATCAGATGGTCGAAGGTCGCCTTGGCCCCCACCGGCTCCCCGCAATAGAAGCAGCGTCCGCCTTGCTGGACGTCCATGAGGCGGTACTCGTCGGGACTGACGGGCATGGCGGCGTCCTTCGAAAATTTTCACACCGGCAGGCGGATCAGCACGCGCAGGCCGCCGTAGGGGCTGTCGCTGAGCGTGATGTCGCCGCCGTGGCTGCGGGCGACGTCGCGGGCGATGGTCAGCCCCAGCCCGGCCCCGCCGGTCGCCTGGTTGCGGGAACTGTCCAGGCGGAAGAAGGGCTTGAACACGTCGTCGCGGGAGGCCTGCGGGATGCCCGGCCCGTCGTCGTCCACCAGGATGTCGATGAAGCCGTGCTCGCGCTCCGCCCGCACCCAGATGCGGTCGCCGTGGCGCCGCGCGTTGGACAGCAGGTTGGCGAGGCAGCGCCGCGTCGCGTTGGGGCGCAGCGGCAGGGTCAGCCCGTCCGGTGCCGTCAGGGCCACCTCCGCCCCCTCGCGGCGGACGCCGGAGACCACCTCGTTGAGGATGCGGGTCAGGTCGGTCGGCTGGACGGCCTCCGTCCCCTCGCCGCGGGCGAAGGCCAGATAGCCCTCGATCATCGTCTCCATCTCGGTGACGTCGGTCAGAAGCTCTTCGACCTCCGGCCCGTCGCCGATCATGTCCAACGCCAGCTTCATGCGGGTCAGCGGCGTGCGCAGATCGTGGCTGACTCCGGCCAGCATCTCCGTCCGCTGGGTGATCTGGCGGTGGATGCGCTCGCGCATGCGCAGGAAGGCGACGGCGGCCTGCCGCACCTCGGTCGCTCCCTCCGGCTTGAAGTTGCGCACGTCGCGGCCCTTGCCCAGGGCGTCCGCGGCGGCGGCCAGCCGCTTGATGGGGCGGATCTGGTTGCGCATGAAGATGATGGCGACGGTGAACAGCACCAGGGCCGAACCGACCATCCACAGGATGAAGATGTAGCTGGTCGGGCTGAACAGGCGGCGCTCCGGCGACATCACCGACAGCACGCCGTCCGGCATCTGCACGCGGATCTCGTACCATTCGCGGGTGATTCGGGTGTTGATGGCGAAGGGTCGCCGCACCCGCTCGTGCAGCGCCTTGCTGAGCGTGTTCTCCAGCATGCCGCGCAGCTTCGGCGGGTGGTCGGGCAGGGTGCTGCCGGGCTCCAGCGTCACGATCAGGTCGGTGCTGCGCGCGGTGGCGGCCAGCGTCCAGTTGCGGCCCTCCGGAGTCGGGTCGTGCTCCAGCATGCCGATGACCATGGCGATGTCGCCGGCCACCGCGAAGGCCAGCCGGTTCGTCATGGTGTCCCAGTGCCGGTCGTAGAAGATCCAGGTGGCCACCGCCTGGGCCAGGATGACCGGCGTCACGATGATCAGCAGCGAGCGGCCAAACAGCGTGCGCGGCAGGAACCGCTTCAGCAGCCCCGTCTGCTCGCGGCGCGGCATCGGCATCGGTGCGGCGGCGGTGTCGGTGGTCATGGTCCTGGTCCTAGTGCTCTGGGTCCTCTGGGTGCTCCGGCGGCCCCTGTTACGGGTCCGGCCTCAACACATAGCCCTCGCCGCGCACCGTATGGAGGTAGCGCGGCTCCCGCGGGTCGGGTTCGATCTTGCGGCGCAGCCGGGTCACCTGCACGTCGATGGTGCGGGCGTTGCCGGCGACCTTGCTGCGCTCCGTCAACTCCTCGCGTGAGAAGATGGTGCCGGGGGAGGCGGCGAGCACGCGCAGCAGCCCCGCCTCCGCGGTGGTCAGCCGGACCACCTCCTCGCCCGCCCGCAGCTCGTCGCGATCGGGCAGGTAGATCATCGGGCCGAGCTTCACCGGCTGCGGCGGCACCGGGTCCGCCGGTCGGCTGGCCTGACGGCGCAGGATCGAGTTGATGCGCAGCAGCAGCTCGCGCGGGTTGAAGGGCTTGGCGAGATAGTCATCGGCCCCGGCCTCCAGCCCGGCGATGCGGTCGTCCGGCTCGCCCCGCGCGGTCAGCAGCAGGATGGGCAGGTCGCGCTCCCGCCGCAGCGATTCGGTCAGCTCCAGCCCGGTCTCGCCTGGCATCATGATGTCGAGGACCAGCAGGTCGAAGGCGAGCCCGGCCAGCTTGGCCCGCGCCTCCGCGGCGTCCTTCGCGGTGGCCACCAGGAAGCCGTTGCCGGCGAGATACTTGCGCAGCAGCTCGCGCAGGCGGGTGTCGTCATCGACGACCAGGATGTGGGGCTGGTCTTCTTCGGTCATGGCGCGACTGTAGCGCAACCGCACCCCCCGCACCAAGGGAAGCGGCGCCGGCCAGACCACGCATCAGAACGCGCATCAGGTTGCGCATTGGGCTCCGTATCAAGCCGCCGCATCGGCGCCCGCGGTCAGCTCCGCCAGGGTGGACAGGATGCGGTTGGGCGCCGCGGGCTTGGTCAGCACGAGGCAGCCCGCGTCCTTGGCGGCGCGCACGAGGTCGGCGGACAGTTCCCCGGTCAGCAGGATGGCCGGAACCTCCCGTCCCAGCACCCCGCGAAGGGTCTGGATGCCGCTCAACCCGTCGGTGCCGCCGGGCAGCCGGTAGTCGCTGAGGATCGCCGAAGGCGCCTGAAGCGTGGCCTGCGCGGCGGCGAGGGCGGAATCGAAACTCTCCGCCGCCATCACTCCCGCTCCGGCCTGCTCCAGCAGCAGGGTCAGGGAACTGCGCTGCAGCGGATCGTCCTCGACCACCAGCACCCGCCGTCCGGCCAGACGGCCGGGGGAGGACTCGGCGGCGCGAGACAGTGGGGCGGGGTCCGCCGATCGGGCAACCGCCATCGGTGCCGGGACCGCGGGGGCCGGAACGCGGGGCAGGGTGACCGCGAAGACCGAGCCGCGGCCGACCCGCGACCTGACCTCCAGCGGGTGTCCGAGCAGGTGGGCGGTGCGCTCCACGATGGACAGGCCGAGGCCGGCGCCGCGCGACCCGTCACGGGCGGGGTTGCCGATCTGGTAGAATTCCTCCCAGATCGTGCCCAGCTCGGCGGCGGCGATGCCTTGGCCGCTGTCCCAGATTTCCACCCGCAGGCCGTCGCCGCGCCGCCGCGCCCCGACGATCACCCCGCCGCGCGCCGTGTACTTGACGGCGTTGGAGAGCAGGTTGCGCAGGATCGGCTGCAACCGCGCGGGGTCGCTGAGCACCCAGGCGGTGGTAAGCATCACGATCAGCCGCAGGCCCTTGCCCTCGGCCTCCCCCCGCAGCTCGGCGGCGAGCTGGTCGAGCAGCGGGGCGAGCGGGAAGGCGCTGATCTCCACCGGCACCACGCCGGCCTCCAGCCGCGACAGGGTCAGCAGATCGTCGAGCAGCCGCTGCCCGGCCTGGAGCGACGCCGAGGCCATGGCGCCCAACTGCTGGAGCGTCGGGTTCGGCGCCTCCTTCAGCAGCAGTTCGTGGAAGGCGGCGAGACCTTGCAGGGGTTGGCGCAGGTCGTGGCTGACGGTCGCCAGCACCTTCATCTTGGCGAGGCTGGCCATCTCCGCGCTGCGCAGGGCCTTCTCCAGGTCCGCCGTACGTTGGCGGACGCGGTCGTCAAGGCTCTGGTTGGCGCGCAGAAGCTCCGCCCGGACCGCGTCCTCCCGCCGGGCGCCGGCCAGGGCGAAGACGAACAGCACCAACGCCCCGGTCAAGATGCCGCCGCTGACCGCCGTGGTCCACAGGGCGCGTTCCCGCCAGGGGGCCAGCACTTCGGCCAGGGGGCGGCTCGCCACCACGACGATCGGGAAACCGGTCAGCATTCGCGCGGCGGTGATCTGCGTGCCCTCGATGATCGCCGGGCCGT
The DNA here is from genome assembly GCF_022023855.1 of Azospirillum brasilense. NCBI lineage: Bacteria > Pseudomonadati > Pseudomonadota > Alphaproteobacteria > Rhodospirillales > Azospirillaceae > Azospirillum > Azospirillum brasilense. The sequence goes on from NZ_CP059450.1 coordinate 60,729, forward strand.
CCGGCGGGTCCCAGGGCTGGGGCCAGGCGGTGGTGGGGGGCTCGACGGCGCTGTCCGGCGGCCATTCCGCGAGCTTCTCCTTGCTGCTGGTGAACAGGGCCAGACGCGCGCCCTCGCCCCATCCGGCCTCGCCGTACATCTGCGAGAAGTAGGTGTTCTGGATGCCCGCCACCGCGATCGCCTGGAGGGTTCCCTCTTCGTCGCGCAGGGCGCGGCTGATGGTGAAGCGTCCCTGGCTGACGCCAGGGCCGGGCAGGTGAGACCCGACATGCAGGCCCGGAGGCGGTCCCCGCGTGGAGTCCAGATGGGCCTGGGCATAGTCCCGATCCGACAGGTCGCGGGGAGGGGAAGGGTGCTCCGCGCTGTCCAGAATCAGCCGCCCCCGCGCGTCGAGCACCCAAACGCCGTTGATCTGCGGCAGGCGCTCCGCGCGGGCGCGCATCGCCGCCTGGATGCGCTGCCCTTCGGCGCGGTCGTGGCGGTCCCACCGCTCCAGCGCGTCCAGCAGCATGCGCAACTGGGCGTCCCCGGCTTCGATGGCGCGGCTGGCGTGCTCGTCCAGCAGATGGGCGGTGGCGGCGAACTCCCGGCGGGCCTGTTCCAGCGTGGCGTGGCGGTCGCGGGACACCGACAGGGCGGACACGCCGACGCACAGGGCGGCAAAGGTCAGGAACGCGGCCACGAGATGGGCACGCTGCATGCCGCCGGCTCCTTCAGGAAAGCTAAGACAAAAGAATCGGGTTGCCAAAATCATGGGCTAAGCAACAAGCCGGGGACAACTCCGCCGAAGGGCAGGGACGACACCGACGAACGAGGCAAGAGTCGTGAGTCGAAGCAAGTGCGCAGGGCTTTGCCCGAAGGGTTCGGGTTGCATCACGGCCTTTCGATCCCCACATGAAAAGAGTCGAATTTCTTTGGGTCTACGGTCCGCTTGCAGATCGCTGCGTCTGGTCCTTCCCCTCGGTGATTTGATGTGAACCCGTGGCACGAGCGCCATGGGAAACCTCGTTCAAGGAACTACCAGATGGCTACTGGAACCGTGAAATGGTTCAACACCACCAAGGGCTACGGCTTCATCCAGCCGGATGACGGGACGGCCGACGTGTTCGTCCACATCTCCGCCGTTGAGCGGTCGGGCATCAACATTCATGAAGGCCAGAAGCTGTCCTACGAACTCCAGCGCGACCCCAAGAAGGGCAAGAGCGCCGCGGCCAACCTGAAGGAAGCGTGATTTTAAGCTCCGATTTTTGTCGGAGCCGCTCTTCAGGGGCCGGTTGCCCCCAACCTGTAACAGCCGCTTCACAAAAGAAACGCATGCTCCATGGACCACCGGGACTGCCCGGATGGTGCCATGGGGCACGATGACGATCACAGGAGGCATGCATGGCATCCGATAACCGCAGCGCGGATCGGAATGATCTCGACTCCATGACCCGCGAGTTTCTTGCGAAGGGGGGCAAAATCGTTCAGTGCCCGCCGGGGTCCTCGGACAGCGTGGTGTACAAGCGCACGTCCTTCCGCCGCCGCGGCGCCGCGAACGCCGCGGGCAAGGAAGGGGCGGAGGGCGCCGCCGGCGCCCCGCCGGCGGATGCGGCTCCTGCCGCCAACACCACCACGGAAGCGACCCCGGCCAAGGACAGCTGACCGAAGGCTGGCCCGACCGGCTTTCCGGCCCGGTTCCTACCGCTTCACGGCGGCGAGCCGGGCCGGCACCGGAGGAGCGAACTTCACCCGGTCCTCCTCGTCCATCATGCCCAGCATCACCTTGCGGAAGCCCTCCACGGCCTCCGCCCCGGCCATGCGGTAGGCGCGGGCGATCCGCTGCCGCTGCGTTTCGGAGAGCTGGCGTTCCAGCTCCACGCCCTTTTCGGTCAGTTCCAGCAGACGCTGCCGCCGGTCCCGCACGCCCGTCTGCTGCTGGATGAATTCCTGCCGGACCAGTTCCCCCAACACGCGCGACAGGCTCTGCTTGGTGATCTTCAGGATCGCCAGAAGCTCCGATACGGTGATCTTCGGGTAGCGCCCGACGAAGTAGATGACGCGGTGGTGCGCCCGGCCGAAGCCGATCTGCGCCAGGATCTCGTCCGGCTCCGCGGTGAATTCCCGATAGGCGTAGAACAGCAGCTCCATGCCCGTGCGAAGTTCCTCTTCGCGCAGGAAAAGCTGGTTCACGCCCGCTTTTATGTCAGCCATGTTGACGTGATCGGTGCGATTCGTTACAAATGGGTCAATAAGCCAGACATAAACGAACAAAGGCCGCGAAACAAGCGCGGCTTTCGACAATTCCATTCCAAGTCCCGAACAACGGGCCAAAGACCAAGGTGGGAGCCGCCATGTCCATCCTTCCCTTCGACGACCGCGACGGCGTGATCTGGTACGACGGCGCGCTGGTGCCGTGGCGCGACGCGAATCTGCACGTCCTGTCGCACGGCCTGCACTATGCGAGCTGCGTGTTCGAAGGCGAGCGCGTCTACAACGGCACGGTGTTCAAGCTGACCGAGCACAGCGAGCGTCTGGCCGCCTCGGCCCGCATCCTGGGCTTCGAACTTCCCTGGTCGGTGGCGGAGATCGACGCGGCGACCAACGAGACGGTGAAGGCGATGGGCTTCACCGACGCCTATGTCCGCCCGGTGGCGTGGCGCGGCAGCGAGATGATGGGCGTGGCGGCGCAGGCCAGCCGCATCCACGTCGCCATCGCCGTCTGGCAGTGGCCGAGCTATTTCAGCCCCGAGGCGAAGATGGCCGGCATCAAGCTGACCTGGTCGCGCTGGCGCCGCCCGGCCCCGGACATGGCGCCGACGGCGTCGAAGGCGGCGGGTCTCTACATGATCTGCACGCTCTCCAAGCACGAGGCGGAGGCCGAGGGCTACCAGGACGCGCTGATGCTCGACTACCGCGGTTACCTGGCCGAGGCGACCGGGGCGAACCTGTTCCTGGTGATGGACGGCAAGATCCACACCCCGAAGCCCGACTGCTTCCTGGACGGCATCACCCGCCGCACGGTGATCGACCTCGCCAAGGCCCGCGGCATCGAGGTGATCGAGCGCCACATCCAGCCCGACGAACTGGCGAACACCCAGGAGGTCTTCCTGACCGGCACCGCCGCGGAAGTGACTCCGGTGGGCCAGATCGGCGAGCACCGCTTCACGCCGGGCCGCGTCTGCGAGACGCTGGTGAAGGACTACGACGCGCTGGTCAGAGCGTAGCAAACAACATGCGCCCTGTTCCCGGGTCTGAGGAATAGGGCGCATGCGGTTTTCGGTCTTTTGTTGAAGCGATTGCACGAACAGCGTACGTGCATCAGGTGTTTTCAAACTTTTTCGTAAATTTCGCCGCCATCAATTGCTCCTGGAGCCAAGCCACCATTGCGGGCTTAAGGATAATACTTTTCTGAGCATCCACCGTGTTGCCGCCGACGGTCGCATTCTCGGATGCGACCAGTGTACAAAACAGCGAGTAGTTGGCATCGACAACGTCTTGAGAGACGGTAAAGCCTTCCCGGATATCTGCGTGCCTTAAAACGTCGTCGGATATACCTTCCAGATTCGGGTGGGTGCGGAGTAATTTTTCTAGGAGTTCTACATATTCCTTTGACGAAGTGGGATCTTTTAAGCTGGACCTCAACGACACCTCTATCCCGTAAGGCGGGAGGAACTTGCTGTCGAGTTGCAGGGCAACAGTAAACTTCTTTAGGGCTAATGCACACACGAGCGGCAGTGCGGCAAGCAGCGACGAGATAATTAACCCGACGTCAGCGGAAGGAATTGCGTGCCAAAGAGCTCCAATGGTCCGCGTTATCGGGCTTGCGTCTGGCGACAGCATGTAATCGAGATCGTCGGCCCGACTGGTCACGTCGTTCAGTTTGGACACGAACGCAGCATTCTCCAGCGCGGCCGTGTTGCCAATTGCGCTCTTGATCTCCTGAATGCAGACACCAAAATCGGCTCGCCAATTTTTGGTGATCTCAGGGTTTAAGGAACAGGCACGATAAAGGCGACTTTGCAAGTCTTGCTTGGCTTTGGCCATCGAGACTGCGTCAAGTGCAGGTGAATCAATATGGGATTTTGACCGTACGGAGCCACAGGTGTCTTCGTAGGAAGAGCGCAATGTTTCTTGTGATTTCTTCTCAAAATTATCAAGATCAAGTATAATTCCAAGTAAAGGCTGGTTGGAAAAATGCGATCGTGTACGATCGGAGAGGTTCTCCAGCATGGTGATACCATGCGCGCTGTACCGGCACAGCGAGTCTCTCATATTCCCTACCTCGTTCATGATGCTTTGGTCATGATGGTTTATTGCGTTTAAACTTTTTACGACACCGTGATAGTCATCAAGTGAAGATCCATCCAAAGATCCAAAATATTTTTCAAAGAACAACGCAGCATTTGAGATTGATGTCTTTGTGACGGTTGCTCCTGTGCTTGCGCTCGTTTCCAATGATGCTATTTCTTTCTTTATGAGAGAAGCTTTATCGTTAAGGTCTGTATAATCGGTTGATAGAAACTTTTCGACTTCTCTTCTGTAGATGTTCCGAGTTGAGCTATCTGACGGGAAAGGTACGTTCTTTCCGGATTTTTTTAAAAAATAAGGAAATACCCTTTGATTGAAGATGGGGATATTTAGAATATTGACGGAGCTTTTGATTTTGTCGAGATCGGCGGACTCGCTTATTATATGAGAAAGTTCAGATTTTCTTGCATCAATTTGATTTTTAATCCGCTGTTGCGCTTGCCTGTTCGCGTTTTCGATGCCTGTATCCGATAGGCGGGAGTTGAGTTCGTCTCGTGCCAGTTCTGTGGCCTTCTGAACGCTGTCGGCAACGGCGTACGTAGCATTCAGGACGGTCGTTATGCGGCCTACCGTTTCCGCTGGCACCGCTACGTTGTTCCCTGTGCTGACGAAATCAGAAGAAATGCTCCGAGCCTCCTCAAAGAGCTTTGCCCATTCAATTGAAGAAAATCTATTGTTGTCACTATTAATGGCTCCGTTTACCAGAAACACGATAGAGAAAAACAATGAAATTGATAAGCAAAATATGTAGGAAAATAAGAATCTCTTATTAACATCACGAAAACTTTGGGACGAGCCAAGACTCCAAGCAGAAACAACAAGAATTGATTCAACAGCAAAAGCTATTATAGTTGAAATGCCCCCGATATAATCCAATAAACTGTTTAATGCAATGATCAGAATTTCAGAGTTAGCAGAGCCTTTTGACGGAAACAGTCTAACATCTTCAACAAAATAATGGATTCCATTCCTTGTTGTAAAAAATGAGGCAAATCCAATCATTGACGCAACTGTCATCAGGCAATATCGCTGGATAATCGGCGATTGCTCCAAATGAGCTCGAAGAACTAGAAACCAAACGTAAGATAGAGAGCGTTGGAATTTTCGTGTTAAGCGAAACCCTAACGGTGAATTGAGTTCAGTTGGGGCGTTTGTCATGGTCAGCCATCCTTATGTATGCAGTGTCTTTTTGAATAGCAAAAATGAGTATCGCATATGGCTTAATTAAATCTATGAGTATTTGCTATTAGTACACTCGCTATCGCTTTCAATAAGAGCATACTTAGGAATGCCTTGAGGGTGCAAAGCGTGAGGCGCGCAAAAATGAGGTTCTGCTCGGCTTCTGCAAGGGCGCCTGCCGTTGAGAGGGGCGCTGGCCAGGCCGGTCTTGCGTCGCCGCGCTATCGTCTGTCCGATAAGCCCACGCTCGACAGGGGAGGGTACTCGCGCCATATAATCGGTTCCCGTTCCGTACCCTGCCCGGACCCTGCTCCCCATGTCCCATCCCGTCCTGACCGCCCTCCCGCAGAAGTCCCTGCCCAAGCTGGAGGCGGGCAAGAAGTTCGAACTGGTGTCGGAGTTCAAACCCTCCGGCGACCAGCCGCGCGCCATCGGGGAACTGACCGAGGGGCTGCGCGCCGGCGAGAAGGATCAGGTGCTGCTCGGCGTCACCGGGTCCGGCAAGACCTTCACCATGGCGCACGTCATCCAGCACGTCCAGCGCCCCACCCTGGTGCTCGCCCCGAACAAGACGCTGGCGGCGCAGCTCTACGGAGAGATGAAGTCCTTCTTCCCGAACAACGCGGTGGAATACTTCGTCTCCTACTACGACTACTACCAGCCGGAAGCCTACGTTCCGCGCACCGATACCTTCATCGAGAAGGAATCCTCGATCAACGAGCAGATCGACCGCATGCGCCACTCGGCGACGCGGGCGCTGCTGGAGCGCGACGACGTCATCATCGTGGCGTCGGTGTCCTGCATCTACGGTATCGGCTCCGTCGAGACCTATTCGGAGATGACCGTCGATCTGCGCAAGGGTCAGGTGGTCGCCCAGCCCGACCTGCTGCGCAAGCTGACCGAGCTTCAGTACAAGCGCAACGACGCGGCCTTCGGGCGCGGCCTGTTCCGGGTGCGCGGCGACACCGTGGAGCTGTTCCCCGCCCACATGGAGGACCGCGCCTGGCGCATCTCGCTGTTCGGCGACGAGATCGAGGGCATCCACGAGATCGATCCGCTGACCGGTGAGAAGATCGCCTCGCTGGAGGCCGTGCGCATCTATCCCAACAGCCACTATGTGACGCCCAAGCCGACGCTCAATCAGGCCATCGAGCAGATCAAGCGCGAGTTGAAGCTTCGACTGGAGGAGTTCAACGCCCAGGGCAAGCTGCTGGAGGCGCAGCGGCTGGAGCAGCGCACGACCTTCGACATCGAGATGATGGCGGCCACCGGCGCCTGCGCCGGCATCGAGAACTATTCCCGCTACCTGACCGGCCGCGCGGCGGGCGAGCCGCCGCCGACGCTGTTCGAGTATCTGCCGGGCGACGCGCTGCTGATCGTGGACGAAAGCCACGTCATGGTGCCGCAGATCGGCGGCATGTACCGCGGCGACCGCATGCGCAAGGAGACGCTGTCCGAATACGGCTTCCGCCTGCCCAGCGCCATGGACAACCGCCCGCTGAAGTTCGAGGAGTGGGAGGGCATGCGCCCGCAGACGGTCTTCGTCTCCGCCACCCCCGGCCCGTGGGAGATGGAGCGCACCGGTGGCGTCTTCGCCGAGCAGGTGGTCCGCCCGACCGGCCTGATCGACCCGGAGGTGATCATCCGTCCCACCGAGACGCAGGTGGACGACCTGATCCACGAGTGCAAGGAGGTGGTGGCGAAGGGCAACCGCGTGCTGGTCACCACCCTCACCAAGAAAATGGCCGAGGCGTTGACCGAGTATATGCACGAGGCGGGGCTGCGCGTGCGCTACATCCACTCCGACGTGGAGACTCTGGAGCGCATCGAGATCATCCGCGACCTGCGGCTCGGCGCCTACGACGTGCTGGTCGGCATCAACCTGCTGCGCGAGGGGCTGGACATCCCCGAATGCTCGCTGGTCGCCATCCTGGACGCCGACAAGGAGGGCTATCTGCGCTCCAAGACCTCGCTGATCCAGACGATCGGCCGCGCCGCCCGCAACATCGAGGGGCGGGCGATCCTCTACGCCGACAGGATCACCGGCAGCATGCAGTACGCCATCGACGAGACGGCGCGCCGCCGCGAGAGGCAGCGGGCGTACAATCTGGAGCACGGCATCACGCCGGAATCCGTGAAGAAGGCCATCGGCGACATCCTGGAGAGCGTCTACGAGCGCGGCGACCACGTCACTGTGAAGACCGGCCTGAACGCGTCGGAACTGGTCGGCCACAACCTGAAATCCGTGATGGCCGACATGGAGAAGCGCATGAAGGCCGCCGCCGCCGACCTGGAATTCGAAGAGGCCGCCCGCCTGCGCGATGAACTCCGCCGGCTGGAGGCGATGGACCTTGGGCTGGAGCAGCCGGGCAGCATCGGCATCAGCTCCGCCCGCCAAGGCCGCGGCATTCCCGAGGGCGCGCCGAAGAAGCAGGGGCGCCGGGGACGGCGCTGACCGGGACGGCGCCACCTCCGGAATAATATCCCCGTCGCAGGCGTTCATCCTGTCAGTACGGCCCGCCCGCCGGGCCGCGACCCCTGGCACAGGAACGCCAATGACGACGCTCCGCTCGCTGTCCCTTCTGTCCTTCGCCGCCCTTCTCCTGTCCGGCTGCTACGTCGCCGCCGGGACACCCGGACCCGTCTATGGCTATGGACACCGTTCCTATGGGTACGGCTATTACGAGCGCCCGCTGTACCGCCATTACGGGCCGCCGCCCGTGGTGTATGGCCGCCCCTACTACGGCGGCCATCGCGGCGGTCACCATGGCGGCCCCCGTCACCATCAACGGCACGGCGGGCACCGTCACGGCGGCTGGTAGGAGGCGGCCGGGACCGGCCCGCTCCCTGAAATCGTCGTTAACAAAGGCTCAATGCTTTGGTCCGATCATGACCTGAATACATTCGCTCCCGCTGATGCACGAATCCGAAGCGCGGGAGGCGACGCAGGGCAGGAAAGGGTCCGGGACCCATGAGCGACCAACTCACCAAGGACGACGTGTCCAGACTGCTGTCGGACCCGTCGCCGAACAGCCGCTCCGAACTGGCGGTCAAGGTTGCCAAGCAATTCTCCGCGGCCACCTTGACGGACGGCGAGCGTCGGCTCGCCGAGGACATCATCCGCTTCATGGCGCGCGACGCCGTGGTGCGCGTGCGCCAGTCGTTGGCCGAGAACCTGAAGGCCAACCCGGCGCTGCCGCGCGACGTCGCGCTGATGCTGGCCCGCGACGTGGAGGCCGTGGCGATCCCGGTGCTCAGTGTCTCCACGGTGCTGACCGACGCCGATCTCGTCGAACTGGTGCGGACTGGCACCGACGCCAAGCACACCGCCATCGCGCAGCGTCCGGCCCTGTCGGCCAGCGTCGCCGACGCGCTGATCGACACCGCGTCGGAAGGGGCTGTGGCAGTACTAGTCGCCAACGAGAGCGCGGATCTCGGTGAGCGCACGCTCGGCCGTGTCATCGAACGCTTCGCCGACAGCGAAACCGTGCAGGAACCGCTGGTCCAGCGCGCCCGCCTGCCGATCACCATCGCCGAGCGGCTGGTCGCCGTGGTGTCGGAAAAGCTGCAACAGCATTTGGTGGCCAACCACGACCTCCCGGCCAAGGTCGCCGCCGACCTGATCCTGCAAAGCCGCGAACGCGCCACGGTCGCCCTCTTCTCCGGGGAAAGCGACGAGGGCGCGCTGGAGCGGCTGGTCGCGCAACTATCGCGCAGCGGCCGCCTGACCCCATCGCTGTTGGTGCGGGCGCTGTGCATGGGCGACAGCGCCTTCTTCGAGACGGCCCTGTCCCATCTGGCCAACGTGCCGCTGACCAACGCCCGTCTGCTGATCCACGACGCTGGGCGGCTGGGTCTGAAGTCCATCTACGACAAGGCCAAGCAGCCGCCGGCCCTGCTGCCCGCCTGCCGGATCGCTTTGGACGTGCTGAAGGAGACCCCCTACGACGGCGAGGCGCACGACATCGAACGCCACCGCCGTCGGGTGATCGAGCGCATCCTGACCCAGTACGAGGATCTGGCGGCGGAGGATTTGGATTACCTGCTCGACAAGCTGGGCGACCTCATGCGCGAGGAAACGAGATAACGCTGAAGCCTTCGAAAATTGCTCGGTCTGCAGTTTTCGGTTGCGGTATCAAACGGAGTTGGCAACTCATCATTTGATAAGGCTTTGACGTGATCTGAGCACGCCCTCACGATCACCTTGAGCAGCCTGCCTCACGGTGCCATTTTTTGATGCCCGCTGTTCCTGACCTTTGCGTCTGGCCGCGGTCTTTCCTGCCAGAACCTTGGAAGGGAGAGCGCGGTTGCCCGATGAGAGCAAGGGACGGGAGGCGGTGGTTCCGGATGAACCCGGTCACGGCTTCCGGCCGGCGTCGCTGGACGCCGTGAACTTCCTGCTGGCGGACGTGCGCGGGGCGCTCGGCCCTTATCTCAACGTCTTTCTGGTGACCCAGCAGCATTGGAGCCAGTCGGAGGTCGGGCTGGTGACCAGTCTGGCTGGCTGGCTCGGGCTTGCCGTGCAGACGCCCATCGGGGCGGCCATCGACTCCACCCACCGCAAGCGCGAGGCTATCGTCCTGGCGCTGGCCGTGCTCGGCGCGGGGGCGCTGTGCATCTACCTGTTCCCCAACTTCTGGCCGGTCCTGATCGCGAACACGTTGATCGCGGTGGTCGGGGACGTGTTCGGTCCGGCGGTGGCGGCCCTGACCCTCGGCCTCGTCCCGCAGCGCATGCTCGCCCGGCGGATGGGGCGCAACGCCGCTTTCGACCATGCGGGCAACGTCGGCGTGGCGGCGCTCGTCGGGCTGGTCAGCTGGCTGTTCTCCCAGCAGGCGGTCTTTCTGCTGGTGCCGGTGTTCGCGGTCCTGTCATCAATCGCCGTCCTGTCGATCCCGGCCTCCGCCATCGACCAGCGCCGCGCCCGCGGGGTGGAGGCGCCGGCGGGCGGCGGGTCGGAAGGCGGAGCGGCCGACGGGGAGAAGGTTTCCGGCATGGGCATCCTGGTCCATTGCCGGCCGTTGCTGATCTTCGGCAGTTGCGCCTTGCTGTTCCATTTCGCCAACGCCCCCCTGCTGCCGCTGGTCGGGCAGAAGCTGGCCGCGGCGCACCCGGAATGGGCGACGGTCATGATGTCGTCCTGCATCATCGCCGCCCAGCTCGTCATGCTTCCCATCGCCATCCTGGTGGGACGGACGGCGGACCGTCTGGGCCGCAAGCCGATCCTGCTGATCGGCTTCGCCATCCTGCCGTTGCGGGCCGTCCTCTACACCCTGTCGGACAACAGCGCCTGGCTGATTGGCGTCCAGCTTCTGGATGGGGTGGGCGCCGGGATCTTCACAGCCCTGACGCCGCTGGTGATCGCCGATCTGATGCGCGGCACCGGGCGCTACAACCTTGCCTTCGGGGCGGGCGCCACGATGCAGGGCGTGGGAGCCGCGACCAGCGGCTTCGTCACCGGTGTGATCGTGGATCGTTTCGGCTATTCCGCCGCCTTCCTCACGGCTGGGGCGATGGCCCTGATCGCGCTGGCCGCCCTGTTCCTCGGGTTGCCGGAAACCGCTCCAGCCAACCCTGCCGAGGCTGGGGTCGGACCGTTGGAGGAGCCCAGCCTCGCTGAATGACCCGTCCGAAGCCGGGGGCCAATCCATCCGGAACCGGAGACACTTTTAGAACGTCCGAAATTCCCTGAGGCCGGCGATGGGCGGGGCCGTCAAGCGGGCGGCGGGCAGGAGGATGGTCACCGTCGTGCCGTGCCCCGGCGCGCTGTCCAACTCCACGCGACCGCCGTGCAGCTCGGCGAAGCGGCGGACGATGGGCAAGCCGAGCCCGATGCCCTCGTGCTGGCGCACGAGCGAGCGTTCGCCCTGGATGAACGGGCTGAAGACGTGGTCGACGATGTCCGCCGGGATGCCGGGGCCATCATCGGCGACGGCGACGGCGACCATCCCGCCCTGCAGGGCGATCCGCAGCGAGACCCGCCCGCCCCGGTGACCGAACTTCACCGCGTTGTCCAGCAGATGGACGATCATCTCCGCCAGGCGGCGCTGGTCGGCACGCAGCGTGACGGGCGGTCCCGGCTGAAGCGTGATGGTCTGCGACTTGGCCTGCGCCTTGGCGCCGAGCAGATCGATGCATTGGATCAGCAGGCCGGGCAGGTCGATGGTCGACTCGGCAAGGTCGATGCCGCCGGATCCCCGCGTGAAGTCCAGGATGTTGTTGACCATGCCGAGCAACGCCTTGCCGCTCTCCTCGATGAGCCGGACATAATCCATGTAGTCGTCATGGCCGAGCGGCCCGTGCGCCTCGCTGGACAGCACCTCGGCGAAGCCGATGATGGCGTTCAGAGGGGTCCGCAACTCGTGGCTGGTCACCGAGAGGAAGTCGAGCTTGGCCCGGTCGGCCTGCCGCGCCGCCTCCAGGGCGGTGCTGAGTTCCGCCGTGCGCTCCGACACGCGGCGCTCCAGCCCGCGGTTCTGCTCGGCCGCGCGCTGGTAGAGCTTGCGGATTTCCAGCACGCTGCGCACCCTGTGCAGCAGCTCCCATGCGATGAAGGGCTTGGTGAGGAAGTCGTTGGCGCCAAGTTCCAGCGAGCGTCGCCGCGTCTCCTGGTCAGTGTGGGCGGTCAGCACCAGGATGGGCACGTAATCGTCGCTGTACAGGGTGTTGACGCGCTCCATCAGATCGAAACCGCTCATGTGCGGCATGCGGATGTCGATAAGGAGAAGGTCGAAGCGCTGCGCCTCGCAGAGCGCGGGGACCCGCCGGGGGTCGGTTTCCCCCCGCACGGCGGTGTAGCCAACGTGGGTCAGAATGTCGCGCACCAGATCGACATTCGACGCGTTGTCGTCGACGATCAGGATGGCGGCGTCCTTGACGTCCCGCGCGAGCGTCGGGTCGAGAGCGCTGCGGGTCATGGCGGTGCCGCCGCTGCCGGTCCGACGCACTTTTGCATGCTGCCCTCCACCTGTGCGCCGCCCCGCGGGATTTTACGGGTTTTAGATTAACCTTGCGCACAGGAGGCCCGTCAAGACCGGTGGTGACAAAGGAATGCAATATTACGCCGCGTTAGCGGTATCACTCGAAGAATTCTTTAAAACCTATAACAGTCCTTGGTTTCAGGCGCGCTTTTCCCAACCGCCGCGGTCGTTTTGCTGCCAGTAGGTAAGGGCGTGCCCGGCGGATTTGCAGATCTTCCAACGGTCCCTGGCGGCAAGCACCGCGTCGCCGTCATTGCCGTCGAACAGGTCGCAGACGAGGTCGAAGGAGCCCATCGCGTCGCTGGTCACCCCGTCCACCAGAACCAGGACGGTGGCCCCGTTGGGGTTCTCCTCCTCGGCGGTCAGCCAGACCGGCTGTTCAACGGCGAAGCCGTCGCGGGACGCGCCGTGCGGCAGGAAGGAGGAAGGGTCGTAGGTCCACAAATGTTGATTGAGCGCGTCCACCCGCTCCGGCGAGCCGGCCAGGACGACGGCGCGCCAACCGCGCTCCAGGACCTTTTCCAGAATCTTCGGCAACGCCTGTTCGAGCGTGCGCCGCTGGAGGTGATAGAAACGGACCTCGGTCATGGCCTCATCGTCGAGATGGCCCTCTCCCCTCTGGGGAGAGGGTTGGGGTGAGGGGGATGTGCGTGTCGGTGCGTTCGGCAAAAGCGCAACCCCCTCACCGGCCCTACGGGCCACCCTCTCCCCGGAGGGGAGAGGGCTGGAGCTTACTTGCTCTCGTGATAGTTCGCCACGAAGCGGTCGAGCAGGCGGACGCCGAAGGCGGTGCCACCCTTCGGCACGATGGCCGTGTCCTTCTTCGACCAGGCGACGCCGGCGATGTCGATGTGCGCCCAGGGCAGGTCCTCGACGAAGCGCTTGAGGAACTGCGCGCCGACGATGCTGCCGGCCCCGCGGCCCGACCCGACGTTCTTCATGTCGGCGATGTCGGAGTTGATGTCCTTGTCGTAGGCGTCGCCCATCGGCAGTCGCCACAGCGGCTCGCCCACCGACTTGCCGGCGGCCAGCAGATTCTCGGCCAGCCAGTCGTCGTTGGCGAACAGGCCGGCGTGCTCATGGCCCAGCGCGATGATGACCGCACCGGTCAGCGTGGCGAGGTCCACCAGCAGGCGCGGCTTGAAGGTCTCCTGCGCATAGGTCAGGCAGTCGGCCAGGACGAGGCGGCCTTCGGCGTCGGTGTTGATCACCTCGATGGTCTGGCCGGACAGCGAGGTCACCACGTCGCCGGGCCGCTGCGCGGTGCCGGACGGCATGTTCTCGACCAGGCCGACGATGCCGACGGCGTTGACCTTCGCCTTGCGGGCAGCGAGCGCGCGCATGGTGCCGATGACCACCGCGGCGCCGCCCATGTCCCACTTCATGTCCTCCATCCCGGCGGCGGGCTTGATGGAGATGCCGCCGGTGTCGAAGGTCACGCCCTTGCCGATGAAGGCGAGCGGGCGGCGGTCCTCGGCGTCGGGGGCGCCGTCCCAGCGCATCACGACGACGCGCGGCTCGAAGGCGCTGCCCTGGGCGACGCCGATCAGCGCGCCCATGCCGAGCTTCCTCAGCTTCTTGAGGTCCAGCACCTCGACCTGCAAGCCGACGTCGGTCAGGTCCCGGCAGTGGTCGGCGAGGCTTTCCGGGTTCAGGACGTTGGCCGGCTCCGACACCAGATCACGGGTGTAGGCGACGGCCTCGGCCAGCGGCTCCAGCCGGCCATAGGCGCGCTTGGCGGCGTCCGGCTCCGCGGTCAGGACGATGATCTTCTTGAGGGAGGGCTTGGCCTCCTTCTTCTCGGTCGTCCGGTACTTGTCGAAGCGGTAGGAGCGGAGCTGCGCCCCGAAGGCGAGTTCCGCCGCCGCGGCGTCGGGAGCAACGGTGCCGCCGTCCGGCAGGTCGAGCAGGACGGAGACCTCCGCCTCGCCGGACTTGTCCAGGGCGGCGATGATGGCGCCGCCGACGGCCTGGAGGGCGCCCTCGGACAGATCCTCCCCCTTGCCGACGCCGACCAGGAGGACGCGGTCGAACTCGACCCCGGCGGGGGCGAGGATGGCCAGCGTCTCCTCCTTCTTGCCGGTGAAGCGGCTGGCCTTCATGGCGCGGGACAGCGTGCCGCCCGTCTTCTGGTCGAGATCCCGCCCCGCGGCGCCGAGCGCGCGATCGGTGGCGACGGTGACGGCGACGGTGCCGGACTTGGGCAGCGCGGGCTTCGCAAAGGCGAACTTCATCGGCTCCTCTCGGGCTCCTCTCGGCTGGGACGGCCGGCGCGTGGGCGCCGGGGCGGGTGGGATCGATCCGCAACCACCCTGGGATAAAGACCTTCCCGTGCGCCCTGTCAAGGCGCGGACCGGTTGTTTCCCGCGCCCGTCCGCAGTACATAGCCCCGGCACGCCGTGGTGGAAGCCTCCGGCGCGCCGCGTACCGCCCGTCGATCGGCCGGGGAGGCCGGAGCCCATGTATTCATCCGCCACGCTGTCGCGCTACATCGGGCGCCAGTTCGTCACCTGGTTCCTGCTGCTGCTCGGCATCCTGCTGTCGATCATCCTGCTGCTCGACGTCGTGGAGCTTCTGCGCCGCGCCGGGACCAAGCCGGACATCACCTTCTGGCTGGTCCTGCGCATGGCCCTGCTGAAGCTGCCGGAGATCGGCCAGCAGATCTTTCCCTTCGTGATCCTGTTCAGCGGCATGTTCACCTTCTGGCGGCTGACGCGCAGCGCGGAGCTGGTGGTGGCCCGCGCGGTCGGCGTGTCGGCGTGGCAGTTCCTGACCCCGGTGCTGATCGCCGCGCTGATGATCGGCGCCGTCAAGGTGACGATGATCAACCCGGTCGGCGCCGTCTTCATCGCCAAGTATAACCAGCTCCAGGACCGCTATCTGAAGCTGAAGTCGAGCAGCTTCGACGTCTCGCGCAGTGGCCTGTGGCTGCGCCAGCAGGAGGCGGGGGAGCAGTATTTCATCCACGCCGACGGGGTGAATCCGCTGTCCTTCGAGATGTCGCAGGTCATCGTCCTGCGCTTCGACACCAACATGACCTACATCGGCCGGGTGGACGCGCCGCGCGCCGTGCTGCGCGACCGGAAGTGGGAGTTGCAGGACGCGACGATCAACCTCGGCAAGAAGGAGTCGGAGACGGTCCCGACCTACGTCATCCCGACCGAGCTGAACCGGACCACCATCGAGGAAAGCTTCGCCGCGCCGGAGACGATCTCCTTCTGGGATCTGCCGCAGTTCATCCGCACGCTGGAGGCCACCGGTTTCCCGGCGGTCCGCCACCGTCTGCATTACCAGTCGCTGCTGTCGCAGCCACTGCTCTATGTGGCGATGGTGCTGTTCGCCGCAGCCTTCTCGCTGCGGCTGCCGCGGCGCGGCGGCGCGATGACCATGGTGTCCGGCGGCGTTCTGACCGGATTCGTGCTGTTCGTGATGACCGACGTGATCCGCACCTTCGGCATCTCCGAAACCATCCCGCTGGCCATGGCGGCCTGGAGCCCGGCCTGCGTCAGCGTGCTGCTCGGCACCGCGGTGCTGTTGCATCTGGAGGACGGCTGACGCCGGATCCGGAGCAGGGCTGACGCCGGCCGCCCGGTCTTTGGACACAATTCCGTTCCAGGATGCGGTCCACGATTCCGTTTACACGCGCCCGGGGGGGCCGTATTAAACGGCAACCACCTCTGGAGTCTGGAGCACCATGCAGAGTTTGCGAGCCGTCCGGTCTGCCTTCGCCGTGGCGACCGCCTGCGCCCTTCTTGCCGCCGGCGCGCCCGCCGCGGCCCAGACGCGGGCTCCCAACGCTCCAAACAGCCCTGCTGCGGGAACGCAAGGCCCCGCGGAACGCATCGCCGCCGTCGTCAACGACGAGGTCATCTCGCTGTCCGACGTGCACGCGCGCATCCGCCTCGCCCTGCTGAACGCCGGTGCCCAGGACAGCGCGGAGACGCGCCAGCGCCTGACCCCGCAGGTGCTCCGCCAGTTGATCGACGAGCGGCTCCAGTTGCAGGAGGCCAAGCGTCTCGGCGTCTCGGTCCCGTCCAAGGAGATCGACGAGGCTATCGGGCGCATCGCCGAACAGAACCGCATGGGCCGCCCGCAGCTCGAAGCCCTGCTGAAGACCCAGAACGTCCCGCTCTCCACCCTGCGCGAGCAGGTGCGGGCCCTGCTGTCCTGGCAGCGGGTGATGCAGCGCCGCATCCGGCAGGAGGTGGTGATCGGCGACGAGGAGATCGACGCCGTGATGCAACGCATCAAGGCCAACATCGGCAAGCCGGAGTATCTGGTGGCCGAGATCTTCCTGGCCGTGGACAGCCCCGACCAGGACGAGGAGGTGCGGCGCAACGCCGAGCGGCTGGTCGAAGAGGTCCGCCGCGGCGGCAACTTCGCCGCCCTGGCCCGTCAGTTCTCGCAATCCGCCGGCGCCGCCTCGGGCGGCGACATGGGCTGGGTGCGCACGGGCGAGCTGAACGCGGAACTGGACAAGACCCTGTCCACCATGCGGGCCGGCCAGCTCTCCTCGCCGGTCCGCACGGCGACCGGCTATCACGTCTTGCTGGTGCGCGACCAGCGGCCCTTCGGCAGCACCGTCTCCACCGCTCCGCCGCCGGCCCCGCCGCCGCGCCCGCGCGCCCAGCCGAAGCCCGATCTGGCCAAGGCCAAGGTCAACATGAAGCAGATCGTCATCCCGGCCCCCTCGAAAGAGGAGCTGAAGGCGGTCCAGGCCCAGGCGGAGAAGCTGCGCAAGTCGATCAAGAGCTGCGCCGACTTCGACGAGAAGGCGCGGGCCATGGGCATCCCGGAGTCGGGCGACATGGGCACGCTGAGGGTCAAGGACCTCGCGCCGGGCCTCCAGCAGCTCGCCGTCGGCATCCCGCTCGGCCAGCCCAGCCCGGTGCTGATGAGCCCGGGCGGCGCCGTGATCCTGATCGTCTGCAAGCGCGACGTGCCGATGATCGAGCCGCCGCCGGAAGCCGAGCCGCAGCCGGTGGCCGCCCCGACCCCGCCGCCGATCGATCCCAAGGACATCAAGATGCCACCGCGCGAGGAGATCGAGCGCGACCTGATCAACGAGCGCGCCGACCTGCTGGCCCGCCGCTACCTGCGCGACCTGCGCCGCACCGCCTTCGTGGAGATCCGCAACTGATGACCGAGTCCGGCGTCCGGCCGCCGCTCGCCCTGACCATGGGCGAGCCGGCGGGGATCGGCGGGGAGATCGCCTTAAAGGCCTGGGCGGCCCGCGCGGACGGCGCGGTGCCGCCCTTCGTCCTTCTGGACGATCCCGCCCGCCTGGAGGCGCTCGCCGCCCGGCTCGGCCTGCCGGTCCCGGTCAGGGCGGTCGGCAGCATGGCCGAGGGCGCCGCACTGTTCAGTACGGCCTTGCCGGTGTTGCCCCAGCCGCTGGCGGTGCCGGTCACGCCGGGCCGGCCCGACCCGGCCAACGGGGTGGCGGTGATCGCCAGCATCGACCGTGCGGTCGAACTGGTTCGCCTGGGAGAGGCGGCGGCGGTCGTCACCAACCCGATCCAGAAGTCGGCGCTCTACGCCGCCGGCTTCCGCCATCCCGGGCACACGGAATATCTGGCCCATCTGGCCGGGCTGACCGACGAGCCGGTGATGATGCTGGCCACGCAGGATCTGCGCGTCGTGCCGGTGACCATCCATGTCTCCGTCCGCGATGCCGTGCCGCTGGTGACGCGGGAGGCGATCCTGCACGCCGGTCGGGTCACCGCGGCGGCGCTGGCCAGCGACTTCGGCATCGCCCGGCCCCGGCTGGCCGTCGCCGCGCTCAACCCCCACGCGGGGGAGGGCGGCGCCATGGGGCGGGAGGAGATCGACGTCATCGCCCCGGCGGTCGCCGACCTGCGGGCGGAGGGCATCGACGCGGTGGGGCCGCGGCCCGCCGACACGCTGTTCCACGCGGCGGCGCGGCGCGGCTACGACGCGGCGCTGTGCATGTACCACGATCAGGCGCTGATCCCGCTGAAGACCATCGACTTCGACACGGGGGTCAACATCACGCTGGGGCTGCCCTTCGTCCGCACCTCGCCGGACCATGGGACGGCGCTGGACATCGCCGGCACGGGCAAGGCCGGCGCGTCGAGCCTGATTGCCGCCCTGACGGCGGCGGAGGCCATGGCCGCCCGCCGCCGCGCCTGACCTTCACCGCCGGTAAGCGTCAGAGGCGGACCGAGCTGCTGGAGAAGCGGCTGGCCGAGCTGTGGTCGATGGAGGTCAGCGCGACCGACGCGCCGACGGCGATGACGATGGCGGCGGCGAAGCCGAGCAGCATGGCTTTCATGGGGGGCGCTCCTGGAACCTGATTTTGGTCGTGGTTTCGGCGCAAACGCGCCTTTTTCCAAGACCATAAGCGGGGCGGAGCGCGCTTTCAACCACACTCGGGACTTGGCCGGGAGCGGCGGTGCCTAGGCGGCGGAGGTCAGGGCGCTGCGCAGCACCTCCGGCGCCACCGGCTTGTGCAGGAGGCGGTGGCCGCTCTGCTGGACCTCGGCGATGCGCGCGGGGTCGGTGTCGCCGGTCAGCACCAGAGCGGGCACCCGCACCCCACAGACGCCGTAGATGTCGCGGATGGCCTGAAGCCCCGTCCGCCCTTCGCGCAGGCGATAGTCGGCGACGATCATGTCGGGGCGCTGACCGAGACTGGTCAGGGTGCCCACCGCCTCGTCGGCGGAGACGGCGGCCACCACCTCGTACCCCCATTCCTCCAGCATGGTCCGCATGGAGAGCAGGATGATGGCGTCGTCCTCCACCACCACGACCAGACCCTTGCCACCGTTGGCGGCGGGCTTGGCGGCGGACTGGGCGGCCGGGCGGCAGGTCTTCATCACCTGGCGCGGCGCGACCGAGGGCACGGTCAGACCGAAGGCGCTGCCCCGTCCCGGCCGGGAGCGCAGGGTCACCTCGTGGCCGAGCAGCCCGGCCAGACGCCGCACGATGGCGAGCCCCAGCCCCAGTCCCTTGCGCCGGTCGCGCTCGGGGTTGGCGAGCTGGGTGAACTCGACGAACACCTCGTCGCGCTTGTCCTCGGGGATGCCGATTCCGGTGTCGAGCACCTCGATTCGCAGGCCGCTGCCGGAACGGCGGCAGCCGATCAGAATCCGCCCACTCTCCGTGTAGCGGATGGCATTCTCGACGAGATTGCGCAGGATGCGCTCGACCAGCGCTGGGTCGCTGCGCGTCCAGCCGTCGGTGGGAACGTGGCGTAGCGCGATTCCCACCTCCGCCGCGCGGCCCCGGTATTCGTCGGCCAGACGCTGCAACAGGGGGCCCAGCGCGAACTCCGTTGCCGCGGGGGTGACCACCCCGGCGTCCAGCCGCGACACGTCCAGCAGGCTGTCCAGCAGTGTACGGAGGCCGTTCAGCGACTCGCTCATGCTCGCCAGCAGGGGAGAGGCGGGATGGCCGTCGAGCCGGTCGGACAGGGCGTGCGCGAAGAAGAACAGGGACTGCACGGGTTGGCGCAAATCGTGGCTGGCCGCGGCGAGAAACTTGGTCTTGGCCATGTCCGCCCGTTCGGCGTTGTCGCGGGCGGCCAGTGCTTCCTCGCGGGCGCGCTCCGCCTCCGCCTTGGCGCGGTGCAGCGCGTCCTCCGCCGCCTTGCGGGCGGTGATGTCGCGCATGATGCCGGTGAACAGGCGCTGCCGACCGTCGTGCCATTCGGCCACCGACAGTTCCAGCGGGAAGAGGGAGCCGTCCTTGCGCCGGCCCTCGACCTCGCGCCCGATGCCGATGATGCGCCGCTCGCCGGTCTCGCGGAAATGCGCCATGTAGCCGTCGTGGGCGGAGCGGTGCGGCTCCGCCATCAGGATGCGGACGTTCGCGCCGACGGCCTCCTCCGCGCCGTAGCCGAAGGTCGTCTCGGCCGCCCGGTTGAAGGACTGGATGGTGCCGGTCTCGTCGATCACGACGATGGGGTCCACGGCGGTGTCGACGACGGAGCGGTAGCGCGCCTCCTGCCCCGCCGCCCGCTCCGCCGAGCGGCGCCGGTCGATCAGGACGGAGAGCAGCCCCAGCGAGAGGATCAGCAGCGTCCCTATCCCGGTCCCCACGGCCAGGGACGGGGTGGACAGCACGAAACCGAGGTCGTCCCCGGTCGGGACGGCGTCCGTAATGGCGGCATGCCCAATGGCGGTTACGTCCGCGCTGGCGGCGGCCATGCCGACGTAATGCATGCTGACCACCGCGGCGCCGAGCACCAGCGCGCCGGACAGGCGCTGCAGGGGGCTGGCCGTGCGGAAGGCGAGCCAAAGCGCGGCGGTGGAGGCGGCGACGGCGATGACCACCGACGCGACGACCAGAAGCGTGTCGTAGATCAGCGGCACCGGCAGCCGCATGCCGGCCATGCCGACGTAATGCATGGAGACGATCCCGAAACCGGTCAGCAGACCCGCCGCCGCCAGGGTCGCCCGGCCGCCCCCGCCGTGCGCCACGGCGAAGAGGCCGGTCCCCGACACCCCGACCGCCAGGAGAAAGGACAATGCGGTCAGCAGGATGTCGTAGGACACCGGCACAGGCATGCGCATCGCCATCATGCCGATGAAGTGCATCGACCAGATCCCTGCCCCGAGCGCGAGCGCCGCGGCGCCCAGCCAGCCGTTCCGTCCCCGCCCGGCATCCCGCGCGTGGGAGGCGAGGTCCAGAGCCACATAGCCGCCGAAAGAGGCCACGACAACGGACAGCGCAACGAGGTAAGGATCGTAATGGCCGAGCACGATGGGGCGCACCGAGAGTGGACGAGGGGACGGACGCGCAATGGCAGAAACGTTAGATAGTGGAAATCCGCGACGAACCCAAGCCGGCGAAACGCCCCTGTACGCCTGACGAAAGACCTAATGACTACCTCGAACGGAGATTCCTCCTCTCGGACTTTGGATCGGAGCTTGGGGCGGAGGCTGGCGGGGCTGTTGCGCCGCTACGTGCTACGCCCACTGCTGACCGTCGCGGCGCTGGTCTATTTCCTGATCGACGCGGTGGTGCTGGAGGTGGTCCGCCCGTTGGCCGCCTGGATCGGGCGGCAGCGCTTCGCCGAACGGCTGGCGGCGCGCATCCGCCGGCTCGGCCCCTATCCGACGCTGGCGCTGTTCGTGATTCCGCTGGTGGTCCTGGAGCCGCTGAAGCCGGTAGGACTGTATCTGATGGGGACCGGGCACGCGGTCCAGGGCGCGCTGCTGCTGGGGGCCGTGGAACTGGTCAAGGTCACTCTGGTGGAGCGGCTGTTCCACATCGGCAAGGACAAGCTGCTGACCATCCCGGCCTTCGCCTGGTGCTACGTCCGGGTGGTCCGCTGGTTGGCCTGGCTGACCGCCCTGCCGCCCTGGCAGGCCGCCAAGCGGGTGGTGGGGCGGGTGGGCTTGGCGATTCGCCCGGCGCTGACGGTGGTCCGCGGTTGGGCGCGGTCGCTGCGCAGCCGTCTGCGCGCTGTGTCGAAAAGAGGGTAACCCTGCCCTGCGCTTGCCGTGTCCTGCGGGCAGCCTCATATCAATGCGGTTTTGCAGACCGTTCCAAGGCCAACCCGTGCGTTTCCTCCCCCTGACCTTCGCCCTTTTCGTCGCCTTGGCGGCCCCCGCCGCCCTCGCCGCGGGCAAGTCCGGCTCCGTCTCCTCGCGCGAGTCGCGCATGGCTGACTGCGAGGCGGCGGAGAAGGGCGATCCGGAGGCGTCCTACCGCATGGCGCGGCGCTTCCTGTTCGGCGTCGGGGTGAAGCGCGACCAGCGGGTCGGCACAGCGTGGCTGCGCGCCGCGGCGTCGCGTGGCCACAAGGAGGCGCGGCGGCTGGTCGCCTATGTGCCGGGCCGCATGGGCCATGTCCGCCCCTGGTGCCGCCCCGGCGCCGCCCCGCTGCGCGAGGCGCTGCCCCCGCCGCCGGAGATCATCGCGCTGGTCCACAAGACCGCGCCCCAGTACGGCCTCGACCCGGCGCTGGTGATGGCGGTGATCCGGGTGGAGAGCGCCTTCCGCTCCGACGCGGTGTCGCCGAAGGAGGCGGCCGGTCTGATGCAGCTCATCCCCGACACGGCGGAGCGGTTTGGCGTGTCCGACGTCTTCGACCCCGCCCAGAACATCCGCGGCGGTGTGCGCTACCTGCGCTGGCTCTTGGCCTATTTCCAGGGGGACGTTACGCTGGCCCTTGCCGGCTACAACGCGGGGGAGCGGGCCGTGGACCGTTACCGGGGCGTTCCGCCCTACGAGGAGACGCGGAACTACGTGCGCTCCATCCGCCGCTTGTACGATGCGCCGCGGCATCCCTTCGACGCCGCGGTGGCGGACCCGTCGCCCATGGTCGTCCGGCAGGCGGCGGAACTGGCGAAGCCCGGCAAGGGCTGAGAACGAACCAACAGGGGAGGGGCCACCCGTGCCGATGTCCGAACGCAGCTTTCTCGGCCTCAGCGCGGCGGGGTTCCACCGCGTCGCCTACACCCAATGGGGGCGCGAGGACGCGGCCCGCACCGCCGTCTGCGTGCATGGCCTGACCCGCAACGGCCGCGATTTCGACGCGCTGGCGCTCGATCTGGCCGACCGCTACCGCGTCGCCTGCCCGGACGTGGTGGGGCGCGGCAAGAGCGGCCGGCTGGCCAACCCGACGCTCTACGGCTACCCGCAATACTGCGCCGACATGGCGGCGCTGATCGCCCGGCTGGGGGTGGAGGCGGTGGATTGGGTCGGCACCTCCATGGGCGGGCTGATCGGCATGCTGCTGGCCGCCCAGCCGGACAGCCCGATCCGCCGTCTGGTGGTCAACGACATCGGCCCCTTCATCCCGAAGGCGGGCTTGCAGCGCATCGCCGATTACGTCGGCAAGGACCCGGTGTTCGAGGACCTGGCGGCGGTCGAATCCTATCTGCGCTTCGTCCTGATGGGGTTCGGGCGGCTTTCCGACGAGGCGTGGCGCCACATGGCGGAGCACAGCGCCCGTCTGCGTCCGGACGGCTGCTACGGCCTCGCCTACGACCCGGCCATCGCCGAGGCCTTCAAGGCGCAGCCGATGGAGGATGTCGACCTGTGGGCCGTCTGGGACCGCATCCGCTGCCCGGTTCTGGTGCTGCGGGGCGCCACCTCGGACATTCTTCCGGCGGAGACGGCGGAGGAGATGACGCGCCGCGGCCCCAAGGCCCGGCTGATGGAGTTCGCCCACACCGGCCACGCCCCGGCGCTGATGACCGGGGACCAGATCGCCGCGGTGCGCGACTTCCTGCTGGAGGACTGACGGGGGTACCCCGGCTTGGGCGTGGCATGCGGCCCGGAATCCGGCTGGCTATGGCCGCGCTCCTGGCTTAGCATCGCTGCCACGGTTGCGCCGCAACGATGGTCCGGAGGCCCGACGCCATGAGGGGTTTCGCCGCGCTCGTCCTGTTGCTGTCCTTCGTCTCAGGACCGAGTCAGGCCCGCGATGCCCTGGACTGGCTGGCGCGGGAGCCGGTGACCTTGCTCGACTGGGGCATGACGCGGTTGCGCGGCGATCTGCACGACACGGTGGATGGGCTGTCCCGCGATCTGCGGACCGAGGTGTCGCGGAGCGGCGTCTTCTACCGCTTTCAGGACCGGCGCATCGTCGCCTACGCCAACTTCGTCGATCTGCCGCGCAACCGAACCGAAGAGGTGTGCAAGGACCTTTACACCCGCTTGGCCGGCGCGCTGGTGCGCGGCGGGCCGCAGGGGGCGGGCGGGGCGGCCTGGTACCTGGAGAGCGTTTTCAGCCACGATTCCCAGGGCGGCGACCGGCCCCAGGATCTGGGCGACCAGATGGCTGACCGCGTGGTCCTGCAGGTGACCATCGGGCCGAAGCCGTCCCAGGCCTTCGACGACGGGCGGCGCATCACCTGCACCGGCCGGCTCGACGCCACGCCGGAGAACATCGCGCTCAAGAGCGAGGGCTGACGATGACGCGCGGCAGATGACGGCGGGCCTGCGGCGTCCTATAAGTGCGGCCATGACCGACGCCAC
Organism: Azospirillum brasilense; assembly: GCF_022023855.1. Lineage (NCBI taxonomy): Bacteria > Pseudomonadati > Pseudomonadota > Alphaproteobacteria > Rhodospirillales > Azospirillaceae > Azospirillum > Azospirillum brasilense. Next base: position 85,133 of record NZ_CP059450.1, read on the forward strand.
GCCTGACTCCGCCCCCATGCCCACCGCTTTTGACCCGCAGGCCCTGCCGCCGCTGCGCGAGGTGATCGCCCGCTTCGGGCTGGATGCCCGCAAGGCGCTGGGGCAGAACTTCCTGCTCGACCTCAACCTGACGGGCCGTATCGCGCGCTCGGCGGGCGACATGACCGGCGTGACGGTCGTGGAGATCGGCCCCGGTCCGGGCGGGCTGACCCGCGCGCTTCTGGCGACGAAGGCGAAGCAGGTCATCGCCATCGAGCGCGACCACCGCTTCATCGAGGCGTTGCAGGACGTGATCCAGGCGGCGGACGGGCGGCTGTCCATTGTCGAGGGCGACGCGCTGGAGGTCGATCCCATTCAAATCGCCCCGGCCCCGCGGGCCATCGTGGCGAACCTGCCCTACAACGTGGCGACGCCGCTGCTGATCGGCTGGCTGGGGCGGATCGAGGAGTTCGTCAGCCTGACGCTGATGTTCCAGAAGGAGGTCGCGGACCGTCTGGTCGCCAAGCCGGGCAGCAAGGCTTATGGCCGCCTGTCGGTGATCACGCAGTGGCGGTCGGACGCGCGGGTGCTGTTCAACCTGCCGGCCAAGGCCTTCACCCCGCCGCCCAAGGTGGAGTCCACCATCGTCCACCTGACCCCGCGCGCCAACCCCGGAGCCGGCGGAATGGAAGGCTCTGGAGCAGGTGACCGCCGCCGCCTTCGGCCAGCGCCGCAAGATGCTGCGCCAGAGCCTGAAGAGCCTGGGGAGCGCGGAGGCGCTGCTGGCCGCCGCCGGCATCGAGCCGACCGCGCGGGCGGAGGAAGTGGATGTGGCGGGGTTCGCGGCGCTGGCGCGGGCGTATCGCAAGGGGTGAGGTTTAGCCCCCTCCCTACCCCTCCCCCGCTTCGCAGGGGAGGGGACAAATCTCCCTTCCTTGCGAAGCGGGGGAGGGAAGGGGCCCACGCGGAGCGTGGGAAAGGGTGGGGGCCGTACGTCGCCTTACAGCGCCGCCTGCACGCTCTCCACAAACGCCGGCATCCCGACCTGCCGCGTCCGGCGCAGCCGCTCGGCGCGCAGGATGGCCTGGACCGCGGTGACGCTCTCGTCCACGTCGTTGTTGACGATCACGTAATCGTATTCGCCCCAGTGGCTGATCTCGTCCGACGCCTTGGCCATGCGCTGGGCGATCACCTCCGCCGAATCCTGGCCGCGGGAGTGCAGGCGGCGCTCCAGCTCGGTGCCCGAGGGCGGCAGGACGAAAATGCTGACCAGATCGGCGCGGGCGTTGGCTGCCAACTGCTGCATGCCCTGCCAGTCGATGTCGAACAGCACGTCGCGTCCGGCGCTCAGCGCGGTTTCCACGGCGTGGCGCGGCGTGCCGTAGCAGTTGCCGAACACGCGGGCGTGCTCCAGCAACTCGCCCTGGCCGGCCATGCGGTCGAACTCCGGCATGTCGACGAAATAGTAATGGACGCCCGGCTGCTCGCCGGGGCGCATCGGCCGGGTGGTGACGGACACCGACAGGGTGATGCCGGGGTCGCGGTCCAACAGCCGGCGCGAAATGGTGGTCTTGCCCGCCCCGGAGGGGGAGGACAGCACGAGCATCAGGCCGCGCCGGGCGATCTTCGTGTTCATGGTCTCGGGCATGGGGCGGGTGTCACTCGATGTTCTGGACCTGCTCGCGAAGCTGCTCGATGGAGGCTTTCAGCGACAGGCCGATGCGGGTCAGCTCCACGTCGGCGGACTTGGAGCACAGGGTGTTAGCTTCCCGGTTGAATTCCTGGCACAGGAAGTCGAAGCGGCGGCCGATGGCGCCCCCCTCCGCCAGCATGTCGCGGGCGGCCTGGATGTGGGCGCGCAGGCGGTCCATCTCCTCGCGCACGTCGGCCTTGGCGATCAGGATGGCCGCCTCCTGGGCGAGCCGTTCCTCCGGCAGGGCCGGGGCGGCGTCGAGCAGGGCGGCAACCTGACCGCGCAGCCGTTCGCGCAAAGCCTCGGGCTGGGTGCTGGCGCAGGCGGAGGCGGCGTTGATCAGCCGCTCGATCTCGTCGAGATGGCCGTTCAGGACTGTGACCAGACGCGCCCCCTCCGAAAGGCGGGCGGTCACCAGCTCCCCGATCAGCCGGCCGAGGTCGGCCTTCAGCGCGGCCTCAACCCGCTCCCGCGCCTCGCCCTCGTCCTCCTCGACCGGTTCGATGATGCCGCGGACGGCGAGCAGCGAATCGAGCCGCGGCGGGGCGGCCCCGGCGCCTTCGATCTCGCGCGCCAGCTCCAGCACCTGGGCGAGAAGCTCGCGGTTGATGCGGAGCTGCGCCACCGACTGGCTGCGGGTGACGGTCAGGTTCAGGTTGACGCTGCCGCGGGACAGCCGCTTGGGGACCTCGGCGCGGGCGGCGGCCTCCAGCGTGTCGAAGCCGGCGGGCTGGCGGCAGCGGATGTCGAGGTTGCGTCCGTTGACGCTCTTCACCTCGAAGGTCCAACTGTAGCCGTCGGCATGCCCGTCCACGCGTGCGAAACCGGTCATGCTGGAAACGGCGGAGCGTTGGGCGGGCAAAGCGGCCTCGACGAGTATTTGTGGGATCGGGAGGCTCACGTTATAGCGTCGGGCGGCCAAGGCAACAAGCGTCAGGGACAAGGGGGAAAGGGGCATGCGCGATCCGCGCTCGATCGTCATCACCGGGGCGTCCAGCGGCATCGGGGAGGAGCTGGCCCGCGCTTACGCCGCCCCCGGCGTCGCGCTGGCCCTGAGCGGGCGCGACTCCGCAAGGTTGGAAGCGGTGGCGGAGCGCTGCCGCGCCGCCGGTGCGGCGGTGGATACCGCGCTCGTCGACGCGGCGGACCGCGAGGCGATGGCGGCGTGGTTGACGGCGCTGGACGCCCGCGCGCCGGTCGATCTGATCATCGCCAACGCCGGAATCTCCGCCGGCACCGGGGGCGGCGTGGAGAGCGCGGAGCAGGCGCGGCGCATCTTCCAGGTGAATGTGGACGGCGTGCTGAACAGCATCCACCCGCTGCTGCCCGGCATGCAGGCGCGGCGGCGCGGGCAGATCGCCCTGATGGCCTCGCTGGCCGGCTTCCGCGGCATGCCCGGCGCGCCCGCCTATTGCGCCAGCAAGGCGGCGGTGCGGGTCTACGGCGAGTCGCTGCGCGGCGATCTGGCGGGGCAGGGGATCGGCGTGACGGTGATCTGTCCGGGCTTCGTGAAAAGCCGGATGACCGCGGTGAACCGCTTTCCCATGCCCTTCCTGATGGAGACGGACCGCGCCGCCCAGGTTATCAAGAGCGGGCTGGCCCGCAACCGAGCGCGCATCGCCTTCCCCTGGCCGATGGCCGCCGCCGTGTGGCTGATGGCGGCTCTGCCGGTGGGACTGACGGATATCCTGCTGCGGCAGGCGCCCCGTAAAGGGTGATGGGCAAGGGGTGATCGGGGGGATTAGGGCTTGGCTTTCCAATAGCCCCAGACGGAGGCCGGCGGGACGTTCAGCGGGGTGAAGCCCAGCCGCTTGCCCTTGACGCCCAGCGCGCGCTGGTTCAGCGGCGACACGAGGCCGTAGGTGTAGAGAACGAAGCGCCCGCCCTCGGGAAGGATGCGGAAGCAGGCCTCGACAACCTCCTTCTGGGCGCGCATCGGCAGGTTCAGCATGGGGATGCCGATGACCACCGTGCCGACCTTGCCGACCAGCTCCGGACCGAGGATGTCGGCGGCCTTGCGGCAGTCGTCATGGACGACGTTGACGTCCGGGTAGTGGCCGCGCAGGAAGCGCGACAGGTGGTCGTCGATCTCGAAGGTGAAGATGCGGTTGCCGGGGATGCCGCGCTGGAGCAGGGCCTTGGTGATCGCGCCGGTGCCGCCGCCGAACTCCACGACGACCTGATCCGGCCCGCACAGCACCTGTTCGCCGATCAGCCGGCAGAGCGCGCCCGAGGATGGTGTAACGGAACCCATGGAAAGGGGATTTGCCAACCAACGCTGGAAGAAAAGCCACGCGGCCGGCGGCGTCTTGCCGCTTTTCTGCTTCTCCGCGACGGTGATTTCCGTTGGTGTCATGATCGGCCTTTCGCCGTTGGCTGTTGAGCGTTTTACCCCGGGGCTAAACAAGCTGGAGCCTCGGGGGGTCCCGAACCTAACAATCCCTGAGCGCACTTATGTCGCATCCGGGGTTGCCCCGCAACCGGCCGAAGCGGCTGGAGCTATGCCATGAACGCGGGATATGACGTGACCGCCAGCAGGGTCTGACCGGCGTAGGACAGGCTGCTGGCGACCAGCGCGAAGAAGACCAGGGCAGCCACGGTGAGGGCGAGGCTGACCGCGACCGCGGCCCCGTCGCGCTCGATCAGCCCCAGGGACAGCAGGACGAGGGCGAAGCCGGGCAGCCAGCCGGTCAGCGGCAGCGGCACCACGCAGGTCAGCGACAGAAGCAGCACCAGCACGCCGAACCAGCGTTCCCCGTCGATGCTGGCGAAGCGGCTGTGGCGCGGCTTCAGCATCCTCTCGATGGCGGTCAGCCGCGGCATCGCCTTGTCGATCATGCGGGCGGCGAGGGAGCGGCTGACCGAGCGGCGCAGAATCCAGCCGGGCAGGGCGGCGCCGCGCTTGCCGAAGGCCATCTGGGCGGAGAAGAGCAGGATCGGCAGGTCGAACAGGCAGGACACGCCCAGCGGCACCGGCGCGATGGTGGGCAGCGACAGGGCCAGCAGGATGGTGCCCAGCGAACGGTCGCCCAGCGCCTGGATCAGGTCGCCGAGTGACACCCGCCCGTCCGGCAGGTTGGCGCGGAAGGCCGCCAGGACGTCGGAGGTCCGCTCCTCCCCATGGTCCTGCCGCCCACGGCGGGCGACGGTCGCGGGAAGCGAGGCGCCTCCGGTGAAGGCCACGTTGCGCGGCACGCTCATACGCCGGCCTCCGCCGCCGCCGACTCATAGGCTTCGAGATGCTCAAGCCATGCCTCCTCGGCGGCGGACAGCTTCTTGTCCACCACGCCGAGGTCGATCTGGAGCTTCTGCAGCTTGTCGCTGGGACCGCTGTAGAGGGCGGGATCGGCCAGCTTCGCCTCGATCTTGCGCTTCTCCTCGGTCAGCTTGTTGACCTGCGACTCCGCGTCGGTGGCTTTCTTCTTCAGCGGGGCGAGCGTGGCGCGGGCCTCCGCCGCAGCGCGGCGCTGGTCCTTGCGGCTGGCCCCGGCGTCCGTCGTCTCGCCGCCCTTGGCGGCGGCGCGCTCGGCCCGCGCTCGGTCGAGCAGGAAGCGGCGGTAGTCGTCGAGGTCGCCGTCGTAGGGCTGCACCGTGCCGTCGGCGACCAGCAGCAGCCGGTCGGCGGTCAGCTCGATCAGGTGCGGGTCGTGGCTGATGAGGATGACCGCGCCCTCGAACCCGTTGATCGCCTCGATCAGCGCCTCGCGGCTGTCCACATCGAGGTGGTTGGTCGGCTCGTCCAGCATCAGGATGTGCGGCGTCTCGCGGCTCATCAGCGCCAGCAGCAGCCGGGCCTTCTCGCCGCCGGACAGGTCGGAGATGCGGGTTTCCGCCTTGCTCTGCTGGAAGCCGAAGCGGCCGAGATGGGCGCGGACCTTCTCCTCCGGCGCCAGCGGCATGATGCGCTGGGTCTGCTGGATCGGGGTCAGCGACAGGTCCAGCTCGTCCTGCTGGTGCTGGGCGAAATAGCCGACGCGCAGCTTGGTCGGGCGCTTCACCTCGCCGGCCATCGCCTCCAGCCGTCCGGCCAGCAGCTTCACCAGCGTGGATTTGCCGTTGCCGTTGGCGCCGAGCAGGGCGATGCGGTCGTCCATGTCGATGCGCAGGTTGACGCGGCGCAGGATGGCGCGGTCGCCGTAGCCGATGGTCACCCCGTCCAGCGCGATCAGCGGCGGGGCCATCTCGTCCGGCTGGGGGAAGTTAAAGACGACCTCGGCGTCGTCCTCCATCAGCGTGATGGTCTCCAGCTTCTCCAGGGCCTTCAGGCGACTCTGCGCCTGCCGGGCCTTGGTCGCCTTGTAGCGGAAGCGTTCGACGAAGGCCATCATGTGCTTGCGCTTGGCCTCCTGCTTGGTCGCCATGGCCTGCAACCGCTCCATGTTGGCGCGGCGCTGCTTGAGGAACTGGTCGTAGTTGCCGGCGTAGGTCACCAGCTTGCCCTGGTCCACATGGATGGTCGTCGTGGGGACCGAGTTCAAGAGGTCGCGGTCGTGGCTGACCAGCAGGATCGTGTGGGGGTAGTTCTTGAGGTACCCCTCAAGCCAGATGGTCGCCTCCAGATCGAGGTGGTTCGTCGGCTCGTCGAGCAGCAGCAGGTCGGGGCGGGCGAACAGCACGCCGGCCAGCGCCACGCGCATCCGCCAGCCGCCCGAGAAGTCGGAGCAGGGCCGGGCCTGCGCGTCGGCGTCGAACCCCAGCCCGGAAAGCACCTGGGCGGCGCGCGACGGCGCCGAATGCGCCTCGATGTCGGCCAGCCGGGCGTGGATCTCGCCGATGCGCATGGGGTCGGTGGCCGTCTCGGCCTCGGCCAGCAGGGCGGTGCGCTCCGTGTCGGCGGCCAGGACGGCGTCGATCAGCGTGGTGGCGCCGCTGGGGGCCTCCTGCGCCACCATGCCGATCTTGGTGCCGGTGGGCACGCCGATGGCTCCGGCGTCCGTCTGGAGCTGGCCGGCGATGAGCTTGAGGAGGGTGGATTTTCCGGTGCCGTTGCGGCCGACCAGCGCCACGCGGTGGCCCTTCGACACGACCGCGGTGGCGCGGTCGAACAGCACACGTCCGCCGTAGCGGAACGTCAGGTCGTTGATGTGCAGCATATCGGCGCCGGTTTACCACGGGGAAACCGCGATTTGAAGCGGGACCCGCGGGGCAACCCTTCATGGCAGCCGCGCGGCGGCGCGCGGTCGGCCTCACGAAGTGGCCTCACGAACCGGTTGCCGTGGCCGAAAAGCGCCTATATAACCCCGCGCAATCGGCGCCCCGGCCAAACCAGCGGCGCCCATAACGCATTTCCAGCAGGAGCCCACCGCCATGGCCGTCGAACGCACCCTCTCGATCATCAAGCCCGATGCCACCCGCCGCAACCTGACTGGCAAGATCAACGCCAAGTTCGAGGACGGCGGCCTGCGCATCGTCGCGCAGAAGCGCGTCCAGCTGTCCAAGGCCCAGGCCGAGCAGTTCTACGGCGTGCATCGCGAGCGTCCGTTCTTCAACGACCTCGTCTCCTTCATGATCTCCGGCCCGGTCGTGCTCCAGGTCCTGGAAGGCGAGAACGCCATCGCCCGCAACCGCGAGATCATGGGCGCCACCAACCCGGCCAACGCCGCCGAGGGCACCATCCGCAAGGAGTTCGCCGAGTCGATCGAGGCCAACTCGGTGCATGGTTCCGACGCTCCGGAGACCGCCGCCCAGGAGATCGCCTTCTTCTTCGCCGGCATCGAGCTGGTTGGCTGATCGCGGCCCGTCCGCTTCGCAGCCTTGCGCGAAGGGCCGTCCCGACCGGGGCGGCCCTTTTCGATTCCGGGCCTTCCGCCCGCAACTTGTCGCCCGCGCCGGGTCACGGCGTCGTGGACAGGCGTGGCGAAGTCGAGTATTCGGGGATTCTACCGCTAGGAGTACCCCCGCCATGGAAAATCCGGACGTCAAGCCGATCGTTGCGGCCCTGCTGGAACCGCTGCCGCCCCTCGTGAAGGGCAGGAACGACCTGAGCGATCCGGGCGTGGTGGAACTGCTGGTGCGCGGTTACGTCGACCAGTGCCTGGCGGCCTTCCAGGAGGTGCTGCGCGGCAACGTCGAGCAGGACGCGGCCATCGACGCGATCAACGCGCAGGCCACGGCCCTGAACGCGGTATTCCTGGGGACCAGCGGCTTCGACACGGTGGTCGTTCATCCCTGGAACGCCGCCGACCAGCTCGGCCAGTTCCTTCAGGACACGGTGGGGCTGGATTTCCCGGCGGAGGATTGCGTGCGCGCCGCGCTGATCCACCTCGCCACCCACGTCATGCACGCCATCCAGGGCGGCACCGAGGCGTGGGAGCAGCAGGTGGACGCGCTGGTCGGCGAAATGCGCGATCTGTTGCTCGGCCGTCTGCCGGACGGGGCGTAAGCGCCCCGCCACGGTTTTCCGGTTGGCCGCCTGAACGGGCCGTCAGACCAGGAAGATCGCCATGAAGACCAGCACGGCGATTACGCCCGCGGTCGCCAGCGTCATGAAGCGGGTGAAGGCGTGCCAGCCCGCCTCGTGGCGGCGGACGACATCCTCGCTGACCGGATTGTGGCCGTGTTCCGTAACCGCCATCGCCCTCTGCCTCCCCTGTTATGGCTCCGGCGGAGAATGTGGGGAGTGCGGACGGTTGCGGCAAGGGTGCCGCTTGGCCGAGGGGCGCCTTTGGGGCGACTCAGGCCGGCGGGTTGATGAGCGTCGGCAGGTCCGCCGCCGGGCCTGACAGGGTCACCCGGCCATCCTCGACACGGGCGCGGCCCTCGGCGATCAGGCGCAGCGCCTGGGGATAGAGCCGGTGCTCGGCCTCCAGCACGCGGGCGGACAGCCGGTCGGCGTCGTCGCCGGGCAGGACCGGCACCGCGGCCTGGGCGATGATCGGCCCCTCGTCCATCTCCGGGCGCACGTAATGGACGGTGCAGCCGTGGAAGCGCACCCCGGCGTCCAGCGCCCGCTGGTGCGTGTCCAGCCCCTTGAAGGAAGGCAGCAGCGACGGGTGGATGTTGATCATACGGTCATGCCAGCGCTCGACGAACCAGGGCGACAGCAGCCGCATGAAGCCAGCCAGACAGACCAGCTCGACGCCCGCCTCGCGCAGGCGCGCGTCCATGGCCTCTTCGAAGGCGCGCTTGTCGCCGGGAAAGTCGCGGTGGCTGACCACGGCGACGGGCACTCCGGCGGCGGTGGCGCGCTCCAACCCGTAGGCGTCGGCCTTGTTGGAGAGCACCAGAGCGATCTCCGCCGGAAAATCCGGGGCGGCGCAGGCGTCGATCAACGCCTGCAGATTGCTGCCGCGCCCGGAGATCAGGACGCCAACCTTCAATCCGGCTGCCTTCAGGCCGACCATGCCGTGTCCATGCCGGTGACGGTGACGCGGGCGTCGCCGTCCTTGACCGCATGCACGGTGCCGACGGTGAAGACCGTCTCGCCGCCCTGGGCCAGGATCTCGGTCGCCTGCTGCGCCTTGTCCGCCGGGACCACGACGACCATGCCGAGGCCGGTGTTGAAGGTGCGCGCCATGTCCAGCGGGGTCAGCCCGCCCGTCTTCATCAGCCAGTTGAAGACCGGCGGTAGCGGCCATGTGGACGCATCGAGCGTGACGCCCAGCCCGTCCGGCAGGACGCGCGGGATGTTCTCGATCAGGCCGCCGCCGGTGATGTGGGCCATCGCCCGCACCGTGCCGGCGCGCACCGCGGCCAGCGTGCTCTTCACATAGATGCGGGTCGGGGTCAGCAGGGCCTCGCCCAGCGTCTTCCCGGCGTCCCAGGGGCAGGGCGAGTCGTAGCCGAGGCCGGACTTTTCGACCAGCTTGCGGACCAGCGAATAGCCGTTGGAATGCACGCCGGAGGAGGCGAGGCCGAGCACGACGTCGCCGTCCTGCACGGTGGCGCCGGTCAGCGCGTCCTTGCGCTCGACCGCACCGACCGAGAAGCCGGCGAGGTCGTAGTCGCCCTCGGCGTACATGCCCGGCATCTCCGCCGTCTCGCCGCCGACCAGCGCGCAGCCGGCCTGACGGCAGCCTTCCGCGATGCCGGCGACGATGGCGCGGCCCGCGGCGACGTCCAGCTTGCCCGTGGCGTAGTAGTCGAGGAACAGCAGCGGCTCCGCGCCCTGGACGACGAGGTCGTTCACGCACATCGCGACGAGGTCGATGCCCACCGTGTCGTGACGGTTCGCCAAAATGGCGACCTTCAGCTTCGTGCCGACGCCGTCCGTGGTGGCGACCAGCAGCGGGTCGTGATACCCGGCCGCGCGCAGGTCGAACAGGGCGCCGAACCCGCCCAGCCCGGCGTCGGAGCCCGGGCGCGCGGTGGAACGGGCGAGCGGCTTGATCGCGTCAACGAGCGCGTTGCCCGCATCAATGTCCACGCCGGCCTGCTTGTAGGCGTCGGACGTGTTATTAGACTGGGTGCTGATGGTATCCTCGCTTGGGCTGAGCTATATACCTGGGCCACCTGAACCGGGTCATTTTGGGCCGGGTCATAAGGGAACGGGCCGAACATACTCGAATCGGAAGGCTTTGCAATGCTCCACCGCCGCCATGCGCCGCTGTTTGCGGGCTTCGCCGCCATCACCGTGGCCCTGGCCGTTCCGGCCGGCCCCGTGGACGCGCAGGTGACCGGCGCTGCTCCACCCGCGGTGGCGGCCCCGGCAGCCCCTGGGGTAGCTCCCGCGGCGGTTCCGGCGGCGGACCCCTTCACCGTGTCGGGCGTGAAGGTAGACGTCAGCGCCGCCAACGCCAATGCCGCCCGCGATCAGGCGATCCGCGACGCGCAGGTGAAGGCCTGGGCGGAGCTGTACAAGCGCCTCGTCCCCACCGCCACCAGCGTGCCGCGGGTGTCGGACATCGAACTCGCCCGGCTGGTCCAGGGCTTCGAGATCGACGACGAGAAGGTTTCGGCCACCCGCTATGTGGGCAGCATCACCGTGCGCTTCCGTCCCAACCCGGTGCGCGAGACGCTGGCCGGCGGCGGCCAGCAGTATGTCGAGCCGCCGGCCCGGCCCTACGTGATCCTGCCGGTCACCGTCGTGGACGGGCGCCCCGTCCTGTGGGAGGACCGCACCGACTGGCGCGAGGCCTGGGAGGGCCGTCCGGCCGGCGCCTCGCTGGTGCCGTTGGTCGTTCCGGACGGCGAGTTGGCCGACATTTCCGCCATCGGCGTGAACGAGGCGCTGGCCGGCGATCCCGAGGCGCTGGCCCGCATCGCCCAGCGCTACAACGCCGGCGGCGTGATCGTCGCCAAGACCGACCTGCCGGCGGGCGGGCTGGATCTCGGCCGTCCGCTGGCGGTCGAGGTGACCCACTACACGCCCGACGGCGCTCGGGACCAGCAGACGGTCAACGTGAAGGCCGACATGGCCGACCGGGCCGGCGACTTCCTGACCCGCGCAACGACCTTCGTGTCGGCCGCCATCGACGAATCCTACCGCCGCGACAACACCGTGGCGAGCGGGCCGGAGCAGTCGACGCTGGTGCGCGTGCCGCTGGCCAGCCTCAACGACTGGGTGGAGACGCGCAAGCGGCTCGGCATGGTCAATGCCGTAACCCGCACCGACGTGCTGTCGATCAGCCGCTACGAGGCGCTGGTCGCGCTGACCCACCGCGGCGACGTGGAGCGGCTGCGCCAGGCGCTGGCCCGCCGCGACCTCGGTCTCGCCCGCACCGGGGCGGTCGCAGCACCGATGCCGGTTCCTGTTCCGGGCCAGCCGCTCCCGCCGGTCGCACCCACGCCGGAATGGCAGCTCCAGGTGCTGGCGAGGGGCGCCGGGCCGTCGTCCCTGGCGCAGCCGGCCGCCGTTTCGCCGGCGTCCGTCCCGGCCGCCACCCCATCCACCTTTCCTCCGGCCACCACCTCGCCGTCGGCCTATCCCAGCGTGACGCCGGCCCCGATTGGCGCGCCACAGGCCGCTCCGGGCACCCCGCCGCGCATTCTGGGCACGCTGCCGGCCACCGGCACGGCTCGCCAGTGACAGCTGAGGGCGTGACGGCAGAGGGCGTGACGGCGTTACAGACGGGCCGGGACTGGCCCTTGACGGGGCGCCGGCGCAAGGGACAACGGCAGAAGGCATCGCGGTGAGCATCCCGAACATCATCACCTTCGGCCGCATCCTGGTGGTGCCGGTCGCCGTCTATTTCATCCTGGCCGGGGAGCTGGGGGTCGCCTTCTGGCTGTTCGTCGGGGCGGGGGTATCCGACGCCGTGGACGGCGCCGTTGCCCGCATGTTCCGCGCCCGCACGGTGCTCGGCGCCTATCTCGACCCGATCGCCGACAAGGCGCTGCTGGTCAGCGTCTACGTCTCGCTGGGCCACATCGGCGTGCTGCCGCTGTGGCTGGTCATCCTGGTGGTGTTCCGCGACCTGATGATCGTCGGCGGCGTGATGCTGCTCTACACGCTGAAGGAGTCGCTGGCGATGCAGCCGCTCTACGTCAGCAAGATCAACACGGCGGTGCAGCTTGCCCTGGCGGCGGCGGTGCTGGCCCCGGCGGGGCTGGGGCTGCCCGACTTCCACCTGTTCGGGCATGAGTTGGTGCCTCTGCTGATCTGGGTCTGCGCCGCGACCACGGTGTTGTCGGGGCTGGCCTACGTCTACCGCGGCGGCCTTTTGTTCAGCCGGCACGGAGGGGTGCCGTGACGGCGGGCAAGCAGATCCGCTTCTGGCTGATCGGCCTTGGCCTGTTCGTTCTGGTGCTGTGGCTTCTGTCCGGCATGCTGCTGCCCTTCGTGGTCGGGCTGGCGGTCGCCTACCTGCTCGACCCGGTGGTCGACCGGGTGGAGCGCTGGCGCCTGCCGCGCTGGCTGGCGACGACTCTGGTACTGCTGTCCTTCGTCCTGGTTCTGGTGCTGATGGTCCTGCTGCTGCTGCCGCTGGTGCAGTCGCAGGTGTCCCACCTGATCGAGGTGCTTCCCAACTACGCCAACGCCGCGCGGGACCGGCTGCTGCCGATGCTGGACCGGCTGATCCACCGCCTGTCGCCGGAGGATGTGGAGCGGCTGCGCGGCGCGGCCGGCAACTACGCCGGGGACGTGGTCGGCTGGGTCGGGCGGGTGCTGAAGCATATCCTGTCCAGCGGTCTGGCGCTGTTCGACGTGCTGTCGGTGATGTTCATCACGCCCATCGTGGCCTTCTACCTGATGCGCGACTGGGACATCCTGGTCGCCAAGGTGAACGGCTGGCTACCCCTGCACCATGCCGCGACCATCCGGGAGCAGGCGCGCGAGGTTGACGAGACGCTGGCCGGATTCGTCCGCGGGCAGGCGCTGGTCTGTCTTGTCCTGGGAGTGTTCTACGCGGTGGCGCTGTCGCTGGCCGGCCTGGATTTCGGGCTGGTGATCGGGCTGATGGCGGGGCTGCTCTCCTTCATCCCCTATGTCGGTTCGCTGTTCGGATTCGTGTCGAGCACCGGGCTGGCCCTGCTGCAGTTCGACGATCCGTGGCGAATCGCCATCGTCATCGCGATCTTCCTGTTCGGGCAGGCGGTGGAGGGCAACGTCCTGACGCCGAAGCTGGTGGGCGAGAAGGTCGGGCTGCACGCGGTCTGGGTGATCTTCGCCCTGCTGGCCGGCGGGTCGCTGTTCGGTTTCGTCGGGGTCCTGCTGGCGGTTCCGGTGGCGGCGGTGATCGGGGTGCTGACACGCTTCGCGTTGGGGCGCTATCTTGACAGCCCCTACTACCGTGGTACCCCCTCTTCATGACACTGGCGGCCCAGATCCCGCTCGACCTCGGACACCGCGCCGCCATGGGCTGCGAGGATTTCCTCGTGGCGCCCAGCAACGCCGAGGCGGTGGCGTGGCTCGACCGCTGGCCGTCCTGGCCGGCGCCGGCCCTGACGCTGTACGGGCCGGACGGTTGCGGCAAGACGCATCTGGGCCATGTCTGGCGGGCGCGCAGCCACGCCCCCATCGCCATGGGCGAGGCGCTGGACGAGATCGACCCGCACGCCCTGCTGGCCCGCGCCAACGCCGTGGTGGTGGAGGACGCGGACCGCGTGGCCGGATCGCCGGCGCGGGAGGAGGCGCTGTTCCACCTCTACAACCTCGCCCGCGACTCGGGTGGGCATCTGCTCCTGCTGTCGCGCCGCCCGCCGTCGCGCTGGCGGATGAAGCTGGCCGACCTGCGCTCCCGCATCAAGGCGGCCCCCGCGGTGGGGGTGGAGGCGCCGGACGACGCGCTGCTCGCCGCCGTGCTGGTCAAGCTGTTCGCCGACCGCCAGTTGCGGCCGGGCATGGATCTCATCACCTACCTGTTGACCCGGATGGAACGGTCCCTGGAGGCGGCGGGGCGGGTGGTCGCGGCGCTTGACCGCGCGTCGCTGGCCGCGCACCGTCCCCTGACCGTGCCGCTGGCCCGCGAGGTGCTGGCCGGTCTGGAGGCCGGGAAGGGAGGAGACGAGGATGGATCTGGGAATCGCCGGACGCCGCGCCATCGTGTGCGCAGCCAGCAAGGGACTGGGTAAGGCCTGCGCCCTGGCGCTGGCGCGCGAGGGGGTGGACGTCACCATCACCGCGCGCGGCCGCGACCTGCTGGAAGCCGCCGCGGAGGAGATCCGCAAGGAGACCGGCGCTGCCGTGACCACCGCCGTCGGCGACATCGCGACGGAGGAAGGGCGCGCCGCCGCGCTGGCCGCCTGCCCGGAGCCGGACATCCTGGTCAACAACGCGGGCGGCCCGCCGCCGGGCGACTTCCGCGACTGGGAGCGCGACGACTGGGTCCGCGCCGTCGAGGCCAACATGCTGGCCCCGATCTTTCTCATCAAGGCGACGGTGGACGGCATGATCGGCCGCCGCTTCGGGCGGATCGTCAACGTCACCTCGGCGGCGGTCAAGGCGCCGATTCCGATCCTCGGCCTGTCCAACGGGGCGCGGGCGGGGCTGACCGGTTTCGTCGCCGGCCTGTCGCGGCAGACCGTGCGCCACAACGTCACGATCAACAACCTGCTGCCCGGCCCCTTCGAGACCGACCGCCTGCGCGCCACCATGGAAGGCGGGGCCAAGGCCAACAACCGCAGCCTGGACGAGGAGATGGACGTCCGTCGCGCCGGCAACCCGTCGGGCCGGTTCGGCGATCCGGCGGAGTTCGGTGCGGCCTGCGCCTTCCTCTGCTCCGCCCACGCCGGTTTCATGACCGGGCAGAACGTGCTGCTGGACGGTGGTGCCTACGCGGGGACGCTGTAGGCGGCTGGTTGATGCTTCAACTGGGTCCTGTCTGATCGCCATCCTTGGACCGTCAGACAGGACTTGGCAAAGCGCCCTCTAGAAATCGCAACACGGGTAGAGGACCGATATAGCCTCGAACGCGGCCTGCTTGCCGCTTTCCTTGTGTGCTTCGCTGATGGCAAGACCTTCCGCAACGATCACATCGAGCCTCGTCACGCCGACGAACGCGAACATCGACCGAAGGTAGGCTTCGGCGTGTTCGGACGACGCCAGGGACATGCCCTGTCGATATCGACCGCCCCGCGCCACGGCAAGGATCACCCGCTTGTCATGCGCCAATCCTTCCGAGCCGTTTTCCGTGTAGCGGAACGTCTTCCCCGCTATGACAATGCGGTCGATCCACGCCTTGAGCTGGCTGGAAATGGTCAGGTTGTAGAGCGCAACGCCGATGACGATGACATCGGCATTGATGAAGTCGTCCAGAAGCTTCTCACCAAACGCGATCTCTTCCATCACGGCCGGGGACGCCGCCAGATGGTCGCCGGTCAGATGTGGAACGGGAACAGCGACCAGATCACGATGGATGATGTCGATCGCTGGATTGTGTTCCTTCAATCGTTGGAGTCGGCCACACGCGCCGCATCGCTGTCACGCTGCCGCATTGGGGAAATGCGCCACGGTTGATCCAAGGGACAGACCTCGTTCTGACCGTGGCCCGGAAAGCCCTTGCGCTCTATGAGCATGACCCGGCCGTCATCGTCTTCGAGCCGCCGTTTCCGATACCGCCATTTCCCTTCGTTCAGGTTTGGCATGAACGGCGCGGCGGCGATCCCGGGCACCTGTGGCTGCGCAACGCGGTCGCGGGCGTCTCGATGGCCGTGTAGTTGGTGGCCATCCGACACGGGTGCCGTCTACGTACAAAGCTCCGGGTCGATCCGTCCTTCCGCGCCCTCCCGTTTGCCGATCGCCAGCAAGCAGACGGAAATGACCGTCTTCCCGGAACCGTCAGGCAGAATCCCGGAAACTTGCCATCACCAGAACACCGGCCCGTCGCGGAAGGTCTTCCACAGCCCCGGCAGCGCCTTGCGGCGTTTGTCGGCTTGTTTGGTTAGCCAGCGGGCGGTCGCTTCGGCGGCGGGCCGCTGCTCGGGCCGGTCCGCCGACAGACGGCGCAGAAGGTCGCTAGCCACCGCGGCGTCGTGTTCGGCGTCCAGAGCGCCCAACAGGGTGTCCAGCGCGGCGATGAAGGGCACCGTTGCGGTTACGGCGTAGAGGCCGCGGAAGAACTCCGCCGTGTGGCGCAGCTTGCGCAGGCGGCGGCGCAGCCGGTCGCGCGCCGCGGCGTCGGCACCGTCCAGGTCGCGCCCCGCCTTCAACGCCCCAGCCTTCAGCGCCTTGGCGTGCTGGGCGGCCAGCCAGGGGCCGGACAGCTCAGCCATCGGGCGGTCGAGCTGGGCGCGGACCTCCGGAGCGGCGCCGGACTGCCACGCCCCGTCCTCCAGCCAGGCGCCGAGCGCCAGGATCAGCCCGGTGCAACGTGGGGATTGGATCGCCTCCACCGCCGCCAGCGCGGGCGCCCGCCGGGTTTCCCGCACCGCGGCGGTCAGCGCGGCGATTCCATCGGCGGGGGCCTTCCCCGTCGCCGCGAAGGGCGCGATCCCATGGGACAGCAGCACGTCCCAGTCGCGCGCCGGGCCGAGCTGGCGGGAGAACCAGCGGATGTCGTTCCCGGCGTGGCAGGCATCCGGCACCCCGGCCAGGGGGCGGAACAGGCGGATGGCGGTGCGCAGGCGGCGCAGCGCGACGCGCATCTGGTGCAGCCCCTCCACATCGCCGCCGGCCAGGGCGCAGGCCTCGTTGGCGAGCAGAAGGCGCAGGCCGTGCCGCACGATGTGGCGGTAGGCCTCGGCCACCGTGGTGACCGGGGTCAGGCCCAGCGGTTCCGGCAGGACGGGGGCGGGCAGGCGCCCGGTGACGAGGCGGTCGCCGATTTCCGCCTTGCTCTCCGTCCCGATGCGAACCGGCACGCGGCGCTGGAGCGCCAGCGCGAGGTCGAACAGGCGGCCGATGCGGCCCGACTTCAGCTCAAGCTCGACCTCGCTGATGCGGGCGCAGGCGTTGCCGGCGGTGATCTGGCCCTCGTCCACCGCCACCTCGATGGAGGTCAGGGCGTCCGGGCGGATGAGCAGGGTGGTCCGCCGGAACTCCGTCGTGAACTGCGGAATCAGTGCCGCCCGCGCGTCCTCCGGCACCAGGGCGGCGACACCCTCGGCGTCGAGGGGTGTCATGTCCGGGGCGGCCGTGGGGATGGCCCAGTCCCATTTCTTGCGGATGGCCACCGCGGCCGAATCGCCGGGGGTGGCGGCGTTGATGGTCTTCAGCGTCTGCACGAAGCGGTCGCCGTCCTGGCGCACCCGCAGGGCCACGCCCCCCAGGAACAGGCGCCGGTCCGGCGTGTCGTAATAGACGGTGCGCAGGTCGCGGACGGCCGGCGCGCCCTCCGCCTTCTCCTTCAGCGCGGGCAGATCGGCAACGCGGGACAGATCGCGCGGATCAAGATGGAGCTTCATCTCCACCTCGCGCGTGGCGGACACCGCGGCGGGTGCGCCTGGGGGCGCGTTGTTCTGGGGCGCGGAAGACACGGGGGCGACTCCTGCTCGGTTCGGAGTTGAAATACCCCATTTGGCAAAAGGGCGTTAAGAGAGTTTCCGCGGCAGGATGAAATCGGCCAGCCGTCCCGCCCCGCTGTCGAGGTCGGCCCAGCGGGCCGCTTCGAACAGAATGACGGCGCAGGCACCGGTTGGAAACTTCTCCGCCAACGCCGCGCGGTGCCGCTCCTCGCCGCTGCCGGTCAACTCGCGGGCGAGGTCGTGGAGGTCCGGGTTGTGAGCGACCAGCATCAGCGACGACACGGACTCGGGCGCGTCGCGCAGCCGTTCCAGAAGGACCCCGGCGCCGCACAGGTAGAGGCCGCGCTCGCGCTCCACCGGGATGCCCGGGGCGTCCATCACCTCCAGCAGGCGGTCGGCGGTGTCCGCCGCGCGCCGGGCGGTGGAGCACAGCACCAGCCCGATGCGCGCCCCGCGGTCCTTCAACTCGTGGCCGACCAGCCGGGCCGCCTTCCTGCCCCGCGGCGCCAGCGGGCGGTCATGGTCGTCCAGGGAGGGATCGTCCCACGCGGACTTGCCGTGGCGCATGAGATACAGGGTCTTCATCGAGGCGGTCCTTCCTGTCCGGATCGCGGTCCGGCGGGATGCGCCGGGGGTGCGACTGTTTTCGCAGCGGTATTATCGTGGCGGCAGTATTATGCTGTCTGACCCAAAACCGTAACGTAGTTGGGGTAGGTTGCTTGGCCCGCCGACCGCGGCGGGGCGGTTCGGCCCGACCGGACTGTAGCGGCACCACCCATCACGCAAAAGCCCGAGGCTGCTGTGACCGAACTTCAGGACTTGGAAGCGACCTGCATCGAAGCGGACGCGCCGGAGCGCTTCATCAACCGCGAACTGTCGTGGCTGGCCTTCAACCAGCGCGTCCTGGATGAGGCGTCCAACCCGAACCATCCGCTGCTCGAGCGGCTGAGGTTCCTGTCGATTTCGTCCAGCAACCTCGACGAATTCTACATGGTCCGCGTCGCCGGCCTGAAGGGGCAGGTGGCCGCGGGGGTGAAGACCCCCAGCGCCGAGAACCTGACCCCGGCCCAGCAGCTCACCGCGGTGAACCAGCGCATCGTCGAGCTGATGAACGCGCAGCAGACCATGTGGCGCAGCCTGAAGCAGGACCTGCGCGAGGCCGGCATCATGGTGGCCGGCGCCGAGGACCTGACCGAGGGGGAGAAGGACTGGCTGGAGGCCAAATTCCTCGACGACATCTTCCCCATCCTGACGCCCATCGCCGTGGACCCGGCGCATCCGTTCCCCTTCCTGCCCAACCTGGGCTTCTCGCTGGCGCTGCAACTGCACGAGCCGGTGAAGGGGCGGCATCTCGACGCGCTGGTCCCGCTGCCGGCGCAGCTCGACCGCTTCATCCGTCTGCCGGGGTCGGAGATCCGCTTCATCCAGCTTGAGAAGCTGGTGATGCTGTTCATCGACCGGCTCTTCCCGCCGTTCCAGGTGAAGGCCCACGGCGTCTTCCGCGTCCTGCGCGACAGCGAGATGGAGATCGAGGAGGAGGCGGAGGATCTGGTCCGCACCTTCGAAAGCGCGCTGAAGCGCCGCCGCCGCGGCAGCGTCATCCGGCTGGCCACCGACGCCGGCATGGCCGCCGACCTGCGCGAGTTCCTGCGCCACGAGCTGCGCGTGTCGAACGACGACGTGTTCGTGCTGGACGGGCTGATCGGTCTGTCGGACACCCGCCAGCTCATCGTCGACGAGCGGCCCGATCTGGTCTTCCGCCCCTTCAACGCCCGCTTCCCGGAGCGCATCCGCGACTTCGGCGGCGACTGCTTCGCGGCCATCCGCGACAAGGACATCGTCGTCCACCACCCGTACGAGAGCTTCGACGTGGTGGTGCAGTTCATCCGGCAGGCGGCGCGCGACCCGCAGGTGGTCGCCATCAAGCAGACGCTCTACCGCACCAGCAAGGACAGTCCGATCGTCGCCGCGCTGATCGAGGCGGCGGAGGCCGGCAAGTCGGTGACCGCTCTGGTCGAGCTGAAGGCCCGCTTTGACGAGGAGGCCAACATCCGCTGGGCGCGCGATCTTGAGCGCGCGGGCGCCCAGGTCGTCTACGGCTTCGTCGATCTGAAGACGCACGCCAAGGTATCGCTGGTGGTGCGGCGCGAGAACAAGGCGCTGCGCAGCTACGTCCATTTCGGGACGGGCAACTACCACCCGATCACGGCGAAGGTCTACACCGACCTGTCCTTCTTCACATGCGATCCGGCGCTCTGCCACGACGCGGCGGTGATGTTCAACTACATGACCGGCTACGCCACGCCGAAGCTGCTGGAGAAGATCGCCATCGCCCCGATCACGCTGCGCCAGAAGCTGGGCCAGCTGATCGATGCGGAGGTCGCCAACGCTGCCGCCGGCAAGCCCGCCCACATCTGGGTGAAGCTGAACTCGCTGGTCGATTCGGAGATCATCGACCAGCTCTACAAGGCGTCGCAGAAGGGCGTGCAGATCGACATGGTGATCCGCGGCATCTGCTGCCTGCGTCCCGGCGTCAAGGGCCTGTCGGAGAACATCCGGGTGCGCAGCATCGTCGGGCGCTTCCTGGAGCATGGGCGCGTCATCTGTTTCGCCAACGGCCACGCGCTGCCCAGCCCGCAAGCCAAGGTCTTCATCTCCTCCGCCGACTGGATGACGCGCAACCTGGACCGCCGCATCGAGACGCTGGTGCCCATTGAGAACCCGACGGTGCACGAGCAGGTGCTGGACCAGATCATGGTCGCCAACCTGAAGGACGAGGCGAACACCTGGAAACTCGGCCCCGACGGCGTTTATCATCGGGTGGAGGCTGGTCCGGACGCGTTCAGCGCCCATAACTATTTCATGACGAACCCCAGCCTGTCGGGGCGCGGCAGCGCGCTCAGCAGCAAAAAGACGCCGCCGCGGTTGAAGCTGCGTACGGTCATTTGATTGAGGACATCGGTTGCCCATGACGCCGGCGCAGGAACACACGGTCGCTACCAAGGCCGTCGAGAGGGTGGTCGACAAGGGCGAGCGGATCGCCGTGATCGACATCGGGTCCAACTCGATCCGGCTCGTCGTCTATGACGCCCTGAAGCGATCGCCCCTGCCGGTCTTCAACGAAAAGGTCCTGTGCGGGCTCGGCCGCGGGGTGGAGAAGACCGGTTGCCTGAACCCGGAGGGCGTGACCCAGGGCTTGGAGGCCCTGGAACGCTTCGCCCTGCTGGTCGCGGGCATGCGCGTCGGGCGGCTGGACGTCATCGCCACGGCGGCGGTGCGCGACGCCACGGACGGGGCGGCCTTCATCCAGCGGGTGAAGGACCGCACCGGCCTCGACGTCAGCGTCATCAGCGGTGAGGAGGAGGCGCGGCTGTCCGCCATGGGCGTGCTGTCCGGCACCCCCGCCGCCGACGGGCTGGTCGGCGACCTCGGCGGCGGCAGCTTGGAGCTGGTGCGGCTGGAGCGCGGCGTGATCGGCGAGCATCTGACGATGCCGCTGGGGCCGTTGCGCCTGATGGAGCTGAACCCCGCCAAGCCGAACGGGCTGGTCCGCGCCATCGACCAGCATCTGGAGAAGCTGGACTGGCTGGCCCAGATGCGCGGCAAGCCCTTCTTCCCGGTGGGCGGCGGCTGGCGGGCCCTGGCCAAGCTGCACATGGAGCATGTGAAGCACCCGCTGCACATCATTCACCACTACACGGTGCCCTTCGCCGAGGCGCGGGACTTCGCCGCTCTGATCGCCAAGCAGAGCCGCTCCTCGCTGGAGAAGATGTCCGGCTCGCGCCGCAGGATCGACACGCTGCCTTACGCAGCTCTGGTGTTCGAACGGCTGCTGCGGATGGTCCAGCCGTCCAGCGTGGTGTTCTCGGCTTACGGGTTGCGGGAAGGGCATCTGTACGCGCTGCTCGATCCGGAGGGGCAGCGGCAGGACCCGCTGATCGCCGCGGTGGAGGATTGGGCGCAGCGCTTCGTGCGCATCGGCGATCCGGCCCTTCTGGTGTCCTGGACCGGCAACCTTTTCGCCGGGGAGGACGACGCGGCTCTGAGGCTGCGGCAGGCCTCCTGCCTGCTGAGCGACGTGGGCTGGGCCGAGCATCCCGACTACCGGGCGGAGCACGCCTGCCTGCGCATCCTGCGCTACCCCTTCCCCGGCATCGACCATGACGAGCGGGCCTTCCTGGCGCTGGCCGTCTACGCCCGCTACGCCGGGTCCATCGACGGGCCAGGCACGCCCAACTCGGTCACCGCGGGGCCGCGGGCGCTGCTCAGCGACGCCCAGGCGCGCAAGGCTCTGGTTCTGGGGCTGGCGCTGCGGCTGGCCCACACGCTGACCGGCGGCGCCACGGCGCTGCTGCAGCGTACGGCGCTGAAGGTGTCGGGGGAGCGGCTGGTGCTGACCTTGCCGGACGATTTCAGCGTGCCGGCCGGCGAGACGGTGCAGCGGCGCCTGGACGCGTTGGCGAAGGCGCTGAACCGCAAGGGTGAAATCGTGCCGCCGGCCCGACCCCAGGCGGCGGAGTAGCAGAGGAGGGCGGCGGCAACGCCGCCCTCACGCCACCTTGGCGTGGGCGATGGCTTCGCGGACGCTCACGCCCTTGCGCAGGATGTTGTCCACGGCGCGGCCCTGCACCATCGTGATGCCGACCTTGTGGGCGTAGACGAGGCTCGACACGCTGTCGCAGCGCGCCAGGATGAACTTGCAGCGGTCCTGCTCCTGGATGCGCTCCATGAAGTACTTCTCAAAGGTCGGGTCCATCTCCAGCATGTCGTTGGACCAGAAGATCTTAGCGTAGTCGGCGTTCAAATATTCCAGATCGAAGTTCGTCACCCAGAAAGGATTCAGCCCGTCCACCGCGATCTGATAGCGGCGGTCCTGGGCGAACTCCACGACCTCGTTGAACAGCGATAGATTCTCGATCAGGTCGCCCTTGGAGATCTCAAGCACCACCTGCCCGCGGAAATCGAGGGGAAGCCGCTCGTCAAACTTCACGAAGCCGGTGGAGATGACCGTGGACAGGTTGATGTTGATGCCGATGCGCCGGCCCCGCATGAAGCTGAGCCCGTGGTTCAGTGCGCGCAGCACCGACTGGTCGAGATTGGCCGTGAAATAGTTGAACAGCCACTTGTTGGCCGTGATGTCGTAGTCCGGGCAGAGCCGTTCCTGAAGCAGCTTGATGGAGATGTAGAGCTCGAAATAGGCCATGTCCTCTTCGGCGTTGCGGCCGATGTTGGCGATGGCCTGGTTGAACAGGAAGGGCGACAGGTCGAACATCTGCATGGAGCGTTCGAGCTTCGCCATTTCCTCCAGCGTGATCGGCGGCTTCGTCTCGTTGGAATGATCGCCGGTCTCGTTGGCCTGCAATTCCTCGATGAAACGGATGACGTTGATGAAATTCAACGCCAGTTCCATGATCGAGTAGAGCGAGAATTCCTTGTAGGGGTTCGCCCCGGTCAGCGTCGTCTTGGCCAGGAAGATCTGCTCCACCTTCTGGCAGACGTCGGTGACGCCGGTCAGCTTCAGCCCCTTGTAGAGGATGATGACGTCGCCGTTGGAAATGTTGAAGGATTGCAGATAGGAGGCCTTGCTCGCCAGTTCCTGGATGATCGTGCGGACGATCATCTGGCTGGACGGGTCCTTGTCCCGCAGCAGCGACAGGTGCATGTGGATCAGTCGCATACCCTGCAGTTCGGATTTCGCAGAGCGGAGAAGATTCAGCAGCTTGTCGTTGTCAAATTCGGGCTTCTGGTCCTTCGCGGCGGCGACGGCAGCCTGCTTCTCCGTCGTGGAGAGGCGGACGCGGTCGCGTCCCATGGGTGGTTTGCCGCCGAACCTGCTCATACGCGAAATCCCCCGGGTGGGCGCATAGGGCGTGTGCGCACCTTATAGGCGAGAATTCCATCCGCGAACCACAACGCACCGATACACGGCATGGATACGGAGCCCGTGACTTATTAGCCCTGACCTTTTTTAACAATGCCTTAAAGCGCTGTTAATTGCGATGAATTGTTTCATAATTTTGGCTAAACGTCGCGACGCTGACCGAACCTGTAACCGGCCAAGCCGACTCTTGCGCCATTCTGGAACGATTCTGGACGGGGCCGTCTACGACCCCTCTCCATTGCCGGCCGGAACGACGCGGACACGGCGGTCGAGGACCGCCAATCCGATGCGTCCACGCTTCAGCGCCAGCGCATCCTCGCCGAACAATTCCCGGCGCCAGCCCTGCATCGCGGGCACCTGGGCCTCGTCGTCCGCGGCGATCGCCTCCAGATCGGCGGCGGAAGCGATCAGCTTGGACGCCACGTTGTTCTCTTCGCACTTCATCTTCAGAAGCACGCGCAGCAACTCAACGATAGGTTGCAGGCCCGGCGGGGGCTCCTCGCGCGGCTCGACGCGCGGCAGCTCGGAATCCGGCAGGTCCAGCCCCTTCTGGACGCAGGCCAGCACGTCGGCGCCCTGCCGGCCTTCCGCGAAGCCGCGGCCCATGCCGCGCGTGCGGGCGAGGTCGTCCACGCTGGTCGGGGCGTGGGCGGCAATTTCCAGCAGCGCCTCGTCCCGCAGCACGCGGGAACGGGGCAGGTCGCGGCGCTGCGCCTCGCGCTCCCGCCACGCTGCCAGTTCCTTGAGGACGGCCATGAAGCGTGGCTTGTTGGTCCGCACCTTCAGCCGCAGCCAGGAGCTGTCCGGGTCCGTCTGATAGGTGGCCGGGTCGGTCAGGACGGCCATCTCCTCTTCCAGCCAGTGGGCGCGGCCGGAGCGGACAAGGCGGCGCTTCAGCTTCTCGTAGGCCGGGCGCAGGTGGATCACGTCGGACAGGGCGTAGGTCAGCTGCCGCTCGGTCAGCGGGCGGTGCGACCAGTCGGTGAAGCGGCTGGACTTGTCGATGCGCGCCCCGGCCAGCAGCTTGGTGACCAGCGTCTCGTACCCCACGCTCTCGCCGAAGCCGCAGACCATGGCGGCGACCTGCGTGTCGAACAGCGGGTGGGGGATCTGGCCGGACAGGTGCCAGAAGATTTCCACGTCCTGCCGGGCGGCGTGGAACACCTTGAGGATCGCCGGGTCCACCATCACGCGGAACAGCGGCGCAAGGTCGATGCCCTCGGCCAGCGGGTCGATGGCGACCGCTCCGTTCGGTCCGCCGACCTGCACGAGGCAGAGCTGCGGCCAATAGGTCTTCTCGCGCAGGAATTCGGTGTCGACGGTGATGTAGTCCACCCCGGCCAGCGAGCGGCAGAAGGCGTCAAGGTCTTCGGTGGTCGTGATGAGTGTCATGGCCGCTTCATACACGAGCGCGCGTCCGCGCGAAAGCTCGCCCTTCGGCAACTCTCCCAGCGTGCAGTGGACGCGGATGGCGGCTTGACATTCCCGCGCTGTCGGTGTGGTGTGTCGGGCCGCCTTTCCGCGCAGGATTCCGACCTTTTCCAAGGTGTTTCGACCCATGCACCCCTACCGCACGCACACCTGCGGCCAGCTTCGCGAAGAGAACGCCGGTCAGATTGTCCGCCTGTCGGGCTGGATCAACCGCAAGCGCGACCATGGACAGCTCCTGTTCATCGACCTGCGCGACCATTACGGCCTGACGCAGTGCGTGGTCGACACCTCCAACCCGGCCTTCCAGGCGGCGGAGCGGCTGAAGCTGGAATCGGTCATCACCGTGACCGGCAAAGTGGTCAAGCGCACGGCGGAGACCATCAACGACCGCCTGCCGACCGGCCGCATCGAGGTGCAGATCGCCGAGCTGTCGGTGCAGGGCGAGGCGGAGCAGATCCCGCTGCAGGTCAACCAGGACACCGACGCCGGCGAGGACGTGCGCCTGCGCTACCGCTTCCTCGACCTGCGCCGCGAGCGCATCCACGAGAACATCCTGCTGCGCTCGCGCGTCATCGCGTCGGCGCGCCGCCGCATGATCGACCAGGGCTTCACCGAGTTCCAGACGCCGATCCTGACCGCCTCCTCGCCAGAGGGTGCCCGCGACTATCTGGTGCCCAGCCGCAACCATCCGGGCAAGTTCTACGCGCTGCCCCAGGCGCCGCAGCAGTTCAAGCAGCTGCTGATGGTCGCCGGGTTCGACCGCTACTTCCAGATCGCCCCCTGCTTCCGCGACGAGGACGCCCGCGCCGACCGCAGCCCGGGCGAGTTCTACCAGCTCGACTTCGAGATGTCCTTCGTCACCCAGGACGACGTGTTCGAGGCCATCGAGCCGGTGCTGCACGGCATCTTCGACGAGTTCGGCGGCTTCCGCCGCGAGACGCCGCCGGCCATCGACAAGCCGCCCTTCCGCCGCATCTCCTTCGCGGAGTCGATGCTGAAGTACGGCAACGACAAGCCGGACCTGCGCAACCCGCTGGAGATCACCGACGTCACCGCCGTCTTCAAGCGCGACGACGTGGAATTCCGCGCCTTCAAGCAGACGCTGGAGAAGGGCGGCGTGGTCCGCGCCATCCGCGCCCCGAAGGTGTCCGACAAGCCGCGCAGCTTCTTCGACAAGCTGAACGACTGGGCGCGCGGCCTCGGTGCTCCGGGCCTCGGCTACATCATCTTCGAGGCGGCGGGCGGCAAGGGCCCGATCGCCAAGTTCGTGCCGGAAGCCGCCCAGGCGGAGCTGCGCACGGCGGCGGGCGTGGAGGACGGCGACGCGGTCTTCTTCGTCTGCGATCAGCCCGGCCCGGCGGCCAAGCTGGCCGGCTTCGCCCGCACGAAGATCGGCGAGGAGCTGGACCTGATCGAGAAGAACGCCTTCCGCTTCTGCTGGATCGTCGACTTCCCGATGTACGAGCTGGATGAGGAGACCAACAAGGTCATCTTCAGCCACAACCCCTTCTCCATGCCGCAGGGCGGCCTGGAGGCGCTGAACACGATGAACCCGCTGGACATCAAGGCGTATCAGTACGACATCGTCTGCAACGGCGTGGAACTGTCGTCGGGCGCCATCCGGAACCATCTGCCGGAGCTGATGTACAAGGCGTTCGAGATCGCTGGCTACCCGCCGGAGGAGCTGGAAGCCCGCTTCGGCGGCATGCTCAGTGCCTTCAAGCTGGGCGCCCCGCCGCACGGCGGGTCGGCCCCGGGGATCGACCGCATCGTGATGCTGCTGGCCGACGAGCCGAACATCCGCGAGGTCATCGCCTTCCCGCTGAACCAGCGCGCGGAAGACCTGCTGATGCAGGCCCCGGCCCCGGTGGATCAGGCGCGCCTGCGCGAACTGCACCTGAAGCTGGACCTGCCGAAGCCGAAGGTCGCCGCCGAGGCGCCGAAGGCCGCGACCTGACGGTCCGGGATTTTCCCTCCCTTCCCGCTTCGGCGGGGAGGGAAGGGCGGTTCAACAAGAAAGCCCCCCGTCCGCGAGGCCGGGGGGCTTTCTTGTCGTTGGGAACGAAAAGGCGAAACCGGAAGGCGTCAGGCAGCGACGGTGCCGGAGCCGATCATGCGGTAATAGTTGGAGTCGACCAGGACGAGGCAGCTCAGCGTCTTCGCGTCGCCTTCGTCCTCCGTGCTGACCACGCGGGCATGCGGGATGCCGAACAGGGTCACGGTCTCCCGCACGCGCCAGGACCGCCCGTTGGTCGCGCCAACGGTCTGGAACACCTGTCCCACCAAAACCTGCTTCTTGGCCATAGGAAAACCCTCATCCTGCTGTCGATGCGCGACACGAATCCGCGGCGGTGTGGTCACGCACCATGCACAGTTTAGGCCAGTTTCCTCAAAAGATGGCAAAATGAATTGTAACGAAATGCGCCATGGGCTGTGACCTTTGCATTCGCGCCTTTGCGTTCGGCGGTCAGCAGCCTGATTTCGGCAGGGCCTCCACCTTCTCCAGGATGGCGTTCACGGTGAAATCGCCGTAGTCGATCTGCATGGATTCGGCGACGCCGTTCTGCAGCAGCCGCAGGCTCATCTCATACTCCGGCTGGGCCGAATCGCTTTTCAGCGGGAAGAAGGCCATGCGCACCGGCCACGCCTTCTTGCCCTTCAACAGCGGGTCGGCGCCGTCCTCCTTGCCCTGGATGGCCGCGCCGATGACCGTGGACACCTCGGTCGCCCCTTCGGAATCGGCGCCGTCGAAGACCACCCGGTTGAAGAAGGTCTCGCCGGCGCCGGCGTGGTCGAGCACCGCCAGGGTGTGGGCTGTCGGGAACATGGTGTTGGGGGGCAGTTCCATGTCCTGGGGCTCCGGCTTGGAGAAGGCGGCGGTGCCGCTGCCGTCCTTGGCCAGCCGGGCGTCGCCGCGCACCTCCTCGTCCTCCTCCCCGTTGATCAGCTTGCGGACGTTGAAGCGGTAGCGCTGCCCGTCCTTGGCCTCCCACGTCGTGTAATTGGTGGTCATCGCCATCTCATCGCCCTCGGCGTAGACGAAGCGGAGCTGGAAGCGCTGCTCCGTCGTCCAGCCGTCGCAGGCGTCGGCCCATTCGAACAGCATGCGGCCCCGCACGTCGCTGACCTTGGAGCTGTTGCGGGCGGACAGCAGCGACATCTTGTAGACGGCACGATGAGGCAGGATGTTCGCCGCGGCACCGGCCGCCGCCCCCACCGCCGCGCCGGCCGCGTTGGCCGGGGCCGCCTGGGCCGCGCCGGTGACGGGAAGGGCGGTCAGGGACACCAGGAACGCGCCGAAGGTCGCGCAAAGGGCGAGGCGGGCGGCGGAGCGGCGGTTCTGCAAAGCGACATCCACAGGTGATTGGCAGCGTCGGATGGATTATGGGTGTTTCGGCGTCGGAGCGGAAGGCCCGACCCCCCGAATAAACGGAAGGCTGAGGACAGTTTCATGCGCAGCGACCCTCCCGCATCACGGCCCGTACTCCTGGTGACCCGACGCCTGCCCGACGCGGTGGAGGCCCGCGCCGCGCGCGATTTCGACACCCGGCTGAACCCGCAGGACCGCGCGCTGTCCGGCGCCGACATCGCCGCCCTGGCGGGGGAGACCGGCGCCGAGGGCATCCTCTGCACCGCCGGGGACCGGCTGGACGACGCGGCGATTGCGGCCTTGCCTGAGGGCGTGCGGATTGTCGCCACCTTCTCCGTCGGCACCGACCACATCGATCTGAACGCGGCCAAGGCCCGCGGCCTGATCGTCACCAACACCCCGGACGTGCTGACCGATGCGACCGCCGACATCGCGCTGCTGCTGATGCTGGGCGCGGCGCGCCGCGCGTCGGAGGGCGAGCGGATGATCCGTGCCGGCGCCTGGACCGGCTGGACGCCGACCCAGCTTCTCGGCACCCATCTGGGTGGAAAGCGGCTGGGCATCATCGGCATGGGCCGAATCGGGCAGGCGGTGGCGCAGCGGGCGCGGGCCTTCGGCATGACCATCCACTACTCCAACCGGCGCCGCCTGCCCGCCGAGCAGGAGGCCGGGGCCGTCTATCACGCCGATCCCGAGGCGATGCTGGCGGTCTGCGACGTGCTGTCGCTGCATTTCCCGGCGACTCCGGAAACCACCCATTGGCTGAACGCGGAGCGGATCGAGCGCCTGCCGCCGGGGGCCATCGTGGTCAACACCGCCCGGGGCTCCGTCGTCGACGACGAGGCCCTGATCGCCGCCCTGGCCAGTGGGCGGCTGGCCGCCGCCGGGCTGGACGTGTTCGAGAACGAGCCGAACCTGCACCCCGGCTACCGCGGGCTGGAGAACGCCTTCCTGCTGCCGCATCTGGGCAGCGCCACGGTGGAAACCCGCAACGCCATGGGCTTCAAGGCGTTGGACAATCTGGACGCCTTCTTCGCCGGGGCGGCGGCGCCGGACCGCGTGGTGTGATGACGTCGCTTGCGGGCCTGTCGGGAGCCCGACGGACCGTTTGTTCGAAAGCCGTTCAAAAGAGAAAATAAATCAAAAATAGATAAAATTTTCCGTAATGGGCTGTTCTCCGGGCAGAATCTGCCCAGGGGGCGGCCTTGCCCGGCAGAAGTTGCCGGGACGAAAGGCCTAGGCTCCTGGAAATCCTCATGTGGCACGGCGATTGCTGTGAATTCGGCGCAGCCAGTGCCGATCATGTGGAGAAAGCCCATGAGCGCCGTCGTGACCACCCAGGACCCGGACGTCATTGCCGCCGAGCATCACGACGGACTGCCTTTCGACCGTGGGACCCACGACCGTCTGCTGCGAATGCCCCCTTTGCGCGGCTCCCGCATCGCCCATTCGGCGGTGCCCGTGATCGTGGACGCTTCGGCCCTGGAGAGCCAACTTGCCGAAGCCCGCGCCACCATTGCCGAGCAACGTGAACGGATCGCCTATCTGGAAAGTCTGTCCATGACGGACGAGCTGACGGGGCTGCTGAACCGCCGCGGCTTCTTCAGCCATTTCCGGCGCGAGATCGCAGCCGCGCGGCGGCAGCGGGCCAAAGGAAACGGCAAGGGCGGCGGGGTGCTGGTCATCATCGATCTGGACGGCTTCAAACGGATCAACGACACCCATGGCCATATGGCCGGCGACGCCTATCTGCGCCAGATCGCCCGGTTGCTCGTCGGTGCGGTCCGTGAGGAGGACGTGGTGGCCCGCCTGGGCGGGGACGAGTTCGCCCTGCTGCTGACGAACACCGACGCGGCCTGCGGCGCCGCCCGTGCCCGGCAGATCGCCACGACGGCGTGCCGGCGCGGCGTCCCGTGGAGCAACGCCGAACTGCCGATCCGTTTCTCCTTCGGGGTGCAGCCCTATGGGGCCGACGACCGTGAGGAGGAGGTGGTCCGCCTTGCCGACTCCCACATGTACCGCAACAAGGCCGGACGTCGCCCACGCTCGCCGGGGCGTAAGGCTGGTCAGGCCGTCGCACGTTCCACGGCGAACCGGCGGGCCACCGCCTGAGCCGGGCCGGGGCGCGCGACGGCCGGATCGGTCAGCCTGTCGCACCCCCCAGGCCGCGCTTGACCGGACGGTGATCCCACCGCAGCATCTGCACCTTTCCGTCGCAAAGGTGCCCGCTCTGAACACGTCTTCGGATCGCCCGAATCCCCCGTCGCCCCACCCCCCGGCCGAGCAATCTTCCATCCACGCTGCCGCCGACGCGATACAGCCGCACGGCGCCCTGGTGGCGTTGCGCAGCGATGGCGCGACGATCCTGGCCTGCAGCGCCAACACGGCGGAATTCCTCGGCTTGGCTCCGGAGCGGCTGTTGGGCCGCAGCGTCGACGTGCTGGAACTGCCGGAGCTTGCGGCGCTGCTGGAGGGATTGGCCGCCTTGCCGCCGGGCCTGCGGGCTCTGGGGCTGCAGGCGGTCGTGACGCCGCCGGGTGGGGAATCGCTTCCAGCGTTTCTTCACGAGCATGGCGGGCGGGTGATCCTGGAGGTGGAGCGGCCGTCCGCCGGACCGGAGAGCCGCGGCGCCGCGGCACCGCCGCCCGGCCCGATGCCGGGGATTGCCACCCTCCGCGACGCCGCGGGGCTGGAGGCGATCGCCGCCCACACCGCCCACACCGTCCGCCGTCTCACCGGGCTGGACCGGGTGATCGTTTGCCGCTTCGACGCCTCGGGCAACGGCGAGGTGGTTGCGAAGGATCAGGCGCCGGATTGGAACCAGGCTGCCCCGGACCTCCATCCCGGAGCGGCTCTGCCGGCGGCCGCCCTCGATGGCGCCCCGGACGCGAGCCCACGGGTGCGCGTGATCCCCGATCATGCGGCGGAGCCGGTTCCCCTGCTGCACGCCGACGCCACGGTTCCGCCGCCCGATCTGGCCCACGCGCAGTTGCGCAGCCCGGCGCCGGCCCGGCTGGATTTCCTGCGGCGGATGGGGGCGGGGGCGGCCCTGACCGTGCCGGTCGTCCATGGCGGAAAGCCGTGGGGAGTGATCTCCGGTCATCACCGGCGCCCTCATGGGGTGCCGCTGGCCACGCGGATGCTGGCGGCCATGGCCGCCGACGCGCTCAGCCTGATGCTGGACACCGCCGAACGCGCCGTGGAGCGCGAGCGCCGCGTCGCGCAGGCGGCGCGGCAAGCCGAGGTGAACCGGGCCAAATCGGACTTCCTGACCGGGATGAGTCATGAGCTTCGCACTCCGCTGAACGCCATCATCGGCTACGCCGACTTCCTGCTTCATCCGGGAATCGGCCCGCTGACCGACCGGCAGCGCGATTGCATCGGCAACATCCGCGCCTCGGGAGCCCATGTTCTGGAACTCATCAACGACGTGCTGGACCTGTCGAAGATCGAAGCGGGGCACGTCGCGTTGCACGAGGAGGATGTGGACGTCGCGGTCGTGGTGGGCGAGGTCTACGCCCTTCAGGAACTGTCGCTGACGTCGGCGGGGTTGACCTTCGACGCTTCGTTTCCCCGGCCGCTGCCGCGCTTGCGCGCGGATCGGCGATCGCTGCGGCAGATCCTGCTGAATCTGCTGTCCAACGCGGTAAAGTTCACCCCGGCGGGCGGGCGCATCGCCATCGACGTGATGCGCGCGGAGGATCTGACCGGAACCGGCCTGCGCATCGCCGTGATCGACACGGGAATCGGCATCCCGGAGGAGCACCGCCTCACCGTGCTGGAGCCCTTCCGTCAGGTGCCGGGCGAACGCATCCGCAACGGCGCCGGAACCGGTTTGGGCCTGTCGATCGTGCGCTCCCTGGTGGAGGCCCATGGCGGGCGGCTGGCACTGTCCAGCACGCCGGGGCAGGGCACGCGCATCGACCTGCACTTCCCGCCAGAGCGGGTGATCGCATGACGGAATCTGTGGAATCATGGGGTCTTCGCGGCCGGCGGCGGATCGCGGGCGGCATCGCTAACGACAATTTAACCGTCGCGGCGGGACAGTGAACGGGCTATACCGGTCTCTCCGGGTGTGGTCGCTGCAAGCAGGAGCGCGGGTGGCACGATGCTCGCGGAACCGAACAGCCCCAAGAAGGCGCCGATGGACGACCGAACCGTGAAGCGTGTCCTGATCGTCGAGGACAACGAGCTGAACATGAAGCTCTTCCACGATTTGCTGGAAGCGCACGGCTACGCGACGCTTCAGACCCGCAGCGGGATGGACGCCCTGGCCATGGCGCGGGAGCACCGTCCGGATCTGATCCTCATGGACATCCAACTGCCCGAGGTGTCAGGGTTGGAGGTCACGCGTTGGATCAAGGACGATCCGGCGCTCAAGTCCATTCCGATCATCGCGGTGACCGCCTTCGCCATGAAGGGGGACGAGGAGAAGATCCGGGAAGGCGGTTGCGAGGACTATATCGCCAAGCCGATCTCGGTGACGAAGTTCCTGGAAGCCGTTCAGAAGTTCCTCCGCTAACCTGTTACGGGATCGGTCGCACGTTCCATGTCCGCTCGCGTCCTCGTCGTCGACGATGTCCTTCCGAACGTGAAGCTGCTCGCGGCGAAGCTGACGCGCGAGTATTTCAACGTCATCACCGCCAGCAATGGTCCCGAGGCGCTGGAGATGGTCCGGCGGGAGTCGCCGGACATCGTTCTGCTCGACGTCATGATGCCCGGCATGGACGGGTTCGAGGTGTGCGAGAAGATCCGCTCCGATCCCACGACCATGCACATCCCGGTGGTGATGGTCACCGCCCTGTCCGACGGCGCCGACCGCGTGCGCGGGCTGGAGGCCGGAGCTGACGATTTCCTGACCAAACCGGTCAACGATGTCGCGCTGTTCGCGCGGGTGCGGTCGCTCGTCCGCCTGAAAATGATGATGGACGAGTGGCGGCTGCGCGAGACGACCTCCGGCCAGCTGGGGGTTCTCGAGCCGACGGGCACGTTGAACAGCGAGTCCTTCGAGAGCGCCCGCGTTCTGGTGCTGGAGGATTCGCGTCTCGATCTGGACAAGGTCACCGAGACGCTGAGACGCGACCACGCCCACGTGATGGCCGCCGACACCTGCGCGGCGGCGCTGGAGCGCGCGCTGGGCGACGATCTCGACCTCGTGGTGATCAGCCTGACGCTGATGAACGAGGATGGCCTGCGGCTGTGCTCCCAGCTCCGCTCGCACGAGCGGACCCGGCAGCTACCGATCTTGCTGATGGTGGAGGAGGGCGACCTGACCCGCGCCGCCAAGGGTCTGGAACTCGGCGCCAACGACTACATCAGCAAGCCCATCGACCGGAACGAACTGCTGGCCCGCGCCCGCACCCAGATCCGGCGCAAGCGCTATCAGGAACGTCTGCGCGCGAATTACGAGCAGAGCCTGTCCATGGCGCTGACCGACAGTCTGACGGGCGTCTTCAACCGCCGTTACATCAACGCGCATTTGCCGCGGCTGCTGGAGCGGGCGATCGACAACCACAAGCCGGTGGCGATCCTGCTGTTCGACATCGACCATTTCAAGGTCGTCAACGACAGCTACGGCCACACCGTGGGCGACGAGGTGCTGAAGGAGGTGTCCAACCGCGCCAGCCGCAACCTGCGCACCTTCGATCTGGTGGCGCGGCTGGGCGGCGAGGAGTTCGTGGTCGTCCTGCCGGACACCGATGCCGAAGCGGCGCTGACGGTGGCGGAGCGGCTGCGCGCACGGATTGCCGACACGCTGTTCAAGGTGTCCGCCGACGTGGGCGAGATCCCGGTCACGGTGTCCATCGGCGTGACGGTGGGCGGCCGGCTGGGCGACACCGCCGAGGGGCTGATCCGCCGTGCCGACGAGGCGCTGTACGAGGCCAAGCGCGCCGGGCGCAACTGCACCATCGCCGATCCTCCCGCCAAAGCCCTGCTGTCGCCCTGACGGATACCGCCCTGACGGAAGTGGGCAGGCCGGGGAGGCGAGGCAGCATACGGACAAGCAAAAGGCCGCCAGAAGGCGGCCTTTCTGATTCCGGCAGTCCGGGAAACCTTACTTGATCTTGGCTTCCTTGAACTCGACGTGCTTGCGCGCCACCGGGTCGTACTTGCGGAACGACAGCTTCTCGGTGGTCTTCTTCGGGTTCTTCTTCTTCACGTAGAAGAAGCCGGTGTCAGCCGTGCTCACCAGCTTGATGAGGACGGTGTTCTGCTTCGCCATGATCTCAATCCCGACTAAAAATCCGTGACCCGCCAGCCCGGCGGGGCGGCGTCGTAGCGGGGGAAGATACCCGCTACAGCCGCGATGTCAAGCCTTTGTAAAGTGGTCGGAAGGGCCGATCCGAGTCCTTTTTTTACCGCAATTCGGGGCGGAAAACGACTTAGCGCTCCGCCACCGTGTTGGTGGAGGACAGGGCGACCGCGCGCTGGTAGAGCGCCGGTTCGGCGAGGAGGCGCAGCGCCACCTTCAGGTCCAGTTCCGGCTCATGCTCCTTCCAGGGACAGGCTTCGCGCAGGCGGGCCAGCGCCTCCTCGTCGTCGGCGGCGCGGGCGCGCCAGCCGGCGAACTGGGTCATCGGACGCGCCCGCCCGTCGCGCAGGTCGGACAGCAGGGCGATGGGGTCGTCCTGGCCGGTGCGGCTGGTGCAGACCGTCGGCTGCACGCCCTGGCGGTGCAGGGTGTAGCCGGCGGGCGTGTAGATGCGGCTCCAGGTCAGGAACAGTTCGCCGTCGTTGGGCAGGCGTGTCACCGTCTGGACGCTGCCCTTGCCGTAGGAGGAGGCACCCACCACCACCGCGCGGCCCGAATCCTGAAGCGCCGCCGCCACCACCTCGGCGGAGGAGGCGGAACGCCCGTCCACCAGAACCACCAGCGGCATGCCTTCGGCGATGTCGTCGGGGCCGGCCTCGAAGCGCTGGCGGCTGTCGGGGTGACGGCCCTCGGTCGTGATGATCTTGCCCTGGGCGATGAACAGGTCGGCCACGGCGACCGCCTGGTCGAGCAGGCCGCCGGGGTTGCCGCGCAGGTCGAGCACGAAACCGCGCAGGCCCTTGCCCATGCTCTGCCGCGTCGACAGCACGGCCTCGCGCAGATTGGACGCGGTGGCGGCGTTGAAGCGGTCCACCTTCAGCACGCCGACCTGCTCGGACACGCTGGCGTTCACGGTGTTGGGAACCACGCGCTCCCGCCGGAGGGGGGCGCGGCGCGGCGGGGTGTTGTCGCGCGCCACGGTCAGCAGGACCATGGTTCCGGTCGGACCGCGCAGCCGGTCGCGCATGTCCGCCTCGCTCAGGCGCGCGGTCAGATCCCCGTCGATGGCCAGAAGCTGGTCGCCGCTGCGGATGCCGGCGCGGTCGGCCGGGCTGCGCGGCAGCACGTTGCGGATCAGGGTGCGCCCGTTTGCCGTCTCCAGCGACAGGCCGATCCCGCCATAGCCCTCACGTTGGGCGCGCTCGCTGGTGGCGCGCTGGGTGCCGGTGTAGCGCGAGTAGCCGTCCAGATCCGTCATCACGGAATCGAGGACCACCTGATAAACCCGCTCCGGCACCGCCTGATAGAGGGTGGGGGAATAGAGGCGGGTGCGCTCCACCGCCTTGGTGGTCAGGGCGGCCCAGCCGGCGGCGTCGGACAGCGACGGGGCGGCATACTCCCCGATCAGGCTCCCGGAGACGTACAGGCGTACGGTGTTGCCCTGGCGCTCGGCGCGGGCGGTCGGGTCGATGGTCGCGAGCCCCTTCAGCCCGTCCAGGCCAAGCCGACCGAAATCGACCTGTTGAAGATAGACTTCGGCGATCTTGCCGTACGCGACGGCGAAGACCTGCTCGCTGATGAAGGCGGGCTCGGTCGCGGCGGCGACCGGACGGGGCAGAGTTCCGCCGAGGCTTCCGAGGCCAACGGCGAACATGGCAGCCGCGAGTGGGACCGACAGACGCCCTCGCGGAGAAAATCCTCGTTTTCGTATGCCCATGGCGCGCCGTACGCGGCCTCCTTTCCCACAGGCGGACCCGGACGGTTGCCCGCCGGATTCGAATGGATAAGGGATAGCACTTCAGAAATGAGGGCTGGCGGGACAAAAGACGGGGGCAAGACTCTTTGTCGTGGAATGTCCACCACTGTGACTCAGCGGCCACGCTTCCGTTGCTTTTGGGTTGCGCGTCCCGCGAAACGGGCATTTCCCAGGGGACGATCCGGGTGGCCGGACTGCAACGGATGATCGGTGCCGCCAACCAAGCTTCCGGTCAGCTCGCCCTCGGTGCGGGACAGGGCGAACAGGGTGCTGCCGGTCAGCGGGTCGGCCTCCATCAGCACCACCCTCACCGCGGCGCCCAGCCGGTAGCTGCGGCCGGTGCGCTGGCCGACCAGGGCGTGGGCGCGCTCGTCGTGCTCGTACTGGTCGTCGGGCAGGGTGCTGGCGGGGATCAGCCCGTCGGCTCCGTTCTCGTCGAGCCGGATGAACAGGCCGAAGCGGGTGACTCCGGAAATCCGCCCGGTGAACAGGGCGCCCACGCGGTCGGCCAGGAAGGCGGCGGTGAAGCGGTCGATGGCGTCGCGCTCGGCCGTGGCGGCGCGGCGTTCGGTCATCGAGATGTGCTCGCCGATGTCGGCCAGACCGGCCATGGCCGCGTCGTCCAGCCCGCCCGGTCCCAGCCCGTGCGCGCGGATCAGCGCCCGATGGACGATTAGGTCGGCGTAGCGGCGGATCGGCGAGGTGAAATGGGCGTAGCGGTCGAGCGACAGGCCGAAATGGCCGATGTTCTCCGGGCTGTACTCCGCCTGCGATTGGCTGCGCAGGATCACTTCGCTGACCAGCTGCGAGTCCGCCGTCCCGGCGGCGCGGTCGAGGATCGCGGTGAAATGGGCCGGGGTCAGCCGCGGCGCGCGCGGCAGCGTGTAGCCGATACCGGTCAGGAACTCCCGCAGCGCCTCCTGCTTGTCGAGCGACGGCTGGTCGTGGACGCGGAACAGACCAGCCATGCCCGCCCGTTCCAGGCTGTCCGCCGCCGCGACGTTGGCGCAGATCATGAACTCCTCGATCAGCCGATGGCTGTCGAGGCGCTCGCGCGCCGCGATCTCCGCCACCCGTCCGCGCTCGTTCAGCCGCACCCGCCGTTCCGGCAGATCCAACTCCAGCGTGCCGCGGCGCAACCGGGCCGCCCACAGGCGAGCGTAGGCACCGTAGAGCGGGGCGATGACCGCCTCCATGAGCGGCTCCGTCGCCTCGTCCGGCGCCCCGTCGCGGGCCGCCTGCACCTGCTCGTAGGTCAGGCGCGCGGCGGAGCGCATCAGGCCGCGCACGAAGCGGTGCCGCAGGAGCGCGCCGTGGCGGTCGATCCATAGATGCGCCGCGACACAGGCGCGGTCCTCGTGGGGGCGGAGCGAGCAGAGGTCGTTGGACAGCGCCTCCGGCAGCATCGGCACGACGCGGTCGGGGAAATAGACGGAGTTGCCGCGCTCGAAGGCCGCCCGGTCCAGTGCCGAATTGGGACGCACGTAGAAGGCCACGTCGGCAATGGCGACCACCATGTGCCAGCCGCCTTCGTTCGCGGGGTCGGGGTCCGGCTCGGCCCACACCGCGTCGTCGAAATCGCGGGCGTCGGCGCCGTCGATGGTCACCAGCTGCAGGTTGCGCAAGTCGGTGCGCCCGGTCAGGGCGGGCACTGCGGCGTGCGACGCCTCGCGCAGGGCGGCGGGCGGAAAGTCGGTAGGCAGCCCGTGGGTGTGGACGGCGATCAGGCTGACCGCGCGCGGCTCCGCCGTGTGCCCCAGCCGCTCCGCGACGCGGGCCTGCGGCAAGCCCATCCGGGCCGCGGGCAGCAGATCGGCCAGCACCAGCTCGCCCGGCTCGGCGTCGTTGCGGTTGGCCGGCAGGACCAGCAGTTCGGTCTTGTTGCGCTTGTCCGTGGGGACGATGCGCCCGCCGTCCGCCGCGGGATAATAGACGCCGAGAACGCGCCCCACCGTGCCGTCCAGCCGCCGGATGGTGCGCGCCTCGTAGAGCCGGTCGTTGATGCGGCTCAGCTTCGCCAGCACCCGGTCGCCGGTTCCCAGGGTGGGATGGCCCTTCCTCTCCGGCATCATGAAGATGCGCGGCGGGTTTCCCTCGCCCGTCCAGGTGACCGGGCGGGCGCTGACCTCACCGTCCGGATCGACGCCGGTCACCTCCAGCACGGCGACTTCCGGCAGCGACTGCGGTGGGGCGACGCGCTTGTTGCGCCCACGTTCCACGGCGCCGTCGGCCTCCAGTTCCTTGAGAAGCTCCTTCAGTCTTTCGCGGTCGTCGCTGCCCGACAGCTTGAAGGCACGCGCGATCTCGCGTTTGCCGACCGGCGTCGTGCTGGAGCGGATGAAGGAAAGGACCGTGTCCTTATCGGGAAAGCTGCCGGAGCGGCGGGGCGTGTCGTTCAAGGAAATTCGTGCCGTGGAAGGTGGACCGCATAAGTAAGTCTTGGAGCCGGCAAATCCAACCGCGCCACCATGGCGCCACGACAACAACGCTTCAAAAGCGCTCGTTGGCCGCTTTAAAATGGCTAGGTGTTGCGGAAGGCGATGCCAACCGGCCTCTGGTTCGGCGCGAAAACAGAAAGATGAAGGAGAAAGTTGGTTGGGGGACTAGGATTCGAACCTAGGCTGGCGGAGTCAGAGTCCGCTGTCCTACCGCTAGACGATCCCCCAGACCGTCACCGGGAGTGGCGCTGCGCCGCGTCCCGTCGTGGGCCGCCCTTTTAGCAAAGCAGGCAGGGCTTGTATAGCCCTTTTTTCACCTCCGGTACCTTGGTGTGAGCGCGTGGACACAAATCAATGCCATTCGTGGGCTTTCGCTGGGACGTGAAACCGGGTTAAGATGACTCCCTTAAGCATGGCGGGGAGGAGACGTGGACCTTCAGGTGCACAGTGAACGGCAGAACGACACCGGACGGTTGCGTTCGTCGGCCCCTGCGCGCCCGGTCTTCGCGGCCCTCGATCTCGGAACCAACAATTGCCGCCTGCTGATCGCACGCCCGATTCCCGGCGGCTTTCGCGTCATCGATGCCTTCTCCCGGATCGTCCGGCTGGGCGAGGGGTTGACCCGCAACGACCGGCTGTCCGACTCGGCGATGGAGCGCACCCTCGCCGCCCTGAGGATCTGCGGGTCCAAGATCGAGCGTCGCGGCGTCACCGCGGCGCGTGCGGTGGCGACCGAAGCGTGCCGCCGCGCCCGGAACTGCAGCGAGTTCGTCGATGCGGTGGAGCGGGAGACCGGCATCGCCATCGAGATCATCTCCAGCCAGGAGGAAGGGCGCCTTGCGCTCGCCGGCTGCGCGTCCCTGCTCGATCCGAACGTCCCCTATGCCGTGGTGTTCGACATCGGCGGCGGCTCGACCGAGCTGATGTGGCTGGCGGTGGAGCGCGGGCGGCCTCCGCGCATCCTCGACCAGACGTCCATCCAGTGCGGCGTCATCGGCCTGACCGAGCAGTTTGGCGGCGCGGACGCCGACCGCGGCATGTACCGGCGCATGGTGGAGGAGGTGGCGTCGGCCATCGCCTCCTTCGAGGCGCGCAACGGCATCCGGGAACGGGTGCTCGCCGGGCAGGTGCAGATGCTCGGCACCTCCGGCACGGTGACAACGCTGGCCGGGGTGCATCTCGGCCTCTGCCGCTACGACCGGCGGGCCGTGGACGGCAGCTTTCTGCGCATCGACCACGCCCGCGCGGTCATCGAACGTCTCGTCGCGCTGGACTTCGACGGGCGGGCGCGGCATCCCTGCATCGGACAGGACCGCGCGGATCTGGTGATCGCCGGATGCGCGGTGCTGGACGCGCTGTGCGACTGTTGGCCGGTGGAGCGCCTGCGCATCGCCGACCGCGGCCTGCGCGAGGGCATCCTCGTGGAGCTGATCGGGTCGACACGGCAGATCTATTAAGGAAATGTGAGACCATGGTTGGAAAGCCTCCGTCCTCCTCGACGCCGGGTGGGCGCCGCGCCACCGTCCGCGTGAAGTCCGCGGCCAAGCGCACCACCTCCTCGGCCCGCTGGCTGGAGCGGCATCTGAACGACCCTTACGTGCACGAGGCGACGAAGCGCGGCTTCCGCTCCCGCGCCGCCTTCAAGCTGCTTCAACTGGACGAGAAGTTCCATCTGCTGGGGCCGGGCAAGCGCGTGGTCGACCTCGGCGCCGCTCCCGGCGGCTGGACCCAGGTGGCGGTGGACAAGGTGCAGACCGCGCGCGAGGGCTGGAAGGTCGTCGGGCTGGACATCCTGCCCATGGACCCGGTGCCCGGCGCCACCACCATGCAGGCCGACTTCCTGGAGGAAGGCGCCGCCGAGCGGCTGAAAGAGGCGCTGGGCGGCCCCGCCGACGTGGTGCTGAGCGACATGGCGGCGCCGACCATCGGGCATCAGTCCACCGACCATCTGCGCATCATGGCGCTGGCCGAGGCCGCCTACGACTTCGCGGAGGAGGTGCTGGCACCCGGCGGGGCGTTCGTCGCCAAGCTGTTCCAGGGCGGGGCGGAGAAGTCGCTGCTGGAGCGGCTGAAGCGCGACTTCGCCACGGTGCGCCACGCCAAGCCGCCGGCCAGCCGCGCGGAATCCTCCGAAACCTATGTGGTCGCCACCGGTTTCCGTGGGGCCAACGCGAACGACTAGGTTGAGCTCCGGCTGCGGCCCGTTCGCGCAGGTCATGGCTGGCTTGCGCGGATGAGGCCCGGCACACGACAGTTTGTGGTTCAGGCGCCTTCACAAGCCCACGGTCTTGTGTATAGTGCGCCAAATTTTTTTCCGGCCCCTTTTTATCTCCCGGGAGACCGCCGATGGCCCGCTCGTCCACGATTCGCGAAGCTCTGACCTTCGACGACGTCCTCTTGGTTCCGGCCGAAAGTTCGGTCCTGCCGAACGAGGTGGACACCCGGACGCGCCTGACCAAGACCATCGAACTGGGCATCCCCCTGATGTCCTCGGCGATGGACACGGTGACCGAAAGCAGCCTCGCCATCGCCATGGCCCAGGCCGGCGGCATCGGCGTGGTCCACCGCAACCTGACCATCGAGCAACAGGCCGAGGAGGTCCGCAAGGTCAAGCGGTACGAGTCCGGCATGGTGGTCAACCCGATCACCATCACGCCGGGCCAGACGCTGGCCGACGCGCTTCAGCTCATGGCCGACTACCGCATCTCCGGCATTCCGGTGGTGGAAAGCCGCGACTCCCGCGGCAGCGGCAAGCTGGTCGGCATCCTGACCAACCGCGACGTGCGCTTCGCCACCAACCCGAACCAGCCGGTCAGCGAACTGATGACCAAGGACGTGGTGTCGGTACGCGAGGGCGTCAGCCAGGACGAGGCCAAGCGCCTGCTCCACCAGCACCGCATCGAGAAGCTGCTGGTGGTGGACGAGGCCCATCGCTGCATCGGCCTCGTCACGGTCAAGGACATGGAGAAGGCCCAGGCCTATCCCAACGCCTGCAAGGACGCCCAGGGCCGCCTGCGCGTCGCCGCCGCCACCGGCACCGGCTCGGACGGGCTGCGCCGCGCCGAGGCGCTGTTCGACGCGGGCGTGGACGTTCTGGTGGTCGACACCGCGCACGGCCACTCGCTGAAGGTGCTGGATCAGGTGCGCGCCGCGCGCAACATGTCCAACTACACCCAGGTGATCGCCGGCAACGTAGCAACCGCCGAGGCGGCGAAGGCGCTGGTCGATGCCGGCGCGGACGCGGTGAAGGTCGGCATCGGCCCCGGTTCCATCTGCACCACCCGCATCGTCGCGGGCGTCGGCGTGCCGCAGCTCACCGCGATCATGGATGTGGTCGAGGCCTGCGAGAAGATGGGCATCCCGGTGATCGCCGACGGCGGCATCAAGTTCTCGGGCGATCTCGCCAAGGCCATCGCGGCGGGCGCCAGCGTGGCGATGCTGGGCAGCCTGTTCGCCGGCACCGACGAGAGCCCCGGCGAGGTCATCCTCTACCAGGGCCGCTCCTACAAGAGCTACCGCGGCATGGGCTCGGTGGGCGCCATGGCCCGTGGTTCGGCCGATCGCTACTTCCAGCAGGAAGTTTCGACCATGAAGCTGGTGCCGGAAGGCGTCGAAGGCCGCGTGCCCTACAAGGGTCCGGTGTCGGCGGTGATCCACCAGCTCGTCGGCGGCCTGCGCGCGGCCATGGGCTACACCGGCAGCCAGTCCATCGCCGAGATGCAGACGAAGTGCGAGTTCGTCCGCATCACCAACGCCGGCCTGCGCGAGAGCCACGTTCACGACATCACCATCACCAACGAGTCCCCGAACTACCGCCAGGGCTGATCAGCCGTTCCTTGGAGTGAGGTTCGAGAAGGCGAGGGGGCGTTCCCCTCGCCTTTTTCATGTCCGCGTTTCAGCGGTTGGCGGCGAAGTGGCTGAACAGTGCCACGCTCGCCGCGACGGTGGCGTTGAGGGATTCCACGGCGCCCGTGGTCGGGATCGACAGGCGCTGGACGGGCAGAGTAGCGGGCACGCCCTGGCCTTCCTCGCCCAGGACGAGACGGACGTCGTGCGGCCAGCGGAAGGCCGCCATGTCGGCGCCCCCGGCGTCCAGGGCGACCATCGGTCCGGCGGCCCGCGTCACATCCTCCCATCGGCCGCCGCGCAACAGGGTCAGCTCGAACTGGGCGTTCGACGCGGCGCGCAGACATTTGGGGTGGTAGGGGTGCGCCGCTCCATCGAGCAGGATCACCCGCCGGGCGCCGAAGGCGGCGGCGCTGCGCAGCAGGGCGCCGAGGTTGTTGGGATCGCCGAGCGCGCAGATCAGCTCCAGCCCTTGCGGCGATTGCGACAGGTCGATTGACGGCGTGTCCGGCACCGTGCCGACGAGCAGGGGGAAGCCGGTGCCGGAGGCGTCCAGCGTGCGGAACAGGGCGGGAGCGAGTTGGACAATCTCCAGCCCAGCGGGAAGGCGCCAGCCCTCGGCCTGCGCCGGATCGGTGACGAGCAGGGTGGAAAAGCGGTCCGGCCAGCGGGCCAGCGCCTCCGGCACCGTCTTCAGCCCGGCCAGCAGGAACTTGCCCTGTTTTTTCAGGCCGCGGCTTTCCAGCAGCGACTCCCACAGCTTGAACTGCGGATTCTGCAGGCTTTCGATCAGGCGCGGCGGGCGGGTCATGCGGGGCAGGCTTTCCAGGGCGGGCGTTCGTCGTGATCGCGGACCTTACGGCGCGGGGCGCCGCGATGGGAAGGCCGATCCGTCGCCTCCCATTCTCCCGCCGTCGCGCGGCTGCTATCATCGCGGAACCACGGAAAGGCGATGCCCATCATGCTTGCGCTGCGGCCCAACTGCGAATGCTGCGACCGGGATCTGCCCCCGGACTCCCGCGATGCCTACATCTGCTCCTTCGAATGCACCTTCTGCGGCGATTGCCGGGATGAGGTGCTGAAGGGACATTGTCCGAACTGCGGGGGTGAACTGGTGCGGCGGCCCGTCCGCCCGGCGGCGAAGCTGGCCAACAACCCGGCGTCCAC
Organism: Azospirillum brasilense; assembly: GCF_022023855.1. NCBI lineage: Bacteria > Pseudomonadati > Pseudomonadota > Alphaproteobacteria > Rhodospirillales > Azospirillaceae > Azospirillum > Azospirillum brasilense. The sequence goes on from NZ_CP059450.1 coordinate 128,730, forward strand.
GCAACGGGTGCTCAAGGCCGGCGGCTGCGCCTCCGCCTTTTGAAAGGCGCTCAATCCAGGCGCCGGCCCAGGAACAGCAGCGGCCCCCGCTGGATCGCCGTGGTGAAGCCGGCACGCTGGTAGAAAGCGACGTTCCGCGCGAAGACCCCGGTCACCAGATGCAGGCCAGGCAGGCCATCGGCGCGGCAGTCTTCCGCGAAGCGGTCCACCAGCGCCCGCCCGATCCCATGATCACGGAAGCCGGGCCGGACGTTGACGTGGAGATGGGCGGGAAAGGCGGCGAAGCGGTCGGTGAAGACCTCGTACTTCGGAATGATGCGGGCGAGATCCACCGCCCCGGCGCTGTCCTTGCAGCCGGTCAGATAGCCGATGACGGTGCCGTTGTCATCCAAGGCGAACCACACGTCGTTCGGTGCCCGCTCCACATACCAGCCCGTCCAAGTGCGGAAGAAGGCCGCGCGCTCCTCCGCCGAGGCGAAGTCCTTGCGCAGCGTGGACAGGAAGAAGATGTCCTCCAGCGCGGCGAGGGCGGCCCCGCGGTCGGGCAGGGCGGACAGACGAACCAGCATCGACAACCAGACCTCAGCGGCGTTGCGCCAGCGTGAAGGACGTGGTGCGCGGTGCTAGCATTGTGTAGCGGCCCTTGGCCTTCATCACGCCGGCGCCCTCGGCGGCCTCCGCCCCATGACCCCAGAACAGGTCGCCGCGCACCGCCCCCTTGATGGCACCACCGGTGTCCTGGGCGACGACGATGCGCTTGATCTCGCCCTGCGGCACCGGGGCCTCGCGTACGTCCAGCCACAGCGGCACGCCCAGCGGGACGTAGCCGGGGTCCACGGCGAGGCTGCGGCCCGCCGTCAGTTCCATGTTGCGCGCGCCGCGGGCGCCAACATCCGAGCGGAGCTGGAAGAAGACGTAGGACGGGTTCATGTTCATCACCCGCCGGGCCTCGCCGGGATGCTCGGTCAGCCAGCGGCGGATCAGCGGCATGGTCACCTGCTCCGGCGTGGCGTAGCCGATGTCGATCAGGTGCCGCCCGATGGGGACGTAGCGGTGGCCGTTCTGCCCGCCGTAGCCCAGAGCCACCACCGACCCGTCGGTCATCCGCACCCGGCCCGATCCCTGGATTTCCAGGAAGAAGGCGTCGATGGGGTCGTCCACCCACAGGATCTCCAGCCCCTTGCCCTTCAGCGCGCCGTCGGTGATGCGGGCGCGGCTGGGCAGGCCACGCTTGGTCCGCTTGGGCGCCTTGTAAAGGGGAACGTTGTAGCGCTCGGTCCGGGTCCAGCTGCCGCGCAGCTCGACTTCGTAATAGCCGGTGAACAGCCCTTCCTGCCCCTCGGACAGGGCGACGGGGGTGAAGTGATCCTCGAAGAAGCGGCGGGCGGTTTCCGGCTGGGCGTCGGGCAGGCCGCGCAGCGCCTCGCAGATCGGGCGCCAGTCCGAGGTGGTGCCGGCGGCGGGGTTGGGACCGAGCGGCTTGCCGGCGGGCTGAGCCGCCACCCAGCGGCAGGTGCGCTGCAACGCGGGCAGGGCCTGCGCGTGGTCGTCGTCGATCCAGCCCGGCAGGCCGCGGAAGTCCGCGGAGACCTTCTCCATCCCCGGCCGCCAGGACGCCGCGGTGACGCCGCCGCCCGGTCCCGAACCGGTCGCCGCGTCGCCGGCACAGCCCGCCAGCAGGCCGAACGCAAGAAGGGTGGAGACGCGCGCCACCGCACGCGCCATGACACTGCTGACCGCAGCCGCCATCGCGGACCCCGCACCAAGATTCAAGGAAGACGATAAAGACGAGGGATGGCTGGACTTGCCGCGGCCAAGATGGCTCGAACAAGAACAACTACCCCTTTTTTGCCTCATTCGCAGGATTGCGGTCAACCGCTCTTCGCGCGGATGGTTTCAATTCGGTCGTCTTGTCACAGGGGCTGCGCCTGGATCGGCGACTCGAAAGGCTGCCGCGCGTGCGCGGGGGATGACAAGCGCCCCCCGCTCGGGTTATCGAGCAGGGAATCTATCCGAGGATCATCCCATGACCCCCGCCGCCCGCCTTCAGGCGGTCATCGACCTGCTGACCGAGATCGACGAAACCCCGCGCCCCGCCGACGCGGTGATGAGCGCCTATTTCCGCGCCCGCCGCTACATCGGGTCGAAAGACCGCACCGCGGTGGCGCAGACGGCCTACGCGATCCTGCGGCGGCATGCCCGGCTGTGCTGGTGGCTGGAGCGTCAGGGCCACCCGCCGACCCCGCGCGCCCGCGCGCTCGCCAACGAGATCCTGGCCGAGGGCAAGGCCGCGGCGACGGTCAAGGCGCTGTTCGGCGCCACCAAATTCGCCCCGGACCCGCTGGCGCCGGAGGAGGCGAAGCTCGCCAACGAGCTGGACACCCACACGCTGGAGCATCCGCAGATGCCGGAAAGCGTGGCCGTGGAATGCCCGCCCTGGGCCGAGGAGCCGATGCGCGCCGCCATGGGCGACCGCTTCGCGGTGGAGATGCGGACTCTGCTGGACTCCGCGCCGCTCGACCTGCGCATTAACCCGGTGAAGGCCAACCGCGAGAGCGCGATCAAGGCGCTGGCCCGCGCCCACATCACCGCGGAGCCGACGCAGTGGTCGCCGCTGGGCCTGCGCGTCCAGGGCCGTCCGCCGCTGGGCACCGTGGACGCCTTCAAGGACGGCTTGGTCGAGATCCAGGACGAGGGATCGCAGCTCGTGGCGATCGCGGTGGCGCCGAAGCCGGGGCAGCAGGTGGTGGACTTCTGCGCCGGGGCCGGCGGCAAGACGCTGGCCATCGCCGCGCTGATGAAGAACAAGGGCCGCGTCGTCGCCTGCGACGTGCTGGCCGGACGTCTGAAGCGCGCCGCCGAGCGGTTCCGCCGCGCCGGTCTGCACAACATCGAGGCGCACCCGCTGTCCAGCGAGCGCGACCCCTGGGTGAAGCGGCACAAGCGCAAGTTCGACCGTGTGCTGGTCGATGCGCCGTGCAGCGGCACCGGCACTTGGCGCCGCAACCCCGACAGCCGCTGGCGCCAGCTCGGCCCCGGCCTGGCGGAACTGGTGCCGCTCCAGGCGAACATCCTGGACAGCGCGGCCCGGCTGGTGAAGCCCGGCGGGCGGCTGATCTACGCCACTTGCTCGCTGCTGCCGGAGGAGAACGAGAAGCAGGTGGCCTCCTTCCTGGAAACCCACCCCGACTTCACCGTTCTGCCGGTCGCCGAGGTCTGGGCGGAGGAGGGGGCGGGCACCCCGCCGGCCGAGGGGCCGTACCTGCGCCTGACCCCGGCCCGCCACGACACCGACGGCTTCTTCGCCGCCGTGATGGTGCGCAAGGCGGAGGAGGACGCTGTGGCGGAGGTGGACCAGATGGCCGAGGCTGATCCGGCGCCTTCGGAGGGGTAACATCGGCGGGGGAGCCTTCCCCGGTGGGATGCGTCAGGCCGGCGGTGTGTCGCCGGTCTGCGCGTTTCCGGTTGGCGGCTTTCCCGCTCCGGCCTTCAGGGCTTCCAGCAGGCCGCTGGCGACCGTGTTCTGGCCTTCGTTGGCGTTTCCGGCAACTGCGCCCAGGACGCCGGTTCCGCCTTTCGACGCGCCCGACCCAAGCGCCGATTGGAGCATGGACAGCGCCGCCTGCGCGTTGCCAGGGTCGTTCGAAGCTGGCTTGCTGGTATCCGATGGCGGCGGGCTTTCGGCGGTCGGCTTGTTCGTGACGACTGGCGTCTCCGTGGCAATCTTGCTTTCCGCGGCGGGCGCCAAGGGCGGAGCGACGCCGTCAGCCTTCGGGGCAGCGGATTTGGGCCCGATGCCGGGAATGTCCACGGTTTCCGCAAATTTCTGGAACGCGTTGCCGAAGACGGTCCGATCGAAGCCGAGTTCCTGAAGCTTCTGCTCGGCGGCCTCGCCGTCCGGCGCGTACAGTTCCGCGAAGCCAGCGTCTTCCCCCATGGATGCCAGCGCGGATTTGAAGCCTTGCATGTTTTTCGTGAATCCGCTGGCGTCGCTGAGAATGGCCGTCTGATCGGTCGGCTTTCCATAGGCGCCACGGGTCGCCGCGATCTCGCCCTTGAACGCGTCCCGGACCGGCTTCAGGCGTTCGTTCATCTCGTCCGTCGAGATTTCGCCGCGCTGCTGGGCTTCCTGAATCTCCTGGGTTTTGCGCCCGACCTCGGACAGCACGCCGGACATCCGGCTGCCATAGGCCTGCAGTTTCTGCCAAGCGGCCTCCGAGTCGGCGAGCCGTTGCTTGTCCTCCTCGTCACGGGGGCGTTCGGAGACGTAGCGGTTGAAGGTCGCCTTGGTCGCCATCGATTTCAGCCCGGTTACGACGTCTTCGGCGCTGATCTCGCCCGAGTTGACGAGTCCTTCCAACATGCCGCGCGCCTTTGAGTCGAGTTGCTTGAACACATCGGCGGCGGCGCCCTTCAAGGCCTGCCCAAGCTTGCTCAGGGACACGGCATCCGTCTTTTCGCCGCTCCCGACGCTTGAAGATTGATGCCCAAAGGAACCGGTTCCGGACTGTACAGGCTTCCAGTATCCGGTGGCGGATAGAGGAAGAGAGGAGCTGATTGTGCTGCTGGTCATTGATCTGCCTCCTGGCCGTCATCGCCCATCATTTCCGGGCATCCGTATGGAGTAGAGGAAAATATTATTTCAAGTTAACGATATCTATACTTTTAAAAATTTCAATATTATTGCAAATATGATTGCGTTTCCTTTGGTGATGTAGATTTGTGAAGGGTCTTATTTACTTTTTGTACAATTAATCTATGAGGGAATTGGCGGCGAAAGACATGAGCCTAACGGTAATCGAAGGCCCCATTGCCGATCAGACGACGGACGGCGTCGCCGAAGGCGGCAAACGGACTCAGGTTGATGCCGAAATCGGCGATCTTCTTTGACGCATCGTCGCCACCATCCTCAACGGCGAGGAAGTAGGCGTTGGCCTGAGCGTCCCTGCTCGTCGCCGGGGAGGGCGATGCCGAAGATTTGTCGACGCGGATCGGGGAATTGTCCGGCTGTGTCGGCGTGTCGGCGTGTCGGACCGGCGCTGGCCGCGCTGAAGGAGCACCGCTCCGCCGAGAGCGCGGTTGGCGGCCTCCGAATCGAAATCGACGGTGGCGACATCGACACCGGACTGCGCGAAGCCGATGCGTTTCAGACGTGTCGTCAAACCCTTCGCCACCTCATCGCCGGTCAGAGTGCCGGCGCGCACGGCGTCGTCCAGTTTCCGACGGTCCTCGTCGCCCAGCGCCTCGTTGAACATCGTAAGAGCATTGCCTTTTAGGGCCGTTGCCAGAGCGCTGAGATCCACGCTGTCGTTGGCTCCGCCATTTCGGACGGTCGTCGTGGCAATGGAAGGTGTCGATGTGTTCGTTGAGCGCGATGCCGATCCAGTGCGGAAATATGCGGGAACATCGGCGGGTGATGTGACGCTTGTCGGAGCCATTGGAAAACTCCATTGATCGATGGTCGATGTCATCGTGGTAGGAAATAGATATTTTTGACCTGTTGATTTAAAAGTTTCAGCGAAGATCAATAATGAAATATTAAAGTTCGAGTCCGAAGCATTCGCTCGATAATGAACTATACGAATACTGGGGTATGAGGTGGGTATTTGGTGTCCGGACTCGCGTCGGAAGGTGACCGTTGGCGACCCGCTAAGAATTTGGCGAAACCAACATGGTAAGAGAGATCGATGGTGGGCCGAAAAATCGGCGAATGCGCGGCGGCCCGAGAAAGGACGAGCGCCGCCACTCATGCGGGGACACACGGACCGGCCTGCTGATTTCGTGCGGGTCAGAGCGCGAGGTTTGCGGCTAGGGTGCAACCTTTCCCCGCATGTTGGAGCGCAATGATGTGGAACACGTCCCGCTGGCGGAGCGCCGCCCTGTCCGCCCTTTTCCTGCTGGGGCTGGGCACCTCCGCCGAAGCGGCTGAGCCGGTCAAGGTCAAGGTGTTCGTCGGCGCCATGTTCGAGATCGGCAAGAACACCGGCGACCGCGCCGGCGAGTTCCAGAACTGGTACGAGCGCTACTGGCAGTCCGCCGAACCGATCGCCGTGAAGGGCGCGTTGAACCCGGTCTACTGCAACGCCGACGGCGTCTGCGGCGCGGTTCTGGGGATGGGCAAGGTCAGCTCCTCCGCGTCCATGCAGGCGATCCTGCTGAACCCGCAGCTCGACCTGTCGCAGGCCTATTTCATCATCTCCGGCGTGGCCGGCACGCCGCCGTCACGCGGCACCATCGCCGAGGTCAACTGGGCGACGTGGCTGGTGGATTACGATCTGGGCCACCGCTGGGCGCCGGAGGAGGGCAAGCCGGGCGAGCCGACCTTCATGCCGCGCAAGGGCTACGAGTCCGTCCGCCTGTTCCAGCTGAACCCGGCCCTGGTCTCCTGGGCGATGAAGCTGACCGGCGACACGCCGCTGAAGGACTCCGACAGCGCCCGCGCCTACCGCCAGCGCTACCCGCAGGACGCCGCCCGGCGCGCGCCCTTCGTCGGCACCGGCACGCACATGACCGGCGACACCTTCTTCCACGGCCCCGGCATGTCCGAGCAGGCGCAGTACATCGCCAAGCTCTACGGCGCCGACGATTACGTCATCACCGAGATGGAGGCCGCGGCGATCACTCTGGTCATCAAGCGCACCCTCGGCTCGGACCGGGTGATGAGCCTGCGTGGCGCCGTCAACTTCGACCAGGGCAACCCCAAGGAAACCACGCTGGAGCATCTCGACCCGAAGCCGGGCGAAACCGCTGGCGGCTTTGCCGAGACGGTGGAGAACGTGGCGCTGGTCGGCTCGCGCATGACCGACCACATCGTTTCCCACTGGGACCAGTGGCAGGCGGGTGTTCCGGCCCTTCCGGCCCAGTAACCCGAAGGCCGGTGGCGCGGCGGCCTTCCACCGTCGCCCCGTCCCGGCCCTTTTGGCTGACTGGACATCCTCCGGCCCGGCTCCCAGTTTCCATTGGGGTGGGCAACGGGTCCGGAGATGTCCCATGGATGAAGCGCTGGTGATTCGCGACGCGCGCCCGTCGGACGCGGTGGGCATCGCCAAGGTCCATGTCGCCACGTGGCAATCCACCTATCCGGGCCTCGTCCCCGATGCCTATCTCGCCAACCTGTCGGAAGCCGCCGCGGCGATGCGCTGGCACAACGCCGTCCAGGCGCACGGGCCGGGGCAGGGCGCCCTGGTCGTGGTGGACGGTGCGGACTCGGTGGTGGGATTCGCCACCTACGGCGGGCGCCGCATTCCCGTGGAAGGGTACGAGGGGGAATTCTACGCCCTCTATCTGCTGGACGAGGCTCAGGGGCAGGGGTTGGGCCGTCGCCTGATGGCGACCATGGCGGAGCGGCTCCAGGAGGGCGGCAAGCGCACCGCCGTGGTCTGGTGCCTGCGCGACAACCCGGCCCGCTGGTTCTACGAGCGGCTGGGCGGTGTCCGGGTGGCGGAACGGCCCATCCGCTTCGCCGGGGCGGAGCTGGTGGAGATCGCCTATGGCTGGCGCGACCTCGCCCCGCTTGCACGCTTGTCCGCGGGGCCTGAAATGCGGTAGTCAGGGGCTTGTCCCCCCGCATCAGGTTGTCGTCCATGTCCGCCGAGCGCGTTCTCATCCTCGATTTCGGGTCGCAGGTGACCCAGCTCATCGCCCGCCGCGTCCGTGAAGCCGGCGTCTATTGCGAAATCCATCCGTTCAGCATGAGCGAGGAGCGGATTCGCGACTACGCGCCGAAGGCGATCATTCTGTCGGGCAGCCCGGCCTCCGTCACCGAAGAGAACGGTCCGCGCGCGCCGGAGGTGGTCTTCACGCTGGGCGTTCCGGTCCTGGGCATTTGCTACGGTCAGCAGACGATGTGCCACCAGCTCGGCGGCGCCGTGTCGGGCTCCGACCACCGCGAGTTCGGGCGCGCCTTCATCGAGGTGAAGCAGACCTGCGCGCTGTTCGACGGCCTCTGGGATGTGGGTTCGCGCGAGCAGGTGTGGATGAGCCACGGCGACCGCGTCACCGCCCTGCCGGACGGCTTCCAGGCCGTGGCGGTCAGCGACGGTGCGCCCTTCGCCGCCATCGCCGACGACGCCCGCCAGTTCTACGGCGTGCAGTTCCACCCGGAGGTCGTGCACACCCCGCACGGCGCGCAGCTCCTGGCGAACTTCGTGCACCGCGTCGCCGGGCTGAAGGGCGACTGGACGATGGCCGCCTTCAAGCAGCAGGCGATCGAGAAGATCCGCGCCCAGGTCGGCAGCGGCAAGGTGATCTGCGGCCTGTCGGGCGGCGTCGATTCCTCGGTGGCCGCCGTGCTGATCCACGAGGCCATCGGCGACCAGCTCACCTGCATCTTCGTCGACACCGGCCTGATGCGCGCCGGTGAGGCGGAGGAGGTGGTGACGCTGTTCCGTGACCACTACAACATCCCGCTGGTCCACCGGAGCGCATCCGACCTGTTCCTGGGCAAGCTGGCCGGCGTCACCGACCCGGAGCAGAAGCGCAAGATCATCGGCGGCCTGTTCATCGAGGTGTTCGACGAAGAGAGCGCCAAGGTCGGCGGGGCGCAGTTCCTGGCCCAGGGCACGCTGTATCCCGACGTGATCGAGAGCGTATCCTTCACCGGCGGTCCTTCGGTCACCATCAAGTCGCACCACAACGTCGGCGGCCTGCCGGAGCGCATGAAGCTGAAGCTGGTCGAGCCGCTGCGTGAGCTGTTCAAGGACGAGGTCCGCGCGCTCGGCCGCGAACTCGGCCTGCCTGCCGCCTTCATCGGGCGCCATCCCTTCCCCGGCCCGGGCCTCGCCATCCGCGTTCCTGGCGAGATCACCCCGGAGAAGCTGGACATCCTGCGTAAGGCCGACACGGTCTATTTGGAGGAGATCCGCAACGCCGGCCTCTACGACGCGATCTGGCAGGCCTTCGCGGTGCTGCTGCCGGTGCGCACCGTGGGCGTGATGGGCGACGGGCGGACCTACGACCATGTGCTGGCCCTGCGCGCGGTGACCTCCACCGACGGCATGACCGCCGACTGGTACCCGTTCCCGCACGACTTCCTGGCCCGCGTGTCGAACCGCATCGTGAACGAAGTCCGCGGCGTCAACCGCGTCGTCTACGACATCACCTCGAAGCCGCCCGGCACCATCGAGTGGGAATGATCCGCGGCGGTCGCCGTCGATAAGGATTGAACACGGAAGGCCGTCAGGAGCAGCGAAGCTCCTGACGGCTTTTTTTATGCGCAATCGGCGCCTGGAATGGTCCGGTGGAGGCGGCTCGTGCGCCCTTGTGAGGTACGCCTCCGGTAAGCACCGCCTTGGCAAAGTAGGGGCCGGCGTCTGAGGTTTGCGTGGCGCGTCATCGCGCGGACGCAAACGAGTTGCAAACGTCATGGCTTATCAGCGGGTCGAGGTTCTGACAGGAACGGAGCGGCGGCGGAATTACACGCCGGCGGAGAAGGAGCGGATGGTCGAGGAGGCTTTCCGCCCCGGCGTGGTGGTGACGGAAGCGCCCCGCCGGCTGGGCGTGCACGAAAGTCTGCTGTACCGCTGGCGGGGGCTGATGAAGGCCACGGGAGCCGCCGTGGCCGAACCGTCCAGCTTCGTCGCGGTGACCATCACGCCGGAGCCGACCGTAACGGAACCGCCGGTCGCGGAGCCCCCTGGACCATTGCTTCCTCCGGTGCCGCCGGCCACGAGCCCGGCGCTCCTCGAGGTCATCCTGCCCAGCGGGGCACGCCTGCGTCTGGAAGGGCCGGTCGACCCCGCCCTGGCGGCGGCCGTCGTCGGTGCCCTGGCATGATCCCGGTGCCGAGCGGGGTGCGGGTGTGGCTGGCCACCGGGCACACCGACATGCGCAAGGGTTGGGCGAGCTTGGCGTTGCTGGTTCAGGAACGCTTCTCCCAGGACCCGCACAGCGGCCATCTCTTCATCTTCCGCGGGCGCCGCGGCGATCTGGTGAAGATCATCTGAACACCTCGATAAACCGGCCTTGATCAACGGTTGAAGCCGCTGAAAGGGTGTGCACCGATGAGAATCCGGCGATTTTGGCCGCCGAAGTACCAATTTCGTGCGAGAATGCGGAAATATGCAGCGGTGTTGGCGCTATGCGGGCGCAGTTCGCCCCTCGAGCCAAGCCAAGCGTCGGAAGTTGTAGGCGAGGTTGGCGATGCCGATCTTCACCGTCGCGCGGCCGAGGCCGATGGTGCGGATGAACAGCCCCATGCGCGCCTTCTGGTCGGCGAACACATGCTCGACGGCCGAGCGCACCGCCGAGCGGGCGCGGTTGGCACGCTGGTGGGGCTCCGGCATCGGCCGGCCCTTCGGCTTGCGGAAATGCACCATGCTGCGGCGCCCCGCCGCCGTGATGGCCGCTTCGTTGGTCTTCGAGCGGTAGGCGCTGTCCGCCCATACCCGGCTGTCGAAAGCGTCCGGGTTGAGCAGGCCCGGCAGTTGCGCGCCGTCGTGCCGCGCCGCGTCGGTGACGATGAAGCGCCGGATCAGACGGAACCGGCGGTCGATGGTGATGTGCGACTTGTAGCCGAACGCCGGGATCAGAAGTCCCTCCACGATGGAAGCGTCGATGATCTGGCCACCCAGAGCAAAGTAGCCACGCTCCTTCAGGTCCGCGTCGAAGCGGGCGAACAGACCCTCCATCGCTCCCGCTGTCACCAGCGCCTCGCCGAACAGCCAGATCGTCGTCCGGTCCGGAACCCGGTCGCCCAATCCCAAACCGAGGAACCGCATGAACGACAGCCGGTCGCGCACCTGATACTCCGCCTGCTCGTCCGACAGGCCGTACAGCGCCTGCAGCACCAGGATCTTGAACATCATCACCGCGTCCAGCGGCGGCCGTCCACCCCGGGAGCGATCCTTGCGCCCCAAGGCCGCGTCCAGCGTCGGGCGGAAAACCTCGAAGTCCACCACTGACAGCAGCCGCTCAAGCGGATCGCCGCTCTTGCTCAGTTCTGCGTAGCGATCCTGCAGATCGAACAGTCCAGGTTGCCCAGCCATGCTCCCTCCACATCCCACTTCAAACCAAGGGAATCACGGGAACACCGACTGCGCTACCGTTTTTCGAGGTATCCATCTGCTCTCATGATTAAGGGACGAATTTCAGAATGCGCAAGGACGATTTGCAACGATGATGATGGCCGCCGCAGCGAGCAGCGCGAGTATGATCCGCCCCAACCTGTCCTGTCGTCGATCCAAGCGCTTGTTCGCCTGCAGCCATGAGTAACCATGCCGGCCACCGCTCCGGCCAGCCTGGAGGGCCAGGGGACGGCGCCAAGCACCCCGATCCCATCGGGACACTCATCCGCCGACCTGAAGCTTTCGCACCTGCATTGTGATAATCGGAACGCAGGTCGCCAGCCGGGCAAGAGCGCTGTCCCGCCCCACTGGCGCTGGGGATCGTCTCGACCTCCCGGCTGGTTGCTTCTCATTTCGCTCCGCTCAATGTGGCCCCTGTCCTAATGATCGGATATTCAATGGTTGCTACTCCATGCCAAGCTGATTAGCGGGCCGAAGGGAATATCGCCGTGGCCGACCATCCCCTACGGTACCGAATCGTGGCCCCAGCCGGGCTGCAAGTGGACGGAGCCGGCTATGATCACGCTGTACACCTACCCCCATCTTTATGGCTTAGCGGACAACAATCCCTACGGCCTCAAGGTTGTGGCGTTTTTGCGCCTGTGTGGATTGTCCTATCAGCAAAAACATATCATCGACGCCCATGACGCCCCTCGCGGGCAGCTGCCGTATATCCTGGATGACAGCACTGTGATCGGAGACAGTGATCTCATCATCGCGCACCTGATCCGACAGCATCACTTGTCGATCGACGACGACCTTAGTGAGGCCGAACGACGCATCGTCCATATGATCCGGCGCACGCTCGATAATCTGTATTGGGTAATGTCCTTCTCGCGGTGGTCCGATGAGCGTTTTTGGCCCTTGTTTCGGAGCCAACTGCTCAACACGCATCCAGACCTCACTGAAGCACTTCTAGAGGCAGCACGGGAATACAACCTGAAGCGCTACTATTTCCAGGGTATCGGCCGTTATGATCGTGACCAAGTCTACAGCCGCGGTCTCGCTGATCTGAATGCCATCGCTGGCGCCTTGGCAGACCGGCCCTTCCTGTTCGGCGACACCCCACACAGCGTCGACACGGCGCTGATGGGCTTTCTGCCCAACATTTACTGGTACGAAATCGATACCCCGTTGCGCGCTTTTGTTACGGCACAGCCCAACCTAGTCGACTTCTGCCATCGCACGGCTCCGTTGGTGAGTTTGGCGCAGCCCGTATAGGGGAAGCCTTGGCTGGCGAATCTGGACGGGAACCAGCGTCACGTCGGCGTGGCCGTTAGATGGAGGCAATCCGTGCCCTTCGCTCGTGCTTTGGCCTATATGGTCTACACGCTGTGGGTTTCGGTTTGCGCTTTCGCCCCGGAGTTGCTCTGGCAAGGGTTTGTGTTGATGCGTGGCCATTTCGGGGCCGCAGAACTGTTTTCCGCACTGTTCATTGGTACGCTCTTCGCCTTCTTCGTCGAACCGCTGATGGAACGGCTCAAGGCCGGGCGATGGCATTTGGCGCACGCACCATCCGGTGGAATGCTGCTTGGTGTTCTGGTGTCGCTGGCCTTTGGGATTGTCGTCGTGTGCATCCACGAAGCGATGATTGCGTATATCGGCGCTGAACACGCCGGTGACGAGGCTAAGAAAGCCAGTTTGGCACGAGCGATCGACAGCGCTTGCGAGTGGGCTTCGATTCCGGCAGCGGTCACGGCCGCTTGGTTCGTCTCGGGCACGTCTCGCCGGCTGGCTCTTCCGGCGACGGGCTTAGCGTGCGTATGGATTGTCTTCATCGGCCACTCTTATGGATGGGGTTGGCCGATCGTGGTGACGAGCGCAGTGCCGGGCTTTTTGATCGCACTGATTGGCAGCAGAATCGTTCTTCGCCGTTGGGATGCGAGCACCATTCCGGTGTTAGCGCAGCTCACGGCGTGGGTAGCAGGGAGTTGGATGCTACTGGCTTGGGGAGTTCAGGCGGGTTCCGAATTGATCGACAGCCCAGGCCTACAGCTTTACACGCCGGAGGCCTTCTACGAGGATCTTCGCTTTTACCTTGGCTGGTGTCTGGGCCTCTCGGTCGCCCCCAACCCGGTGCCGGACAATGGGGCACAAAACGGTCGCGCAACCTGAAGCGTCCACTGGCTTACGGTCGAGTTCGGAGCCCCAAACATCCATACCACGAGCACGCTGGTCGGGAATTGTCAACTCGTCGTGTCGGCCGTCGACGATTTCGCCGGCTGGTGCACGGCGAGGCCGGTCCGGCGGCTGAAGAGGGGATGTTGATTCGCCCGCGGTGCAGCTGAACGCCCGATTCGCTCAACGTCGCCGCTCAGGCCTAGACAAGTCCAAATCAGGCTGCTCCGTGTGCACATGGTGTGCACGGGAAATTTTCGTACAAAATTGGAAAGTGAGGATTCTCAAGGGGTTCGATTACCATGTGTGCACAGCCTTGTGCACACGAAAAAGGACCCCAACCAACCCAAAAGCAAGAATAAAAACAGTGGGTTAGGTTGGCTGGGGCGCCAGGATTCACAGCTGGATCGGTCGCACGGACGCGATCCCGCGGAAACATTGGAGTTCCGAACGGTTCGTCAAGGACTGTAGCACCGGAAAGTGCTACAGTCGAGGGTACAATCCGTGCGGCGGCGGGAGACGGTCTGCGCACCGGTGATCCGCTCGGTGCCGCCGGCGAGGGACCCGGCCCGCCGCTGGAAAGGCCGTCACCGCTTCGGGCGAACGGCCGCTCGATCCCGCACCCGGCGTTGGCGGCCCGGGCGTCACGGCGTGTCGCGCCGCCCAGCGCAGACGCCTGGACGGACGGACGACAGCGCGCATTCTGCCGCGGCGTGCACTTGCTGTCCGCCCGGACGGTGAAACCGGAAGCGGCCAATCCGGATACCCAGACGTGCCACATGACGCCATCGCCGGGCCGCGTTCATCCAAGGAGCGATTCAGGGCGGAGCGATTCAGGAAGGCTCTGTTATCGAAATATGTTGAACACCGCTCCTCGCTGCAAGGCACCTTAACAATAGCCAACATGTTACGTAACATATTCCGTAAGATCGATATGGAGGTGGCTATGCCGCAAGTGAGTTCGGGGGACGTGCAAAAGAACTTTGGCGAGTACCGGGTGCTCGCCGAGAAAGAGCCTGTATACGTCTCGCATTACAACAAGCCGTCAGTCGTCATCGTGTCGGCCGAAGAGTACGCGCGCCTGAAGAAGCGCGACAAACAAGTCATGGCAACCGATGATCTGCCTGAATGGCTGGTCGAGCAGATCGCAAATTCGGAGATGGAAGCGAGATTTAATTACCTCGACGAGGATGCCTGACCATGCCGCTGCCGAAACTGGATCTCGGCTTGGTCGCTCAGTACGAATACAAGTGGCACCAACGAAAGGACGCCCCGACCGCCGATAACGACCATCCGGCGTGCGTTGTTGCGACATTCAAGAAGAAGTCGCAGGACGATACCGACCCGAATGCCGAACAAGATCAGTATGTTGTCTATCTGCCAATTTCCCACACGCCACCATCCGGTGACGAGGTTGGGATCGAACTTTCCGATCATGCCAAGCGAAAGGCTGGACTAGGTTCCGCCCCACAATGGCTATTGATCTCGGAGTGCAATCTCGACCTCTGGCCGCAAGACTTGCGGAACCTTCCGCGCCAGCCCGGTCGTTTTCACTACGGCCATCTGCCGCCGAGCGAGTTCCGTCGCATCCGGGACGAGTTCGTCGAACGCTACCAAGCCAAGAAGGTCTTGCAGATGCGACGGTACTGATGTCTGGTCAGGCCATGGCCGCCGCGAGAACACTCAGCGGAGGCGCTCCGTTGCCGTGCCGGTCCACCATGCGCCGCCAGCCCAGGCAGTTGGGCAGGTGCTTGGTGGCGACGCCGCGGAAGCGGCGCATCCAGCCCTTCAGGCGCTCGTGGCAGGCGTTGACGTGTTGGATGTGGAACACCCGTTCCTTGACCCGCGTCCCGGCCTTCACGTTGAGCGGCTGATGGGCGAAGCCCTCGGCCTTGGCTGCCGCCTTGTAGAACGCCGCGCCGTCCGTGCAGAGGAGCGTGTCGCGGTTGAGGATCGGCTTGAGGACGGGCGTCACGCTCGCTTTGCTCAGCGACGGCAGCATAGCATCGGTGGTCGCACCGTGGCGGTCGCGAACGACGATTACTGCCACCTGCTCAGCGGACAGGCCCCGTTTCGACGCCTTGCCGCCACGCTTGCGCGGCTTGCGGTCGGGCGGCGGCGTGGTCGGCTTGCCCTGTTCGGCCCGCGCCCATGCCTTAGCCTTTGTGGCTCTCCAGGAAGAACGTCTCGTCGGCCTCGACGATGCCCGTGAACGTGGCGTCCTTCTGGTCACGCGGCGCGGCCAGCCAGCGATGGCGCCAACGGAAGGTGGTGGTGTAGTGGACGCCGCGCTTTTCGGCGGCCTTGCGCACGCTCAACCCGTCGCGCAGCGCCTCGCCATAGGCCGACCACGCCTCGCGGTGGTGCAACCGCGCCAGCGGCGTGCCGGTCAGCGCGTTGAAGGTCTTGCGACAGCCCTTGCAGCGGAACCGTTGGATGCCCTGCGACTGGCCCCACTTCTGGATGGCGTCACCCTGACAATGCGGGCAGCGCGGCGCGTCAGCGACGCGGGCGTTGACCGTGCTCACCACCTCGTCCAGCGCCGTCGTCTGCGTCAGCGTTCCGACCACCGTCCGGCGCTACCGAGGCGTGTGGTCGCCCAGCCGCGCCACCATCGCCCTGAACTTGCCTTCCTGCATATCCAGCTCTCCTGGCGTCAGATATGTGGAGGTAGGGAGGCGTCAACAATGACTGCTGACAGAGCCTTCAGGAATGTCGCCTCTCCGCGGATGACCGCAGCTGTCGGGCTGTGCTCACAGTCGCTTCAGGGTGCACTGATTGAAGGCTTGGATCGCGTCTCCGGCGGTTCGGGTCGGCACGTCGAGCATGCTGCCGCGGCCATCGCTCAACGAGATGTTGGTCGAATTGCCGAGGTGACGCATCAGGCTGGATGCGTCGAAGCTGCCCGGGGGGATCCAGGCAACGTGCTGGGCCACGGCCTGAAACTGCTGCCGCATCGTGATCCCGTTGCTGACGCGGACGGTTCCGGAAAAAAGCGGGGCTTTCTCGCTGAAAGACCGCTTGTTTGTCTCAAGAATTACGCGCAGACCACTGTCCTGGCTGACCTGAAAGGTGACGCCACCCGCACCGCCGGCGGTCCAATCCATCGCGCAGTATCGAAACGGCGGCTTTCCCGGATTCCGGATGTCGGCATAAATCACCTTCCATCCCTCACCGGTTTGCGCCAGGAGCGTTTCTCCGGGTTTCATTGGCGCGGATGGTGCCGCCGTGGGGGTGGAGGCGTCGGCGCGTTCGAGCATTTGGGCGAGGGTGGGCCCCGTCGCCGGCGTGGCGCCGTTCTGGTGGGTCTGGCAGGCGGTGAGCGCCAAGGCGCCTGCCGCCACCGCGATCAGACCGGAAATGCGCTGCATGGGGGTACTCCGTAAAACGACATCGGTGGCGGAATTTTTTGAACCGGGCAGGCGCGGAACGCGCGGTGTCTTCGTGCCCGGTGATCAAGAGCCGTCTGCGGTGGTGACGTGGAAGACCCCGTCCGTTTCGTTGCGGGCCAGGACCGTTCCGCCGTGGCTCCAGAACTCCAGGCATTCCGTATGGGAGGCGCCCGCAAGGCAGAGCCGGTTGTCCTGAAGGAACCAGCGCTCCGGCCTCGGTTCAGGCGGCGCGGCGAACAGCGAACGGCCGGCACGGTGGTCCGGAGCGAGATGGATCGTCCATCCGGGCGGGTTGCACATCGCCGACCGGCACAGGGCCGACGAGATGAAGAACCACGTGGGCCGGTCGGTCGGTGCGAAGGTTTCGGGGGAGACGCGGGTAGCGTCCGCGGGAATTCCGCCGAACAGAGACTTTGGAGCGACGGATTGCGCCCCGGTCGTCTGACGGTTGCAGGCGACAAGACCCACGCACAGCGCCAGCAGCGCGGCGCGGCGGATCACCCTGAGACGTGTCACCGCCTTCTCCTTGCAGTACGTGCAGGGACAGGACGGGTGGGCTGCCCCCGTCCTGTCCGCCCCCTATTTGCCGAGCTTCGCCTTGGTCGCGCCAGCCGTCATCCGATCGCCATCCACCCAGCCTTTGGCGGTCTGGAAGAGAACCTGCGTGATCTCGGTCGGCTCGTGCGTGTCGAGCGAGAGGTTCAGGATCGACGCCACGGGCGAAGCCGCGACCCAAGCCGGAACATCCTTGGCGTAGAGTTGCGCCGTCACCATGGATGCCTGCACGCCGTCGCGCGCGGCCGGCACCGTGTAGTTCGTCACCACGGCCCGGACGCCGCCGAAGCAGAAGGCCTCGCGCGCCGCGTTCCAGCTTTTCTGCCCCTCGGCGGTGAGGTCGATGTTGACGACTTGCTGCGTGTTGCCAAAGCCGGCGTTGCGCTGTTCGGTGCCGGCCACGCGGACCAGACCGCCGGCGGTCAACGCCTCCAGCTTCGACGTGTTCTGACTCCAGGGTCCTGAGGCGACCACCGGCAGAGGCCACTGGTTCTTGGGGTGGGTGTACCCCGTGGTGGCACAGACGAGCCGCCCGTCCTCGATCCCGGCGGCCATGTCGGCCTTCGTCGCTTCCTCGCTGTTCGGGTCGAGCAGACGGGGAAGCCGCCGCCAGTCCTCCATGAGCGACTGCCAGACAGCCGGCTGCACGTCCACCGACTTGCCGGCGGCCTCGACCGCGACGCCAACCAAACCCTTGCCCTTCTCAAGCTCCTTCAGGCTCACCCTGGCAGGCGTCTTTCCGGACAGGGTCAGCGTGTGGGTCCGGCCGAACAGGCCGGGCGCTTCGTACCCGGCGACCTGCACCGGGGCGGACGGATCGGCGGCCAAGGCGCAGGTCAAATCCCGCAGCGTCCGTGTGCCGTCGGTGACAGCCAATGCAACGGCGGGCGCGCCATCCTTCAGGTTCGCTTTGCCAATGGCCTTGTCGCAACTCGCCTGCTTCTGCTGGGCGCGAATGGCGACGATCCGGTCGTTGGCCGCCATGGCGAAGCGTTGCGCCACCGGATCGGGCAACTCGTTCCCTGTCCGGTCGCGCAGCTCGACGATCTGCGACACCCCCTCGTCGGAAGCGGGAATCTCGGCCAGCTTGGCGCGGATTTCGGCGTCGAGCTTGGCCAGGATCGCGTCCGCCCGGTCCTTGCCCGCCTTGCGGACGGCCGCAATTGTCGGCGCGTCCAAGCCGACGATCGGGCCGCCGGCGAGGTCCATGGCGTCGGTGTAGCCCTCGGGGGTTTCGGGCAGCTCGGCCAAATTCTTCAGGATGGTGGCGTGAAACTCCTTGCCGATCTCCGCCTTGCGCCGCGCGATGGCGTCGGCAATCCGGGTCGCCGCGTCCTTGGGCAGCGTCGCGGCATCCGCCGACCGCGCCAATTCCTCGATCCTGCCCAGCCCGATCCCGTCCGCGCCGACGGCGGCGATTTCCTTGCCCAGCACCTCCTCCATGACGGTTGTGCGGCGCTGCGATGCGGCCTCCGCGAAGGGCTTGGCGATCGCTTCGGGCAGGGCGGCGATGCTCGGCCGCGCCATGAGACCGTCGATGATCTCGAGGCCGTTCCTCTCGGCCGGAACGGCGGCAACGGAGGCCCGGAACTCGTCGACGGCCTTGCCGGCGATGATGCCGCGCCGATCCTCGAATGCCTTTTCCAGACCCTGCGCGGTGTCGGACCACAGCGCCGGGGCGGAGGAGCGAACACTGTGCGCCACGGCCTGAAGCCGGTCGAGGCCCTCCAGCGTCTCCGGAATCTGCGCCAACTGCTCCTTGATGGCCGCGGCGACGCGGGCGGCGTGGACCTCGCCGAACGCCTTCAGCTCCGCCGTGGCCGCCTTGCCCTCCTCGATGGGGAGAGCGGTGAGGATCGGGCCGGTGCGGCCGCCGTCACGCAGTTCGGCCATCGCCTCAATGGTCGGCGGCAGTTCCTTCAACCGCGCCAGTTCGCCGGCCAGCGCGGCGCGCTGCTTCGGGATGTCGCGCAGCCGTTCGATGTGCGGGGCGAGCGGCTTCAGAAGCTTGATGTTTCCGGCGATGAGGTCGGCACGCCGGGTTCCCGTCATGCCGCGCGCGCAGATGTCCAGCTTCTGCTCCACCTCGGTCACCTGCGCCGGTTCCCAGTTGGTTGCCGGAACGCCGAAGCTGGCGCTTGAGAGCGGGTCGAGCACGCCCTTCGGAATGGGCGGCTTGCCGCCGAGCACCAGGTCCAGCGGAACGCCGTCCAGCGCCCAGGACAGGGCGGAGGCGCAATCGCCGCTGCCGAAGCTCCCTGCCGCGGGCGGCTTGCCCTTGGCGAGGTCGGGTTCCGGCAGGGCGGAGGCGAAGCTGCCCAGATCCTGCCCCTGATACACGAAGCCCGTCGGCTTGTGGCTTTGGAAGGCGTCGAGCAGCGCCGCGCGCTCCTCCACCGTGACGTCGGGCGTGAGGTTCGGCAGCAGGATGGGGATCAGCGTGTGGATGTGGTCGTACTTTACCCCGCGCAGGATCGCCGCGAACTCCTTGGCGGGCAGCGGCTTTTGCAGCGCGGGAACCAGATGGAGATACGCCTGCCGCCGGTGGTGCTCGTCCTGCGGCAACCCTCCGATGTCCAGGAACTCCGCGGCGGACAGGCCGCTCCGCCGCGCCGCGATGGCCTTGATCAGGTTGGCGCGCGCGTCGGCGTGGAACGGCTGCATGTACAGCGCCAGTTCGTTCGCCTTCAGTCCGGGGTCGAGCCGGGCGGCCAGCGCCGCCAAGGCGGAGAGGCGCGGGTGGTCGGACAGATTGCCCAGCAGCGTCGGAAGGTCGCTGGGCTTCAGGTTGTCGACCATGACCGGGGCAAGGACGTCAATGGCCTGCGCGCGGCCGTGAGCCTGCAGCGCACCCAGAATGGTGGCGGCGTCGGCCACCGTGAGGTCCGGCCTGAACAGCGGGGCCAGCGCCGTGATGGCCTCGATCCGCTCATGGTCCTTGATGCCGCCGAGAAGTGAACGCGCCGCCTCGGGCCGCTCACTCGACGGTATCGGTAGCATCAGCGGCGCCAGCGCCTTGATCCCCTGCGAACGGTTCCGTTCCTGCATGGAACCCAGCGCCGTGCTCACCTCCGCGACCGTGAGGTCCTGGCCGAGCTGATGAAGGATGGTGTGCAGGGCGTTGTTGCGATCACCGTCCTTGAGGTTGCCGAGGAGGTCCCGAACAACGGCGCTGCGTTCGGCGCCGGGGATCGGCGCCATGATGGGGGCGAGCCCCCGTTGCAGGGCCTGCACACGCTGATAGCCCTCGATACCCTGGAGAAAGGCGATGGCGGTTCTCGCCGGCAGTTCGCCGCCAAAGGCGGGCGCAAGCTGTTCGACCGCAGGGACGCGGTCGCCTTCCTTGATGCCGGCCAGAAGGGTCGTCGCCGCGGCCACCTGCTGATCCACCGGAACGGGGCTGAGCTTCGTCACCAGCTCGCGGATCGCCCGCACGCGGCCGTACCCCTGGATCCGATCCAGCAGCGCGGCGATCTCCGCCGGGGGCAGGCCGCGCTCGGGCAGGCGCGGAGCCAGCAGGGCGATGAGGTCCAGCCGGGCGTCGCCCGCAAACTCACCCAGCACGAGGCTCAGGTCGGCGAAGGACAGCCTGTTCGGAAGCTTGTCCACCCCCTGGCGGATGCTGCGGTGGCGTTCGGAGTCCTTGGCCGGCAGCGTGGCGACGAACTGGCGGATCTCGTCCGACACGGCGGTGGCTGGAGGCGGCAACGGCGTGTCCTTGGGCGCCGGAGGCACCGCCGACGCTTCGGCCGCCTTCGGCTGGGGCTTCGCCTCGGCTTTCGGCTCCGGCTTGGCTTCGGCCTTCGCCTCCGCTTTGGGTTCGGGCCTCGCCTCGGCCGGTGCGGCGGCTTTGGCCTCGGCGATCAGGCGCTCGATGTCCTTCGGGTCGAAGGCGCCGATCTTCTTGCCTTCGGCCAGCAGCCTGCCGAGTTTGGTCTCCGCGTGTTCGGCGACGATGCGTTGGACGTCGGCCTGTGCCTTCGTCAGCAAGTCCAGACGCTTGGCCGCGTCGGTCTCGGCGCGCGCTTTGGCGGTCAGGTTCATCGCTTCCACGAAGAGTTCCTGCGCCGGGTCGGCGGCGAGAACGGTCTGGATCGGCGCACCGGCCGCGGCGGCCAGCAGGAACACCGCCGTCCCCCGGCCCAGCCATTTCTTGCCCAGCGGTGCCTTGCTTCGCGTGGTCATGGGTTTGTTGTCTCCGAACTTGGGGCGGCGCGGATCAGGGGCGCTTCTTGGGGATGAGCGTTTCCCAAGGGGTGTTGTTGATGGTGATGCTGCCATCGGGGTTGATGTCGACGCGGTACGCGTGCGCGCTGCGGTCGCCGAGCTTCGACGGTTCGCCCAGGCCGCGCAGCCCGACGACGACCGGCACCATCTCGGCAAGCCGCGGCTGGGTGGCACCGTCCTTGTCGAGACGGGCCTTGATGAGGTCCAGGCCGGCGACCTGCACGTCGAACCCGCCGGACACCATCAGCTTCGCCATGGGATTGATCATGACGGCACCGGTCGTGCTGATCTCCGCCTGCTTCGCCGCGACCGTCAGCGTTTTGACTCCCAATTCCGGCTTCGCCTCGAACACGGCGTTCTGCATGGCGGAGAGGGGGTTGGCCGCGGCGGTCTGTCCCGTGCTGCCCAGGAACCACGACTTGGCCAGTTCGGCGACGGTCTTGGCGGGCAGACGATCGAGCCGCATCGAAGCGGTCAGGCCGTGGGGAAGCAGCTCGTCCGGGACCTCCTTGACCTCCTGAAGCGCGGTCGTGACCTTCTGCACGTCCACGCCGATCTCGATGGCGGCCAGGGCGGCCTTGTTGTCGTAGCCTATGTCGAGGCCCAGGCGCTCCGCCGACAGGATGGTCTGCGCTCCCTCGGCGACGGCGAACCCGTCGACCGTGTAGCTCAGCTTCATGCCGTCCCATGCGGCCTGCGCGAGGATGTCGAGAAACTGCGAGGCGGCGTGGTCCTTATCCTGCTTTGCGCCGATCGCCTGAAGACCGCCGAGGTCCTGAAGCCGCTTCATGGTCTCGACGCTGATGCCCCGGCCTTCGCTCCCGATGACGAAGCGCTTCACCGAGAGGCGCCGATCGCCGGGTTCGGGCGGAGTCACGAGGAGGGCATTGATTTCCAGAAGGCCGGTCATCGACAGGGTGCCGTCGGCCTCCTTCGTCGCCTGCCGCCCTTTCAGCGAGTCCAGGCGGTAGATGTCAACGACCGCGTCGCCCTTGTGGGCGTGGGCGCGTAGGTCCATCAGGTCGAGGTCGCCGTCGGTCAGGAAGCCCAAGTCCGTGCGCCACGTTCCGGACGCCTTGCCTTCTCCGATGGTGAAGGACATCAGCTTCTGCGTATGGCTGACGAACATCGCCACTTCGGGCGGGACCTTGAAATCGACGAGGTAGCCTTTGTCTCCGGCCAGGCGCTTCACGCCGACGTCGACGTCGCCGAACTCGAGCCGCGTGCTGCCCATTTCCACCTGAAAGCCGCGGAGTTGGACGACGATCCGGTCTCCCTGCTCGACCGCGCGCAGCGGCTCGCGCACGCTGGGGGAGAGTGGCACTGTCCGCGTTGCCAGGAAGGTGTCGATCCCGACGGCGATGTCGGACAACATTCGGCCAGTCGGGGTGGCTGGATCGGCGTCGATGGGCAACCCGCGCACGCGGGCCGGACGCGGCGGTTCCGAAGCCGCCGGTTCCGGAGCCGGGGCGGTTGCCGGTGCCGCATCCGGCGCGGCGGCGACCTGCGGCGCCGGATGCGGCACCGGCTGGCGTTCCGCGGGCTGCGGCGCGGTCTGGCCGCCGGCCTCCGCGAGAAGCTGTTCGACCTGCTTGCGTTCGAAGGCGCCGATGCGCTGGCCGTCGCGGAGCAGGGCGGCGAGCTTGGTGTCCGGGTGCTCGGCGACGATCTTGTCCAGGTTGCCGATGACGCGCTTGAGCATGTCGGCCCGCTTGGCGGCGTCCGGCTCGTTGCGGGCCTTGGTGGTCAGCGTCAGCGCTTCGGAGAACAGGGTCTGCGCCGGTTCGGCCGCCGATGCGGCCATCGGTTCGCCGACCGCGGCGGCGGCCAGAATGAACACCGCCGCACCCCGGCCCAACCACGTCTTGCTTTGCGTTTTCATCAGTCGTCTTCTCTCTGCTTCTGGCGTCCTGGGCTGGACGGCGGTTCAGTCGTCACGGTTGGCCGGCCGAAGCGGCGCCGTCGGATCGGTGGCGTCGTCGTGGGCCGGTGGTGGGGCTGCAGCGGCTTTCGACGGGACCTTCGGAGCGCTCCGCGTGGGCGCCGGGCGCGTGATGGCAGCCGGGGAGACGGCTGCCGGGGCGGCCGGCGGTGCGTGGCGCAGGTCGAGCGGGCTCGTGACGGTTCGGGCCTGCTCGCGCCGCACGGCGGCGGCGGCGGCGGCGGGCAGCGGCGGCATCAGGCACAACTGCCCGCCGCCCGGCCCGTTCAGCACGACCGGCCGCATCCGGCCGAGGCCGTTCTTCCAGCCCAGTTCGTCTTCCGCCTGCGGGGCCGCCCGGCGGTCCGGCAGAGGGGCGACCCGGCACACGACCCGCGCGTCGTCGAGGAAGGCGTCGAGCGTGCGCAGCACCTGCGCCGTGTCGTGGATGTTTCCGGCCACCGGCAGGTCGGGGTTGAGGCCCTTGCCCGCGCAGTCCACACCGGCGGGGTCGAGGATGCGCGCCGTCGTCAGCACCAGCCCGCCGCCGTCGGGCAGCGGAAAGGTTTTCTGGGCCACGCACTTGCCGTAGGTCGTCTGGCCGATGGTGAAGCCGTACCGCCAGTGCGTCAGGGCGCGGACGAAGACCTCGGCGGCGCTGACGGTCTGCGGGCCGACCAGGAGGTAGACGACCGGGGCAACCACGTTCTGGCCGGTGCGACTCCGGAACGGTGTCTCCTGGCCGGTCGCGTCGCGCGTCACGGCGACCGGCACGGCGCGGTCGAGGAGCAGCGACACGGCGTCGATGGCTTCCAGCAGGTCACCGCCCTTAGCGTACCGCAGATCGAGAATGGGGGCGCCGGGTCCCGCGGCGGCGCGGGACAGCGCGGCGCGCAAGGCCGGCACCGTCCGTCCGCTCTCGAACACGTGCAGGCGGATGATGGTGCGCCCGTTCATCATCAGGGTCTCGACCGGCGGTATCTCGAACGCGCGCAGGGGAACGCGGCGCGTGGCGCGCTGGCCGGTCACGAGATCGCGCAGCGTCAGTTCCACCTCGCCGAGGGTGTCGAGCAGGATGCGCAGATCATCGACGTCGGCGGGCGGTGCCCGCCCGTTCACGGCGAGAAGGAGCGACGGGCCGGAGATTCCGGCCGCCGCCGCCGGGCTGCCCTGGAGGGGAACGACCAGCAGGCCGTCCGGCGTCTCCGTGACCAGGGCGCCCATGCCGCGGTGCGTGGCGCCCACCGGCTTGCGCGCCGCGACGTCCTTCGGTGTCAGATAGCGGGAATAGGGGTCCAGCGTCGCGAGATAGTCCTGGAACGCCGCCACGGATCGGCGCGGGATGCGCGCCGGCTCCGGCTGGGCCAGATGGTTGGCCGACACGATCAGCGCCGCCGAGTCCAAATCGACCCCGGCCCCGGCCAGGACCGGGGGCGCACGCCACGCCGGAGCGGCGGCCAGCAGCAGGCTGGACAGCAGGATGGCACGCTTCACCGCGCCACCTCGC
The DNA here is from genome assembly GCF_022023855.1 of Azospirillum brasilense. Taxonomy (NCBI): domain Bacteria; kingdom Pseudomonadati; phylum Pseudomonadota; class Alphaproteobacteria; order Rhodospirillales; family Azospirillaceae; genus Azospirillum; species Azospirillum brasilense. The sequence continues at coordinate 153,513 of NZ_CP059450.1, forward strand.
CCGAGCGACCGCATTGCTGGACGATGAGGGCGGCCAGCTGGTTCTCCCAGGACCCGTTTCCGGACAGGATGCGGCTGGGGTGGAAGCCGACCACGGCGCCCGGCCGCTGCTTGCCACCCCAATCGGTGAAGCTGACGGGGCTGTGGCAGATGCGCCGGTGCGGGACGCACCACCAGTCCGTCGAGTCGACGCCGTCGGGCGCGTCAGGATGATGGCGGAAGCCCAGCCGCCGGTCGATGCGGACCGGAACCAGGCCGTTCGGCGCGGACAAGCCGGCCGACCGTTCGCCCTCATAGATCAGCGCCCAGTCGCCGGACGTGTCTTCGCAGCGAAGCTCCTCGACGACCATGACCCGGTTCTCCCGCGCCGCGCCGGGCGACGGCGCGCTGCCCAGCCGGCGTTGCAGGGCCTCGTCCACCAGCGGTCCCTGGGTGGGCAGGCCGGAGTCGAGGCGGAAGGCCCGCACCGCCGCAACCAGACGGGCGGCGTCCGGGCTGTCCGTCGCTCCACCGTAATAGCCCAGCCGGGCCATCTCCTCGGCCAGCCAGCGCAGGGTGGCCGCGTCCATGCGGTCGGTCTGGTGACCACCGGCCGCCGGTGTTGCGGCTGCCTGCGCCGGCCGGTTCGGCGTGACCCAGGTGATGGTGCGCGATGCGGCCCCGTCCGGAGCGGCAGGGGCCGCTCCGGGGTCGGAGCAGGCAACCACGCCGCCGGCCAGGAGACCGCCGGCCACGCCGGCGAGGATCCGCTTGCGGAAAGCGCGCATCATTGCCCCTTGAGCGCCGCCGCGATGTCGTCGCTGAGGGCGTCGCGCTGCCGCGTGAGGCGTTCGACCTCACGCTGCACCTCCGCGTCGTCCGCTCCGCCGGCGTTCGCCTTGGCGCGGGCTTCGCCGATGCGGCGGTTGATGTCGGCCAACTGCTGGTTGAGCGCCTTCTTGCGGCTGGCCTGCTCCTCCGTCGATGCCTTGAGGCCGTTCAGACGGCGCTGGAGCGTCGCGTTGTCCTTGTCCAGCGAGGCGAGCTGGGCCTGGGCCCGGGTCCGCTCGCCGGCCGAGGCGGTCTTCTCGCCCTGAAGGCGGTTGTTCTCGGACTGAAGCTGTTGGGCGATGCTCTGCGCCGAGGACAGGGTCTGCTTGCGCTCCTCGACGCGCTGTTCGTAGCAGCCGCTCATCAGGCCGGCGGCCCCGCCGATGAAGCCGCCCTGCCGCGGATCGCATTGCTGGGGCGTGGACTGGCAGGCCGAAAGGGCGAGCAGGGCGGCGCTGGCGGTCAGCAGGACGCGCGTCCGGGTCGCGATGCGAACGAAAACCATGTCGGATTCCTTGGAGTCGTGGGCTTACAGGTACTGGCCGAGGGTCGCGCTCTGCGTGCCCATGTCGTTGACCATTTTCTGAAGCTCGCCGATTTCCTTCTCCAGCGCGGCGACCTGGACCTTCATCGCCTGCGCGCGCGGGTTGGCGGCGCCGCCCGGCGCGCTTTCGGCCTTGGCCAGCACTTCCTTCTGGACCAGCAGTTCCTTGTCCAGTTCAGCCATCACCTGTGTGTTCTTCTGGCGCCGCTCGTCGAGCGAGGACTTCTGGGCGACCAGCTGGTCCTTGCGGGCCTTGCCGGCCTTGGCCTGGGCGGCCAGACGCTTGGTTTCCTTCTGGTCCAGGGCGATTTCCTCGCGCAGAAACCCGTTGCGCTTGCTGACTTCGGTGTTCAGGGCGCGGGTCTGCGCGATCTGCCCGTCGTAGAAATCCTCGTCCGACGCATAGGCGTTCCGGCGCTCGTCGATGACCGAGCCGGCGACCAGACCGACGCCGCCGCCGATGGCCGCGCCGATCAGGGCGCCCTGCCGGCCGCCGACCAGCGCCCCGATGAGGCCGCCGATGGCCGCGCCGCCGACGCCGCCCTGGACGGTGGCGTCGTTCTTGCCGGAGGTGGCGCAGGCGGTGAGCAGCAGCGACCCGATCACGGCCGTGCAGACGGACATCTTCAGGGTGCGTTTCATGAGAATTCTCCTTCCGACCGGGCTGCGGTCAAAGCTGGTTGAAAACGTTGGTGTCCTTGAAGCGCTGGATGATGGCGTCGCGCCACGCCTCGAAATCGGCCTTTTTGGTCGTGAGCGCGGCCAAGTGGTCGGCGAAGAGGTCGAAGGCGACCTTGCCGGCCAGGTTGACCTTGCCGGCGGCGATCTGCGCCTTGAAATGGTCGGCGCTGGCGGACGCCAGACGGTCGCCGCAACCGCCGACCTCGCTCAGCTTCTCCTGGTACTTGGCGAAATAGATGTCGGCGTCGACGCGGTTGCTGGACGCGTTCTTCAGGATGTCGGCGACCTGCTGCTGGTCGGTGGCGCTGAGATCGGTGCGCTTCGACCGCAACGCTGCGAAGCGCTCGTAGAATTCGGCCTGACGGACGGCGCGGCCGTACAGCGTGGCGAAGAACACGCCTTCCTCGAGCGACTTGGAGCAGACCTCCTGGTTGCGCAGATCGAGCTGCTTGGAGGCATCGGTCAGCGCCGAGCGGACCTGGGCCAGTTCGCGTTCGAGCTTCGGGTCGCGCGTCTCGTTCATGGTGCTGGAGATCTGCACGAGGCTGGTCTGTGCGGTCTGCAGCGCGTTCGACGCCTGCGCGCCGCCGTTCAGCAGGGATTGGCCGGCCGGAGTCTTGGCGCGGATCGTCTCCATGTAGGCTTGGTGCTCGCGCTGGAGCTGTTCCATGTAGCCCTTGGTCGGCAGCACCGGGCTGCCGATGGCCAGACGGAAGCCGGTGGTGGGCGAGCGCACCTCGACGATGGCGTCGCCCTTTTCCTGGTAGAGACCGACCTCCGACCGCGCCGCGGAACGGATGCTGCGGTCGGTGTCGAGGAAGCTGCCGCCGCGCGCCACCAGCGCGCCGGCCTTGCCCTGACCAAGCTCGGCCTGGAACAGGTTGGCGGTCAGCTCCTGCACGTTGCCGAACATGTCGTGCAGCCCGCTCACGCCGTCCAGCGAGCCGATGCGCCGGGGCTTGCTCTTCGCGTTGGGCTTCACGAAGGCGTAGGTCTTCCATTCCTTGCGGTCGAAGGGCAGGGCGGCGGCGAAGTTCGGGTTGTCCACGCCGCCGCGCGCCGCGTATTCCCACTCCACCTCCGTCGGCAGGCGCAGGAAGCCGGGCATGCGGTAGTTTTCGCCCTGCGCGCCGATGGTTGGCAGCTTGGACCGGCAGTTTTTGTCGGCGTAGCACCAACGGTTGTACTCGGCGAGGACGTTCTGGACGTCGTACCAGGAGATCCAGGCCATGGGCATGGACAGCTCGCGGTCGAGGTCCTCGCCGGTGAGCTGGGCGAGGTCCTTTTCGTCGGGGTTGCCGGAGATCTCGATCAGGCGCTGCACACCCTTGGCCATGTCGCCCTGGCCGAGCACGGCGGCGACCTGGGCCTTCGACACCTCGTACTTGCCGATGTGGTAGACCCAGCGCTTGCCCTGGTCGTCCTGGAACGAGCCGCCGACCATGGCCTTCTGCGGGGCTTCGAAGATTTCGCCTTGCGGATCGCCGATCTGCACGACGCGCTCGAAGCTGCCCCAGAAGTTCTCGCCGGGCACGGCGATCTTGCGGAACACCATCTGCAGGCCGCCAGGCATCGGCAGCAGGAAATCGTCCGGGGCCGGGCACGGGTCGAAGCGGGAATCGCCCTCGCCCTCGTGGGCGCATTTCGCGAAGGCCGGCGCCGACAGGCCGGTGACGACGGCGGTCAGCGCGGCCAGGACCGCGAAGCGTTTATTCGACACGAATTGCCTCCGCAGGATCGATGCGGGTGGAGCGCCACGCCGCGTACAAAGACGCCAGGACGGCGCCGACAACGGTGGCCGACGCGGCGCCGGCCAGGATGGACGGGGGCAGGTGGCACAGCCGCTCGCCCAGCTCGAGATCGCCCGCGAACACCCCGTTGATGACCGACGCCAGGGCGTAGAAGCCGCCGATGGCGAAGCCGGAGGCCAGCAGCGCCAGGACGGCGCTCTGCCACACGGGGAAGCCGAACACGGAGCGTGGCGGCAGGCCCATCAGGCGGATCAGCGACAGGTCGCGCCGTTTGCGCTCCACCGCCGCATAAAGGCTGGCGACCAGCGCCGCCATGCCGCCCAGGATGCCGACCACCGCCACCAGCCAGAAAATGCGTGTCAGGCCGCGGTCCAGGGTGCGGATGCGCTCGATGGCCTGAACCTTGGCGTTGGTTTCGATCCCCTGGTCCCGCAGATGCCGGTGCAGGCTGGCCACGTCGTCGATGCTGCGGGCGTAGAGCCGGAAGCCGCGGTAGCCCGCGGGGGCCAGGAGCAGCGCCCCCTGCGCCGGGTCGTGGGCGACCTGACGCTGGGTGGCGGTGCGCAGCGCGCCCAGAAGCTCGGACGGAACGATGGCGCGCGGCCCGGCGACGACGCCCTCGACACGGACCGGCAGGTCGGCGACGGTGACGCCGGAGATTCCCCCCGCGGACAACCGGACGCCGACCGTCCCGGTCGCGGCGATGCCCCGGGGCAGCAGGATACGGGCGTACTCGTCAAAGCGGCGGGCCTCGCTGGCCGGCCCCCAGGGCAGGTCCGGCAGGCCGAGCGCCGCCGCCTGCTCCGGCGGCAGCGACAGGCCAAGCACCGGCACCGCCGCGCCGCCCAGTTGCAGGGTGCTGTCGTGCAGGAACGGGATCACGACGGCGTTGCGGCCGCGCAGCTTGTCCTTGACCGACCGCACCGCCTCCCAGCCGACGGGGGTCTGGACGACCTCCAGCGTCAGCGCACCCCAGCCGTCCGGCAGCGCGATGCCGGTCCGCGCGGCCAGCGCTTTCGCGGGCAACGGGTCCATGCGGGTGAAGCCGGTGCCGATGGTCAGCGTCCGCGCGGTCAGCGGATCGATCCGCTCCGGCGTCAGCACGTAGGCGCCGTCGAAGCTCTGGTGGGCGTGGGGCGTTCCGCCGGGCCAGCCGCGGGCGGGCACGGCAAGCCCCTCGCGGTAGTTCTCCACGTCCATGGCCAGCGGCAGGGTCGTGTAGACGCGCGGCAGCGGGTCCGCGCGCGGCGGCAGCACGGCGGCCACGGTCAGGAGCTGCGTCGCCGTCTCGCGCCGTCCCTGGCGGACGCGGGCCACCTGAAGCTCGACGCGCTTGCCGGTGACGACCTTCAGCTTGTCGGCGGCGTCCGCGGACAGGACGGCCTCGTCGGGGCCGGGGATCGGCGTGTTGTTTTCCAGAAGCAGCGGGTCGCCCCCCGCCGTCGGCAGCAGGTCCAGCGGCTCGCTGCGGTCGCTGCCTTCCGGCGCCAGGCGGACGATGGAAGAACCGCGCAGGATCGTCGGCACCACGAAGCTGACGCGCGGGTCGCGCGCGGTGCCCGCGAACCAGGATTCCGGCAGGGCGAGCGTGCCGTCGGGCTTCAGTTCCCGGAAGACCGGGTCTTCCACCAGGCGGTTGCGCAGCGTCTCGATGGTGCCGTTCTTGAGCCCGAGCAGAAGCAGCAGCGGCGCCAGGATGGCGGCCAGCGCCAGCACCATGCACAGGCTGAGGATCCATTCGTGGCGCAGGTCGGCCAGGGCGAGCCGCCCGATGGTCCAGCGTTCGGGCGTGCCGGCGGGGCGCGAGGGGGCGCGTCTGGTCATCGGTGCGCCCTCATGAGAGGCGGTGGCAGACCGAGCGGACTTCGGTCGGCGACGGGTGCGACAGGGTGAAGCTGTAGGTCGCGTCCGCGAAGGGACGGACGAGGTCGTGGTCGTGCGTGACCATGACGATGGTCGTGCCGCGGTCGCGGGCCAGGGCCGCGAAATCGGCCACGATGGCGCCGGCGCGGGCCTTGTCCACGGCGGCGGTCGGCTCGTCGGCCAGGATGATGCGCGGCTTGTGGATCAGCGCGCGCAGGATCGCCGCCCGCTGGCGCTGGCCGCCGGACAGGTGCTGCGGCTTCTTGGACAGCATGCCTTGGATGCCGATGCGCTGCGCCAGGGCCTGGATCTCGTCTCGGCCGGCGGTCGCTCCGGCAAGGCGGGTGGGCAGGCGGATGTTTTCCTCCACCGAGAGGAAGGGCAGCAGCCCACCGGTCTGGAGCACGTAGCCAAGCTGCGTGCGCCGGATGGCGGCCAACCTGTCCTGGTCGCCGAGCGCCCAGAGATCCTGAAGATCGGCGGCGGGGAAGCCGTGCCCGGCGCCGAGCACGAAGCCGGCGCAGGACGTCGGCCGCAGCACCAGGGCGAGCGTGTCGAGCAGCGTGCTCTTGCCGCAACCGCTGTCGCCGACGATGGCGACGAACTGCCCGGGCGCGACGGCGAAGTCGGGCACGTGCAGTTCGAAGCGCGCGTCGGCCTGGCTGCGCGCCTTGCGCAGGTCGCGGACGGACAAGAGGGCGCCCGCCGCCGTGGCGACGGGCGCGGGCTTGCGGATCGTGGTGGTCATGGACCGGACGGCGCCTTGGATCAGGGCAGGGCGTCGAGCGGCAGGGCGTAGACCTTCGCGCCGTCGGTGCCGCGCCCGTCCAGAACCTTCCAGGCGTCCACGTTGGCGTTCACCTCGACGTAGTACTGGAGCTTGGACTGGAGCGACTGCTCCAGGGTCACGCGCTCGTCGGGGGTCAGCGCCTCATAGGTGGCGTTGTTCATCTCCATGATCGCGCTGCGGTACGGCAGCTTTTCGATCCACTTGGGCATCAGCTCGGTCTGCGCCAGCTTTTGCGCCTTTTCGAAGTCGATCGGCGTGCCGGTGGTCGTCTGGGCCATGACCGACTGGAGCGCGGTGAAGAACTCCAGCTGCGCCACCTCCGCGGTGGACAGCGCATCGGTGACCTTCTGGAGGGCGCCGATCAGGTCGTTCAACTCCGTCTTGCTGACCAGCACGCGGACGTCCAGCGCCTTCTTGCGCGGGTCAATCAGGTCGCGGTCCATCGCCCAGAAGGTCAGGTCGCGGACGGTCTCGCCGCCCAGATAGTTGATGAGGGCGGCTGCCGCGACCTCGTTGATCTTCTTGGCCTGCTCCTTCACCTCGGGCCGGTCGGCCTGGGCGCCCAGAAGCTCCTTCTGGCGGGCTTCCGGGTTCCAGCCTTCGTCCTTCAGTTCGGCGTCCCCGCCGGCCGGGGCCGCCGCGGCGGAGGGCGCCGAGGAGGGGACGCTCACCGATTCGCTCAGCGCGTCCGGAACGACCTCACGGCCCTTGCGCGCCGCGTCGACCAGTTCCGAGAGTTGGCCGGAAATCTGCTTGACCACCGTCGCGTATTCCTCGGGCTTGTCGGCGTCGAAGGAGAACAGGGCCGGCGCGTTCGTACCGGGGTTGTTGGCCAGCGTCGAGAACTGTTCTTCCGCCTTCGGGTGATCCTTGGCGTAGCGCTGCGCCTTCAGATGGATCGAGTAGACGGACACATGCTGGTCGTTGGCCATGTGGCGCAGTTCGGCCGCGCTGAGGCGCGTGGTGCTCTGCTTGTGGCCCGGCTCATGAGCCGAGGCGTCGCCGACCATGACCATGAAGCGCAGGGCGCCATCGGTCCAGGCGGTCTCGTTCAGCGCGGTCTTGACGCCCGCGTAGCCTTCCTCGGCGTAGTCGTCGCTGCTCACGGCGGAAGCGCGGACCTGCTGGTCGATTACCGACACGAAATCGGTGTCCTGGAGCAGCTTCGGCGTGAAGTTCTTCGACACGAACTCCAGCTTCGGTTCGACCCGCAGGTCGTCGCGGTAGCCCACGAGACCGAAGCGCACGGCCTCCTTCAGCTTGGGATCCTTGGTGATGGCGCGTGTGAGGTCGGTGATGGCCGTCTTTGTGCTCTCCACGAACGGCCCCATCGAGCCGGTCAGGTCCATGACGAAAACGATGTCGACCTTCAGCCCCTTGGCCGCGTCGCCGGACAGGGTGGCCTTTGCGGTGCTCGCCTGGGCGTAGGCGGCGTTGCCCAGCGTGGTCTGGTTCTTCTCGTCCGACCGCTTGCCCGGAACGGCCGCCGCGAGCTGGAGCAGCCGCGCCTCGTCGTCGAACTTGGTGACGGACTTGAAGTCCAGGACGGGCAGCACATAGAAGTTGTCTTCGATGTCGGCGAAGCGCTTGGGCTCGATCGACACGACCGACTTCGGCTTTTCGCCCTTCTCGACCGACTCATAGATCTTGCCGGCTTCGGACTCCCGGTCCTTGCCCAGGGCGATCCGCTCCAGCGCCGCCTGGTCGTCGAACATCAGGACCGGATGGCGCGCTTCCTTGCCGACCCCCGGGTGGGTGTAGGCGACAACCAGCGCCTGCCGCCACTCCATGACATCCTTCGCCGGCATCCAGCCCTCCGGCTTGGCTTCGCCGCCGCCGACCTGATACCAGCCCTTGGCGTTGGTCGGGTCGGTGTAGTCCACCTCCTCGCGCGCGAAGACGAACAGCGGGCGGAAAGCCGGCACGTTCTCGACGGCGAGGTTGCCGGGGGAGGCGTCCTTGGACTTGAAGATGCTGGCGCTCGGACGCGGCAGCACACGCAACGGCAGCAGCGTCTCGGTCTCGCGGCAGGGCTTGCCCGCCTCCTGGCACTGGATCTGGTAGCTCGTGCCGGCGGAGGCCGGCAGGGCGGTCAGCAGAGCGGTCGGCATGGCGGCGAGGAGCGCCCAGCCTGCAACCGAAGAGCGCAGGCTGAGTTTCGCGAGGGAGGGCATTTGCAATTACCTCTTGCGCGTCTTGAGAGTGATTCGCGGCGCAGGTCGCCTGCGTTGCGAAAGACAAAACAAATCAGTCCAAGACTCGCAAGTGGATTTTCCGCTGTGTGAAGGCGTTGATCGAGGCGCAGCAAAAAGAAAGTGATTTTTAACCATAAAACACAACAGTTTCTTACGGTGAGATTTTGGGTGTGTTGAAACCGCTAAAGATGCACGTTCGGCCCGATTGGCTCAACCGCCAACCACTGCGGCGGTTTGGCGCAGCGCTGCCGACGGTTGAAAGTCCGCGGCTTAGCGTCTTGACGTTGCCAGATTGCCCGTGTATGCCGGAAAAATGCTACCGATTTCGATCGGAAATCCATCGGTTTGGCCAAGCGCCAAAGCGAATGGCTTGACTGCGGCCGGCGCGCAAAATGCTGATTTTCATTGCTCCGGACGCAGCGAACATTTTGCTTTCCGCACAGGATTTCTTGAAATAGAAAGTCGGCTTTGAACGTTTTCAGAAGCAAACGGGCCTGCGCGTTTTACGGGTGTATTCCCCGCCCGGTTTCCTGCTGCGGCTCACAGCCTGAAGGTGCCTTATGGATGAACAACTCATTCCCGATGTCGCGCTGAAAAGGAACAAGGCGGAGCGTCTTCCCTGCGTCGTGGTTGTGGACGGATCGCTGTCGATGGGGCAGAGCGGGGCCATCGCCGACCTGAACGAAGGCCTGAAGCTGCTCGCGGCGGACCTGAAGGACGACGACGACGCCTGCGACGCCGTGCAGATCGCGATCATCCGCATGGGCGACGACGACCAGGTCGAAACGCTAATTCCTTTCACCGATGCCGCGGATTTCCTGGCTCCGGCGGTCCGTGCCAACGGCTCGACGCCGCTGGGCAAGGCCGTGGACATGGCCATGTCGATGATCGAGGACCAGAAGCAGCGCTACCGGCAGGCTGGCGTCACCTACAAGCGGCCCTGGCTGTTCGTCATGTCCGACGGCGAGCCCACCGACGAGATCCAGGAGGTCGCGTCGCGCGCCCGTCAGGCTCAGGACGACAAGAAGTTTATCCTGTGGGCGATCGGCATCGGCCGTCAGGTCAACCTGGGGCCGCTGTCGCAGTTCTGCACCCCCGATCGCCAGCCGGTCCGCCTGGAGCAGAGCAAGTTCAAGGAGATGTTCAAGTGGATGTCGGAGTCGGCCAAGTCCGGCTCGAAGAAGGCGTCCGGCCAGCAGGTCTCCATGGCCAATCCGAGCGGCTGGATGTCTGCGACGCTCTGACCCGGCCGATGGACTTCCACCAAACCGACAGCGAAGGCGCGCCCGGTGGCTTGATCGCAGCCGGGTGGCGCCTTGTCGGGGCCTGCGTGCGCGGCCCCGCCCACGAAGCCAAGAACCAGGAGGGACAGGACGCGCTGGCGTTCGGTGCCGAGGACGGCCGCGCCGTGGCGGTGGTGTGCGACGGGGCGGGGTCGGCGCGGCACGCCCGCGCCGGGTCGACGCGGGTGTCGTCGATGGTCGCCTCGGCCTTCCTGGCCGCGCCGGCGGCGAGTTTCGATGGCGTCGAGACCTTTCGCGCGCTGGTTCTCCAGGCGGTTGATTTCGCCCGCGGATCGCTGCTGGCCGACGGTCTGGATCTGGAGGACTGCCACGCCACCCTGGTCGCTTTGGTGGCAACACCGGAACGGACGCTGCTCGCCCATGTGGGCGACGGCTTGGCCGCGGTGGCGCCGGCCGCCGCCTGGGACGACGTCGTCCTGTCGGAGCCGCGCAACGGCGAGTACGCGAACCAGACCTGGTTCGTGACGATGGAGGACTGGCGGGACCAGCTGCGCGTCACCGAAGCGCCCCCGCTGGCTGAAGGCGGCGTGGCGGTGGCGATGACCGACGGCGCCATGCCTTTCGTGATCTCCGCCGACGGCACGGCGCTGGAACCGGACTTCATGGGCCCGGTGTCCCGCTTCCTGTACTCCAGCGATCCGGAGGCGGCGGCGCGGGCGCTGCAAGGCACGCTCGGCAGCAAGGACGCCCGCCGCATCAGCGGCGACGACAAGACTCTGATTTGGATCGGCCGCGAACCGGCCGGCTGACCGCATGGACATCGTCTACGAAGGCCTTATGGGGCAGACCGTTCTGCGCGACTTCACCGCCGCGGCTGTGAGGCTGGGAGGGGGAGGCGCCGGCACCGTTTACCGCCACCCGGCTTTGCCGAACCTCGCGCTGAAGCTCTACAACGATCCGGCGACGGCGGCGGAGCACGCCGAGAAGGTGCGGGCGATGGTCGCCCGGCCGCCGCGCAACGTCAAAACGCCGGATGGCACGGTCCAGATGGCCTGGCCGGAAGGCATCCTCACCGAAGGCGGGGGCTTCCGGGGCTTCGCGATGCCGGTCGTTGACTTCGGCCACGCCTGGACGTTGCAGCAGGTGACCCGCCCGACGCAGCGCGCGCGCCGGGGGATTCCGGACAGCCTGCGCCTGCGCCTGTACGCGGCGCTGAACCTGTCCATCGTCCTGGACGGCCTGCACGAAATCGGCCACTACGTCATCGATCTGAAGCCCCAGAACGCGCTGGTTTATGACACCAGCGACTCCAAGCGTTCGGCTTACGTCGTGCTGGTGGATTGCGACGGCTTTCAGATCCGCGGACCGGACGGCCGCCGCCATGACGCGACGCTGGCCACGCCGGAATTTCTGCACCCCAAAGCCGCCACGCTGGGTGCCGACGGCAGCGTCTCGTTCGATGGCACATCGATCAACGACAGCGCCGGACTTCAGGACCAGTTTGCGCTGGCGATCATCATCTTCCAGCTCCTCAACGAATCGCTCCACCCAATGTCCGGCCGGGAGACCGGCATCGCGACGCTGCCGGCGGAACTGGGCGCCCGCCTGATGCACGGGGGGCGGTATTATCCCTATGGGGTGAAGGACAACCCTTACATCAAGCCCGACCCGGACAGCATCCACACGTGGTTTTCGCCCAAGCTGCGGGGTCTGTTCGACCGGGCCTTCTCCGGCGACACGACGCCGCCGCGCCCGGGCGAATGGGTTGCGGCCCTGCGCGAACTGACCGACCCACGGACGTTCGAATGCCGGAACGACGAGAACCATTGGAGGCTCGGCGACACCTGTGGCCTGTGCGCGAGGCTCGGCCATACAGTCAAACCCCAGCCGCCCACGGCGAAACCGGGGCCCGTCGGGCAGGTGCCCATGCCGCCCAAGCTGCCACAACCACCAAAAAAGCCGGTGCCGATCAGGATGTGGCGCCAGCGCCTGGAGAGGACGATGTTGCGTGGCACCGTGGCGACCAGTGTGGCACTCGGCGCTTGGCAGTTCATGCCGCCGGCCATGCGCGCGGAGGTCGAAGACGGGGCGATCGCTGTGGTGGAGCAGGCTTCGGATGCGATGCCTGTGATCGAGCAGACGCTGCGGCCGGCTCTGCAGGGCATGATCGAACAGGTCTATGCCCTATCCCGCAACGCCGAGACGACAGAAGTCGCGCCAGTCCCATCCCCGTCGCCCGCGGAGTCGTCTCCATCGCGTCCGCCTGCTGCCCCGTCGGCATCGACCGGTCTGAGGCCTGCGGGGCAGCCGCCTGCGCAGACGGTGGCGTCCCATCGCACAGCGCCGCAAGATCTTCCCATCGTGGCGCTTGCGGTCAAGGATCTCAGTGTCTTCAGTGGCCCCCGTTTCGCCGACAAGGAGGAACTCGGCAGGTTGGAGAAGGGGGCGAAGGTGTCGGCCCGGGTCCATGATTCGGGGTGGTACCAGATCAGTCTCTCCGGCGTGTCCGGTTATGTGCCCCGCAGCAGCTTCCGCGTCGTCGGGTATCGCGACATGGACGACTGCCGCATGGGCTGGGATGCGCGCACCGCCAAGCCGAGCCTCTCCTGCCAGACCAAGACCGGGACCCGCGAAACCGTCGAATTGGATTGAACGTCGAAGCGGAGCCGCTCCTTGCCGCGACGACGGCAAGGGGCCCAACCGCAAAGGAAATCCGTGCGCTGCCTTGTGAGCCGGTTTGCGACGAGCCTTCGGCCTGGACGCCGTCCTCGCCCGGTCGGCCCGCGCGGCTGCGCCGCCGCCCTGCCACGGACCATCAGCCAGCCCTGCTGGCGGTGAACCGCATCGCAGGCCTGGCATTTGATCAGGCGATTCTTCGGGCGGGGGCTGCGGTGTCGGTGAGCGGGGGGGCTGGGTGCGGCGTGAGCAATGATTGGAGCGGAAGTGGAGCTTCCGCCTGCGCCCTGCCATCCGCCTTCGGGGCCGTGGCTCCTTCGTGCGGCGCGCCCGTTCACGGGCGAACCGCGACAGCCGGCAGCGCGAGCTTCAAAGGGGCGACGGTGCCCGTTCAGCCCGGCATCTGGAGATAGCGCCAGATGCCGGAGGTGCCGTGACAACCGACCCAGGACGCCGAGACCCCGGCGGCCTGTCCGGAAAACTGGCGGCACCATTCGGTGCCGGAAACGCCGTCGCGCAACGGCGTGACGGAGACCGGCGGGGCCTGCCGGTCCGGCATCACCGGGACGTTCAGCGGTGCCCCGTTTTGCGCGGCAATCTGCGCCGCGCCAAGGCGGCCAAGCACGTCACCGAGGCGCAGACGCTCCGGTTGCGTCGCCTTGACGAAAGCGAGAAAGGCGCTCAACGACGCTGCATCGCGGGCGTCGCGCGGCACCGGCATCGGCCCTGGCGGCGGCGGCAGCGGCGCCTTGCCACCAGAGGACGGCTGCGGCGACGGCGGCGATGATGGCCGCGCATTTCCGCCGACTGACGGCGGCGACGCATTCTCTTTCACCGGCTTTGAGTCAGAAAGACCCTTGGCCGAGACCGTCACCCGAAAGCGCTGCAGCGTACGCGGGCAGCAGTAAGGATCCGTCGGTCCCATGATCGTGCCCGTGTATTCGACGAAGCCCGGCCCGATCACGAAGTCGTGGGGACTCACCCCGACAATCTGCTCGCGCACGCCGGCCGGCTTGTAGCCCATTCCGGTCCCCTTCATGACGAGCATGTGCTGATACTCGCCGGAAGCGCCGCCGGCGTGAACATTGAAGATGGCGACGACGTCGTCGTTCCCGTCGCCGTCGATGTCGCCCTTCACCGCTTCGGCGTGACGCAGCCGGCCATGGTAGTGGTTGTCGATCCAATCAACCACGTCCGCGTAGGCCGGGTCGTCCAACGCCACCCGCTCCGTCGCCCAAGCGGCGCCGGCGACCGTTGCCAGTTCAGCTACGGCGAAGGCCGCGGCGAGGCCGTGGCGGAAGAAAAAGCTCATGCGTCTGTCTCCTCGGGAAGAGCGCGTCTGGAAGGACGCGCGTCGGTTCGCGCCGTCCATGCAGGTTTATCGTCTCCGGGCGACGCGCCGATGGGCCGCCCGGATCTCTCACTTCACTCGCGGGCTGCCGACATAGCCTTGACCGCTGTTGGGCAGGGTGCTGCCGACATAGCCTTGACCGCTGTTGGGCAGGGTGCTGCCGACATAGCCTTGACCGCTGTTGGGCAGGGTGCTGCCGACGTAGCCTTGACCGCTGTTGGGTAGAGTGCTGCCCACATAGCCTTGGTTGACCGTGGGCGCGCCGTAGCCATTTGGCGCAGGCAGCGCACGATAGCCGTTTCCGATGCAATCCTGCACGTAACCGGGTGCGGCGTTCTGCTGCATCCAATCCCGGCAGGAGGAACGCAGGCCATCAATGGATGTGCGCTTTGCCGCTTCGATCTCCGCGTGATGAATACGGTCCATCTCGGCGCGGGCGCGGTTGAACTGGCCCCAGGTCATGCGGCCGTCGGCAAAATTCTGGCCGACCGACCAGAAACGGTCCCGGGATGTGCGGATGGCGACGACGAATCCTCCCATCGACGGCGATCCAGCGACAGAGTCGAACGCGCGATCACAGTTGCGCCCAATGGCCAGATAAGTCCTCATGGCCTGACGGTTCTGCCCGTCAGGGTAGGATGGATCGTTGTAGTTGGCCTGGCTCATACTGGAAATACGCTCAGGAGATCGCACGTTCAAAACGTCCATCCCCGACTGATTCTGGATCTGATCATCGCAGGCCTGAAACTGAGACAGGGCAGCATTGAATTGCCGTTCGTCCGGCGAAACACCGAACGGTGAAATGCCGTTGCCAACACATGCCGAAAGAAGGGCAATGGGAATAGAAAAGATGATACGCGGAAAGAGGTTCATTGATTTTCCCTTTCAGATTGGTGAGGTTGTGCGAGAACCGAAGTGTTCTGTTTGAGTTAAGATAATATGCTTTCAGTTTTAATTGAAAAAGACTTTTGAAAAAGCAGAGAACGAGTGATCTGTCTGAGTTAATTTGGTGTCGATAGGTTTCAATTTGCCCGCCTCGTTATTAATTGCCGACTTTGGTCGATGTAAGCGCTGGCAGGGGTTTCTGAGAGAGAAAGCTTGGGGATGTTCTTTTCTTTTGTATGAGGAATCTTTGGGATTCTATTTCTATGTCGCGTTGCTATCAGAATCTTCATTTTGGTTCGATGTGCCTTTTTGTCACACTTCTGCAAGTCTTGTAGAGTATTCTACTGAAGGGTGAGGAGATTCTCGGCTACAGCACCTTCAGGCGGCAGTCCCGAACAGGGCGATGATGAAGGCGGCCGGGAGCGGGCATAGCGGTGGCGGGAAGGGCGGTGATCTGGTCTTTGGGTGCCATGGCCACTGCGGGCTGCGCTCGAGGGTGTGCGGCTCGGCGAGGCGGCGCAGGTGCTGACCGCCGACATCCAGTTGCGCTGCTTCGATCAGGAGAACTTCACTGACTGGAATGTCGATCTCGACGATCCTTCGGGACCGTGGACCCGCCTGCGGCGGTTCTCGCCCAAGGACGCGGACGGTGTTCCCACCGTCGGCATCTGGTGCATCGACGTCATTCCCGAGGATGGCAAGAGCGTGAAGACCGCCACTTCGAAGCGGATCATTCCGATCCACCCGCTGCTGCTCGAGCTCGGCTTCCTCGACGGCGTCGCCGCCCAGAAGCGGGCCGGCAAGCGGGACCTGTTTCCCGGCCTCCGGTTGGAGAACGCAAACCGCGACGGCGAGAACCTCCGGCAGTGATTCCGCCGCTGCCTCGACTGCGTCGGCATGAGGCGGCAGCGTCTGCCGTTTCAATCGTTGCGGCACAGCGCCGGCCCGCTCCTGCTCAACCGCGAGGTTCCGGATGTCAGAAGTCAGCGAACTGAAGTGGCACGCGCAGCCGGGGAAGACCCGGAACCGCTCCTACAAGGGTGCGACGCTGGCGAAGCCGACCGAGGCGATCACGTCGCTCAACGACCGCGTGCACACGGCCATGGCCGATGGTCAGCTGTGCCTGGTGGCGCCGCTGGCGGGCATGCAAGCGCGGAGGTGCCCGCCGGTCCGGAGGACGTCCTCGAGGTGCGAACGGATATTCCCTTCCCAGCGTCGCACGGATGTGGCGCCCTCGATTAAGGAACAGAACGCATGACCGACACGAACGACACGGAGCGCATGGTCCTCATCGCCACACTGAAGCGGGATGCGGATTCGTTTGAGACGGTTGGCAGGGCCGTCGCCGACGCCCTGTTCACGGTCCGCCACGCGGCGGTGCCGCTGACCGGTCAGGACTCGGCGATGGAGGCGATGCTCGAGGGGTTGAACCAGGCGATGGTCAATTCGGCCCAACTGACCGAGGCGCTCCGTAGGTTGGCCCGCCGGGTGGAGCGCGATGAGATGAGCGGGGCATGAGATAGCGGAGATCCTCGCCCGCCCGCACTACCTCGATCGCAGAGGCTATGCGTCCTGGACCTTGGCTCCGCTGGTACCGGAAAGCGCCTCGGCGACGGTCGAGTAGCGAAGCCTGCCACCTTTCGCCTTGGCGGCCGGGTGTGGGAATACCCGGTCGCCTCCGCGTGGAAACGGTGCTCGTTCGGTGAAGCGCGGCGGGCCAGGACCACCAATTCGATCGGGCGTCCCGCGAGGGGGAGATCCGCAAGGTGCCTGCAATTGCGGCTATGCACCCGGCTTGAGTGGTTGCCGCATCCCGGGCACGGGCTGCCCGGGCTCGCATGCCGTACGGTGATCCGTGTTCGGGCGCCGTCATAGGTGGCCCCTTCCACAATAATGCCACGCGGCACCAAGGCTGCCGGTCGGAGAGTCTGCGGCATGCGGCAGGGACAACTGTACCCGTTCTTCAGCGCCATGTTTCAGCCAGGAAGTGATGACGGCTTCTACGGGAATCTACGGGAATCGATTCAAACGAGGGCACGCGGCAAGGCGGACACCTGCCTCCGTGCTGCTCGGAAGCCGAAGCCTGATGACGCCCGTATGGGAATCGCACACAACGGTGGACATCCATGGAGGAGCAGAGGAAGCGGTCCAGAAGGTCGAGCACCTGCTGGCCGGTCCTGGTGCGTCAGGACGGTGATGCGGAGGCGTTCGCCAGCCGGGCACGGGCCTCACCGCAGGGGCGATGGACGGTCAAGCCCGGTTGGTGGGACCATCCCGCCAGGGAGTGTGGGGAAGAGGAACCGGCATGGCGGAACGGGGCAGTGTCGCGCCGATCTGGCGCTCGTCTTTTCAGGGGGCGATGTGGGACCTGACCGTCGGCAACGGGCACGCCGTCGTCTACGATGACGCGCGTGCGGCAGGCTGGACCGTCGCCATCTTCACCGGCGGCCTGTCCGTTGTTGAGGAGCGCGACGCCGGCCCGCGCGCCGCGGCGATGGAGCAGGCGCTGCGGTTGCTCGCCGATCACGGCTTGGCGAGCGCCCACGAAATCGCCGCGGCGCTCCGCCGCCTCCCAGAAACCTCGGGCGCGGCGCGGGACAGCGCCTGACGCCGCGCCTCCGCCGGGGTGAAAGGCCGAAGTCCGCCGGCCAGGACGCTCCGCGGACGGTCTCATCGGCGCACCGGAATCCGGCCGCACCATCCCGCGCGTGCTGCAGATGCCCGCCGGACGGAGTGCTCCCATGTCCGGGTCAGCGAACTGATGGGACATGCCCAGCAGGGGCAGCCCCGGAAACGCTCCTACAAGGGCGCGCGGCTGGCGAAGCTGACTGAGGCGATCGCGTCGATTAACGACCGCCTCTACACGGTGAGGGGCGGCGGCCAGCAGTGCCTGGTGCCGCCGGCGGGTGCTCGAGTGAGAAAGCTTCCACAGGTTCGGAGGACGTCCTCAACGAGCGAACTGATCTTCCCTTCCCGGCACCGCACGAACGTGGAGCCCTCGGTAAGGAACGGAACGCATGACTGACATGACCGACACGGAGCGCATGGTCCTCGTCACCACGCTGAGGTGTGACGTGGAAGCGCTCAGGGAGGTGGGTGAAGCCGTCACCGATGCCATGGTCGCTGTCTATCGGACGGCGGTGCCGCTGGCGAAGCAGGAAGAGGCGCTTGATGGAATGCTCGAGGGGTTGAATCAGGCAATGGTCAAATCGCTCGAACTGGCCAGGGCGCTCCACAGGCTGGCCCGCCGCGTGGAGAAGGATGAGATCAGCGGGCATGAGTTGGCGGACATTCTCGCCCGCAAACACTATCTCGATCGCCAGGGCTACACATCCTGGACCTCAGCTTTGCCGGTGGCGAAAAGTGATCCGGCGCCGGGCGAATAGCGAGGCCGGTCAGCTTTTGCCTTCGCGGCCGGGTGCGGGAATGCCGCGAACCCGTCCTGCGCAGGCGGAGGGCGCCGCTTCGCTCTTGGAAGCAGGCGATCGTGTCATTCATTCCTCGGCGTTGCCGCGCGCCGCGATGCAGCTGACCGGGCATCGCTCCGAGCGCGCGTTCGCCGGATACGTCGAGGATCGCGACGCCGTCGTGGACGATGCCGGACGCTACCCGCCGCTCTGATGGGGGGCGCTCCCGGAGGCGTTGCCAGCGGGCACCGGATCCACGGCCTCCTGCTCGAGGAGGAGGCCGGTTTCCACAATCGTCCGGGCGATGATCCCGACCGCTCCGGGGCGCCGGCTGAGCGCTGTCACGTCGCTTGCGCGCCCGGCACGCCCGAAGCGGCGCACGGTCAATGCGTCCATCAGGTGCGGAACGACCGCGGCCCCGAGGCTGTCCTCCAGATGGCCGGCGATGCGCGCGCCGCCGGCGTCGACGTCGCCCCAATGGAACAGGCGGGGTGGCGTCGGGGCCGCGCGGAGCAGATGGCGCAGCGCCCGAATCACGGCGAGGCTCGGGAATCCCCCGGTGTAGACCACGCACACGTCCGCCTGCCGCGCCTCGCGCACCTGGCGGTGAAAGGACGTGAGGTTCTCGATCGTCAGAATCGAAAAGGGGCCTTCGCCGTCCCAGGACAGCCCGTCCAGCCATTCGCGCTGGACGGCCACGAAGGGCGGAGCCGTGCCGGGCAGCAGGCCGTCCTCCGGCGTGTTCCCGAAGCGGACGGTCACCGGACCGCTGAGGAAGACCGGGGCCGGGAAACGCGTCAGGCCGAAGCGGGCGAGGAGCTCGTCGTCGGAAAGCCCCTCGTCCGTCGTCGGGGCGGGGCCCGACGACGGGGCGGCCTCCGCGTCCTCGGCGTCGACCTGGGCCACCGAGCGCAGCATCCGCACCAGCCCGGCCCGGTGCCGTTCGACGATCTTGCTGGCGTCGTTCGGATGCGTCGGGAACACCCGCACGGAGAAGGTCCGCGGATCGGCGCCCTCCGCCTCGCCGCGCGCCAGCGCCGCGAGGATCCGGAAGCGCTGGTCGATGCCGGCCTCGTCCGACGGCGCCAGCCCGAACGCGCTGTCGCCGCGCGCCCAGCGGCCGCAGGCGCGCTCGGCGAGCCCGTCGAGCCAGCGGGCGTCGGCCGGCAGGAGCCGGCGGATCCGCTCGCCCAGGTCCCGGGCCTGCGCCGTCGCCCGCCGCACGCCGAGGAACGCGGCGAGCGCCTCCAGATCGGCGAGCAGGACCTTGTCCACGAGGTGGGCGCGCTCGTGCTTGCCCATGCGGACCTCGACGGCGCCGGCCGCTTCCGCCGCGGCGAGCGCCTTGAGGAAGCGCGCCTCGTCCTGGCCGGTCGGCAGCCGCGCGTAGTCCGGCTTCTCCGCCACGGCCGCGCCGTCCCGGCGCCGGTCGCCCCGCCGCAGCAGGCGCCCCAGCAAGTCGCGCGCCGGGCCGTCGAGGACCGCCGGTGGGCGGGACGCCGTCACCCGACGCCTCCCGACGCGCCGGCCGCGTGCTCCTTGAAGGCCGCAAAGCCCAGCAGCCGCGGGTTCTCCGAGCGGAAGCGCTCCCGGGCCAGCTCCTTGACGTGCTGCGTGTCGATCATCACCGAGGTGCCGATGCGGGAGATCGTCACGATCGTCTCCATGAGCTGCTCGAAGGTCGTCCGCTCCTTATCGGGCGCGGCGATCACCGTCTGCAGGCCGATGCTCCGGTTGAAGGCGAGCACCTCGTCGATCACCGCGGCGTCCATCTTGTTGAACGCCTCGTCGAACAGGGCCAGGGAAATTCCGCCGTCGAGCCCCTTGCGATCCGGATAGGCGGTTGCCGCGAGGGCGGCGCCGATCGCGACGTAGAAGGGAACCTGCAGCTGGCCGCCGGACGCCGTGCCGATGCGCCGCGCCAGGTCCGTCTTGACCACGCCCTTGCTGTTCAGCATCTCGAGCCGGAACTCGAAATACCGCCGCGGGTCCTCGATGTCGCCGATGCCGGCGTCGGGGTCGGTGGCGATCTCCTGCAAGCGCTTGAGCGCCCGCGCGCTCTCCTCGTCCAGACCGTCGGCGTCCTTGGGGGCGGTGTTGAACAGCGGCATGTCGAAGGTCGGGTCGGACGACCGCTCGATGAGCGCGATCATGTCCCGGTAGCCCGGCGCCTCCTGGCGCGCGAAGCGGTACGTCAGACCGTGGAACGAGCGCTTGCGCAGCTGCCGGTTCAGCTCCTCGAGAAGCCCGCCCATCGCGTCGAACGCACCGCGCATCTTTCCGACGAAGTCCTCCTTGAAGGTTTGGATCGCCTCCAGCCGCGCCCGGGCCGCCTCGGCCTCCTTGCGCACGAGCTCGTTGTCGCGCAGGTTGGCGTCCTCGGCGGCGACCCACGCGGCGACCGCGTCGATCTCAGCCATCCGGTCGTCGTCGGACGCGTCCGCCGCCGCGTCATCGGCCAGAGGCCCCGCCGGCACGCACGCCGGGCGCGGAAGGTCGGAACGTCGGAGGTACTCCCGAACGGCTTCCAGGAAAGCGTCCTCGGTGGCGGCGAGGCGCTTGTCACTGCGGAGCAGAACGTAATCGTCCAGGTGAGCAAGGGCGGCCGGCAGCCATCGCGGATCGTCGGCCGGGTTCTCGACGATCGTGAACTCCTCCATCAGCACGCGGTCGAACTCGGGACGCCCCGGGTCGCCGTCCGCGGTCAGAACGGCCCGACGCTCCTCGGCCTGCGACGCCTCCATCACGCGATCGGCGTAGGCGAGCGCCCCCGCGACCTTGTCCCGCAGGTCCGCGATGCTTCGCTCACTCGCGCCGATGGAGTCGCGCACGCCCTGCAGGGCGCCCTCGATGCGTCCCTTGTCCGCCGTGGCCTCGCGGATGGCCTCTTCGGTCGCGTGGAGATCCGCCTTGGCGGCGCGGATCGCCTCGATCAGCGATCGGTCCTGCGCGGACTCGAGCTGCTGCCGTCGCGTTTCGGCATCGGCACGGTCCTGCGCGATCCGGCCGAAATCGGCCAGGCTCGCCGCGAGACCGGGCGCCGTGAGCCGCTCCAGTTCCGCCACCGCGTCCCGCAGGGCGCGCTCGGCGCAGCGCAGGCGCGTCAATTCGGTCTCCTGTTCGGCTAGATGCGTCTCCGCGCTCCGACGGCTCTCCTCCACCGAGTCCAGCATGCCCTGGGTGTCGATTTTGCCGAGCAGGAACGGGACCGGCGCCCGCAACTTGCGCACCGTGCGGCCGCCCGCGGACATCAGGTCCCGGGTGATGGCGGCGTCCTCGCGGCGGAGATCGGCCTCCGTATCGACCATCAGGATGCCGCCCAACGCGTAGTCCAGGAAAGCCCGCGCGTGGCGATCCTCGGCGGCGATGGCCGTCGCCAGCGACCCGGCTTTCGCCGGCCGCGTCTCCGCGGTCTTGGTGGTGTTGACGACCATCGCGCCGTCGAGGCCCTGCTGCCGGCGATAGGTCTTGAGGGCTTGCTCGTAGGCGCCGGGTTCGACGAGGAGGGCTTCGCGGCGATCGCCGAGCGCCGCTTCGGCGGCGGCGCGCCACTCCTCGTCGAGGTCCGTCACGCGCTCGCAAAGCGGGGTTGCTTCGATGCCGTCCGCCCGCAGCGCGCGCATGAGGGCGAGCGTCCGGTCTGACAGCAAACGCTTGCCGGCACGAACGCGTTCCGCATTCTCGCGGTTGAGCTCGAGTTGTTTGTTGAGCTCGGTGATGCGGGCCTGTGCCGCGCCGATCTTCACGTCCACCGCGTCCAGAGCGGACCTCAGGGCCGCTGGCGCGGCGGACGCCAGGAGGGCGGCCGAGAGACGCACCTTGTCCTCCGCCGGCAACTTGCCGCCTGTGGCGATCTGCGTCCGCAGCGTCGGATCGATCCGGTTCATGGCCTCGGGCGCGACAGCCTCCGCAAAGGGCGCGGCGAGCGCGAACCGGGCGACCAGCCGCCCGGCGGCCACCACGGACTCCTGGCTCCGCCATTCGCCGAGACGCACGTCGATCTCGCGGATTTTGACCGCCACGCTGTTCAACGCCAGGGTGTCGGAGTTCGCCGCATGAGCCGCCTCGAGAGTCCGGAGGTGGTCCGCGTCGGCCGTTTTCTGTTCCTCGAGCCGTCCCAGAGCGGCGGTCTTCTCGGCAACGGCGTTCTCGATGGCGCCCTTCCGGGCCATGAGCTGACCGAGCTTCGCGCAGGCGAGGTGAAGGTGCCCCTGCAGGGACGCCAGACGGCGGCGGGCCAAGGTGGACCTCTGGCTGCGGACGTTGCCGACGCGGGACCCGAGCGCCTCGACCTGCGTCAGCCGATCCTTCAGCTCGGCGATCTTCTTCTCGATCTCGGCGTACCGAGCGATGGACGCTCGCATGTCCGCGACGGACACGGGCTGGCTGTCGAGGATGAAGTTGCGCACGAATTCGGTGGCCGAGGTGACCGACTTGAACGTGACCGCGTTGCGGAGGTTCTTCAGGAACTTGTTCTTGTCCATCCGGCCGAATTCGGTTCCGGCGATCAGGCAGATCTCGGAGACGAAGAGTTCGGGGCCGGTCGGAGTGTGCAGCGTCAGCGCGTCGTCCGCGGCGATGCGCGCGCGCGCCTCGTCCCATGGCAGCGCCTCGCTCCAGCGCGTCCCGTCGGGGGCGGTGCCGGTGTCGGCGACGTCGTCGGTGGTCAGGATGCGCCCTTCGACGATGAACAGCGCCGCGACGGTCTCCCGCGCCATCTCCCGATGCGCCTCGAGGCAGACGCCGAGCGTCACCTCGCGGCCGGCGTCGGTCCGGCGGAATCCCATGAGGAGGTAGGTGATCGCCTGTTCACGCAGGAACGTGGCGCCTTCCGCGTCGCTGTCAGTCTCCACGTCGTCGATCGCGCCGAGGCAGTAGTCGCGCACACTGCGCCGGGACTTCGTGACACGGGCGATCTCGTCGTTCTGGACCGAGGCGTTGAGCCGCAGGCGGGAGCGGTCGTCGCCGGTGAGGACCGTCTGCAGCGCGTCGAGGATCGCCGACTTGCCGGCGCCGTTGTGGCCGAGGATGGCGGTCCGCCCGTCGATCCGGATGTCCTCCTTGAAGAAGGCGTACCAGTTCACGAACCTCATGTGGCGCAGCTCGAAGTACGAGGGCCGTCGGGTGTCCGCGGCGCCGTCCCGCGCGCCGGCATCCAGCGGGGGCGTGATCGTGCTGTCCGGCATCGCCGGCCTCGCAGGGTTCGTGGTCGCGGAACGGGACGCGGTCGTCGCCGTCCGGCGCGTCGTCCGGTCCGTCCCCGTCCGGACGGTCGTCCTCGGCGTCGATGAGACCGGAGGGAACGGTCGACCGGCCCGCGTCCGCTCCGGCGCCCTCCGCAACCGTTTGGGCGTAGCGGAGCAGGGACTCCAGGCTCGCCTCGCTCATTGCGAGACGGATGGCGGGCCGAATTTCGAGCGTCGCGTCCTGTCCGTTGTCGTCCAGCGCGCGCACGAGGCCGTGGCGCTGAAAGCGGCGGACGATCTCGACGCAACGGGTGAGGGGCGGGCGCCGGCGTTGGGCCCGCTCCTCGATCAGCGTCCAGACCTCGCCGAGCGTGGTGTCGCACCGGCCGCGTTCCTTGAGGTCGAACGACGCGATCCGTTCCGCGTGAATGACCCGCAGCGCCAGCAGAAACAGTGTCTCGTCCAGTTTCAGCGTGCGCGGCGCGGCCCCGTCCTGGTCGAGGATGCCAACCAGACGCTCGCGCTCGTCGATCACGAGGTCGAAGCCCATGGCGTCGAACAGCGATTCGAGGTAGGGCCGGTGCCGTCGCGCCAGCTCGTAGGGTTTCGCGCCGCCGTGGTCATCGGCGTAGATGAACTGGCGATCCCACAGGGCGCGGACGGCAGCGCGCAGATCGCCCTCCAGCGTCTCGGCTTCCTTGCCCGTCGCCCGGTCGAGAATCGTCTGCAGGTCGCTCAGCATCGGTCAGTCCTCGGCGCGGACGGTAGGGAGGGAACGGCGAAGCACGAAGTCGCGGGCGATCAACCAGTCGTTCTCGACCAGACCGTCGCGGTGCTCGATCTCGAAGCCGTCGGGCAACGGAATCCGCGCGATGGGCAGGGCCCGCAGCGCCGAGAAGACGAGGAACTCCTCGATGTCCTTCGGCGGGATGTCGCGGGCGCTCACCTCGTCCCGCCCGCCGGCCTCCGCCTCCTCGATCTTGCGGCGGACGTAGGCCATGAACTGCGTCCGCGTCAGCTGCATCCGGCGGTCGAAGGTCAGCTTGGCGCGCTCGAAGGCCTGCTGGAGGGGGTCGAGCGCCGGCTGCGCGTAACGCCGCTTGTGCACCGGCGGGCGCGGCCGCTCGGGACGCGCGAGGCGTTCGCCGCCGATGTGCGACGGCGTGTCGAACAGCGCGGTCTCGAAGACGACCGGCTCGTCGTTGCCGAGGTGCGGCACGGACCGCGCCAGCGCCGCCAGCCCCGTGGCGAACCGTTCGGCGCGGCCGGTCTCGAGGGAGTCCATGTACCGCAGCGTGTTCTCAAAGCGCCGTTCGATGTTGGCTTTGGTCCGGTCGATGCGCGCACGGAAGGTTTCGATCACCTCCATCGACAGCCGGATGTCGCGGAGATCCTCGTCGAGCTTGGCCTGCGCGTCCTGCACCGAGTCCGCGACTCCCTGGGCCACGAGGTTGTCGGCGATGGTCGCGCACAGCTCGGCGTCGGAGCCGATCCGGTCGACCAGCTCGAGGATGCGGTAGCGGTGGCGGTAGGGATGGTTCCGCACCGAGGTCAGCTTGCGGTAGTCGCTGATGACGATGCGCTTGACGAACTCGTCGAAGAACGTGCGGACCAGGCCGTTCAGGGTCGCCTGCTCGAGGAGCGTCTTCTCGATCTCGGCAAGCGATCCCACGACACCACGGGCGTACCGCGCGAACTCGCGGGCGCGCTGGGCGGCCTCGGCGACGCCCTGCGCGTTGCCCGCGCCGTCCTCGGTCGCCTTGTCGAGGGTGCCGACCACGCTGAGCACGGTGCCGCCGAAGGTCTCCGACCGCGGCCGCGCCAGGGCGCACAGCCCGCCCAAAAGCTGGGCGACCTCGACGTCCATGTCCACGTGAATCGACCATCCGTCCCGCTGCTCGCGCAGCCATCCGGTCTCGACCAGCTCGGCGTAGGCGAGCTGCGGCGTCAGACGGAACTCGTCGCGCTCTTCCGGCGCCAGACCGGGCACGTATGACTCGAGGAACGTCTCGATGTCCGCCGACACGTCGTCCCGCGTCGGCTGCCGCGTTGTGTCGAGGCCGAACAGACCGTCGTGCAGCCTCGCCAGGAGGGCGGCGTACGCGTGACGGTACTTGCCGGTAAGCAACCGGAAGATGTCGTCCGGCAACCCTCCAAACAGCACGCTCGCCTCCTCGCTTCCCCACGCCACGGTGCGGCTGGGACGATAGATACCGTTCCGTCGGCAGGAAAAGGAAAATTGCGCGGCATGCGTGCCGTGGGGCCCATTAAAAGCACAATGAATAGGCCCTTTGGCATGAATCATTCTCGTTGGATTGCAGGGCTGTTCCCAGAAAGGACATCTGTCCCGCCCACCCACGTCGGAAAAGCGGCCCGCCGTGCACCTGCGGCGCGCAGCCATGGCCGTACTTTTCGGTTGCAGTGGCGTGCTGCGAGCGTGTCGGGGACGCGGACTGGCGCAATCGGACACGGGTGCCGGGCAGCGATCGCCACGCCGTCGCTGTCATGCACTCTTTCGCTTCGGGGCGCCGGGCGGTATCAGCGGGTATTCCGGTACGCCGTTGTCCAGTGTCCGCTGGATGGCGAACGTCCTTCCGGTCAGGCGTTCTGGCGACGACGCGCCGGTACCCTGATCCGCCCGCGCAGGCCGGCGGTCGCGGCGGCACTGACCAACTCGGTCAGGATCGCACCCAGGCCGTACAACGTCGCCGCCTTGATCACCACCGGGCAGTCGCCAGGATCGGCCAGCGCCGCGCGGATCCTGTGGCCCTGCACCACCAGGGCGGCGACGCTCTCGAGAATGCGTCTCTCGCGCAGGTCATGGCTGCGGGCGGCGAAGAAGGCCTCGGCGTTGCGCCGCTCGGTCGCCGTCAGCTCGGCGGCGACGCGGGACGGCAGGCCCTCGGCGTCCAGGGGCAGCGTGGCGACGACCCGCTGCCGGTTCCGGCCGATCGCGGGGTCGTAGCGGACGCTGATCACCTGAAGGCAGCCGGCTCCACGCTTGCCCCTGCGCTCGCGGATCATCGCGGTCCTCCGGTCGTCGGGTGTGAGGCGGGCGCTTCCCGTCCGCTGGCGGACGGGGCTCGACAGCCGGCGGACCGGCATTGTCCGCCTTTTCCGGAAAGCGTCTCCGCCGCGCTCCAGTTCGCCGCATTCGCCGTCATCGCCATCCTCACCATCCGTTCATCGGTGCGCCGGGGATATGGGTTTGACCGGCTGCCGGCATCCCTCGCCGTCCCTCCATTTCCTCACCGCAGTACGCGCAGCGGGCCTCGCGATGCCCCTCGCCGAGGGGCGTCGCCTTTCCTCCCTTGTTCTTCTAATTCGACGGATTCAATGATTCAGAGAGCGAAAAGCCACGCCCGATCAATCGGTTGCCAACGCCATTCCGGCGTCTGTTCGGGGGGTTCCCGGCATTCGTTCGGAGGGATCCCGGCATCTGTTCGGGAGGGTTCCGGCATTCGTTCGGGGCCATCCCGGCATCCATTCGGGGGCGTTCCCGAGCAAGGCCGTCATCGGCGGACGAAATCCGGCAAAGGCTGACGAAAGCGGTCCGCAACCCCTTGATCCGGCTGAGACAGAGCAATCATCGAAGAGTCATCGATGACTGCAGCGACCGCAGTCATCAGGTGTTGGTTCACTTTTTCTGGAACCCGGCGTCGAAACGGCCCCATATGGTCGGCGGCGGCGCGACGCATTTCCGCTGGCCCACCCTCCGCTTGACCCGCCGAACCCGCATGGCGGCCACCGTGGAGGAGCAACATGACGACCGCCCATTCGCTCGAGGCCCTCGCCCGGCTCATCACCCGCAGCGCCGCCCTGGGGCGCGCGATCCATCCGCTGCTCGACGGCCCGGCGCCGTCCGAGGCGCTCCGGTCCCAAATCATGGAACTGGCGGGCCTCTGCGACCGGGTGCAGGACCGGAACGTCGACGACGAGGGTGACGACCCCGACGAACGCTACGAAGCGGCCTTCGACGCGGCCCTGCGCCGGCAGGCCGAACAGCGCGCCGTCGAGGCCCAGGTTCTCGACCTTCTTCAGGCGATGACCGAGGCCGCCGTCGTCAGTGGCCGCCTCGCCGCCCCCCACCAGCACCTCGAGATCACCATCACGGTGCATGACCGCCCGCGCAAGGCACGGGTGGCGGTCCTTCGCTGACGCCGGGCATCCCTGTCGCCATGTGACCGCAGGACGTCGAAGAATTCGGCGTCCTGCGCCCGCCTCCGCCGTTCACCGCCCCGTAGGGCCGGCGCACCGAAGGAGGAGCACCGATGTCGCTTGACCACTCTACGGTACAGCCTTGCCGAGGCTGCCTTCCGTTGCGGCGTGACGCCGCGGGCCCGCGAACGTTGCGTAATCCTGTTGGCCGGCACAATGCGCAGCGTCAGCCGCACGGCCCTGTTCGAGTTTGAGCACGCATACGGCAGGGTGACTCCGCAGGGATTTGATGTCTAGCTGGAGCGCAGGCGATCAATAGCCTGCGCGTTCGAAAGTCCCAGTCGCCGCACCATGGCGATGACGTCGGCATCACTTGGTTCATAAAGGTCCTCGGGCCAGCACGCCATAAACGCGGCTGCGGGCAGCGTCTCGAGGCCGATCCAACGGTCCCACTCGCTCGGTACCGAGAAATGCGCGATTCGCTCCACGCCGCCCAGCCACGTCAGCCCCGCGGCCCCATCGACCGTCAATTCTCCCCTCCGTACGCGGATGAGCGCGTGGATGGTGCCGTCACAAATGGCGTAAATCTCGGGGATGCTGACCAACGGATGCCGTTCTCGAAAAGCGGCCAGTGTGCCCGGCAGCGGTCGCGGCCGCGCCACCTCGGCCCCGTGAGGAAAGTACGGACGCAAAGCGGCGCTCAGCGCCGGAGCCGCCAGCGGGCGCTCGATGGTCCAATTCAGCACGACACCGACGATCGGCGCCCCGCCAGGCAGCCCGATGGTTTCGAGGACACGGTCGACCAGCGTCGGCGAGACGCCGGTGCCGCCGTTCAGCCAGCGCGACAGGTTGCTGCCGGCGACACCGGCGAGCCGCCCGACGTGGCGGACACCACCGTTCAACATGATCGCGGCACGGAGCGTTTCCCGGTCCCAATGCGCGTGCGCCAAGGGCGACCGATTGGCGGCGGCTCCCGTTGCTGCCCTCTCTTCCAACAGCCCCATATTGGCCGGGCGTGTCCCGCGCGAGCGGCGGCCGTCGGCCCTGCGGATCTTGGCGGTCCACTCCGTCGAGGCGCTTTCGGTTCCAGCCATACCACACCGCTCGAGATGATAACGACGATGATCGCGAGTGTCACAATTCCGAACGATGAAGACAACCCCATATCGGCGATGGTGGCGTGAACAGCAGCTTTTTCAGCATCCATGTGTATGGCGCTCGCCCCGTATAAGTGGCTTTATACATACCTTGTGTATGACAGAGTCCGAAATGCGGTGCAGCGTCAGGACGTTGGAGCGATTGGAACCGCGGCCTCCGAACGCCCCTTGAACATGACCACGACCGAGGCACAGATGCCACCCAAGACCAACCTGGTAGTGCCTTCCTCACCACTCCACGCGCCGGCGGGACGCGCCAAGACGATCGCCGAGCTCGCCGCGTACTCCAAGTCGCTGTCCCTCGCTGACCTGTCCCAGGTTCTCGAGGAGGGAACCAACGCGGCCAAGGCCGAAAAGACGCTCGCGACCTATGCATCCGCCTGGAAAGGCTTCCTAGAGTTCTGCGCGCGTCGCGGGTTCCGACCTCTGCCGGCGAGCGGCGAGGCCGTCAGCTACTACATCGCGGAGCGGGCCTTCGCCGGGCTCAAGCACAACACCCTCAACCTCGACCGCGCCGCCATCCGCCACTTCCACGTCCAGGCCGGGCACGTCGACCCGACCAAGGCTCGTGAGGTCCAGGACTTCCTGAAGGGTCACCAGCGCCTTCAAGCGAGCAACCGTATCGGCGTGGCCAAGAAGGAGCCGTTGCTCACGGACGACATCCGGAGGCTGTGCTCGATCCTCGACAACGACGACAGCCTGCAGGCGATCCGTGACAAGGCGTTGATCCTGTTCACGTACGCCGGCGCGCTGCGCGTCTCCGAAGCCGTCGCCCGGCGCATCGGCGACGTCCCGATCACCTCGAGGGGCATCGCCGTCTACCTCGCCACATCCAAGGGGGATCAAACGGGCAAAGGCCAGTACGCGGGCATCCTCCGCGGCGCCAATCCGGAGACCTGCCCTGTCCTCGCATTGGCGACGTGGCTCGAAGCGATGAAGAAGCAGGGCATCACGGACAAGGACCGTCCACTCTTCCCCCGCATGCGTGACTTTTCGGATCGCGGCCTGGGCGTCCGGATCCGCGACCAGCCCATCGGTACGAACTGGGCGCGCGAGATCCTCAAGGCGGCCTGCAAGAAAGCGAAAATTCCCGACGAAAACATCTCCTTCCACTCACTTCGGCGCGGACACATCGAGCAGGCGATGGCCAACGACGCGTCCATCAAGGAGGCTCTCGCCCAGGGGCGCTGGAAAAACCCGGAGACCCTCATGGAGTACTGGTCGAGGAGAGCTGCCCTCGACCTGTCCTCGTCGTGTCACCTCGGCCTCTGACCGGACACCCCGCCATGACCGATACATCGCGCAGGAGCGCCTCGCAGCGGCAAACGCAGGACAAGGAAGATCGCATCCGGCTTTCCGAGGCGCTGTCGCTGGACGAGCTCGCCCAGATCCTCGCCCAAGGCTGTGCCGCCGCCAAGGCGGCCTCAACCCGGAGCGGCTACGCCGACTATGTCCGACAGTTCCAGGAATTTTCGGAACGCCGCGGGTTGCCGAGCCTTCCCGCCGACGCCGAGACCATTCGCTTCTTTCTCGCCGAGAAGGTCAAGGGCGGAAGCATGGCCAGCACCCTGTCCAAAGCCCTCAGCGCCATTGCGAACCATCACCGGCAACACGGCCACGTGGACCAGACCAAGGCACCGACGGTCCGCGATTTCCTGAAGGGACGGCGCCGCCTCGAAGCGGAACAGGGGAACACGCGGCGGAAGGCGTCTCTGCTCACCGACGACCTCGCCGTCCTCGCCGCAACTCTCGACGCTGACGACGATCGCTGTGCCGCGTTGCGCGACAAGGCTCTGCTCCTCACCCAGTTCGCCGGCGGCTTCCGCAGCGGCGAGGTACGCTCCATCCATTTCGCGGACCTGGACTTCGTCGCCAATGGCCTCGTCGTTACCCTGCACCGTTCCAAAACGAACCAGGAAGGCAATCCCGAACCCGTCCTCGTCGCCTGGGGAATGAACGAGCAGACCTGCCCGGTCATTGCCATGGCCAAGTGGCTCGAGGAACTGAAGGGCCGCGGCGTGACAACGGGGCCGGTGTTTCCCGGTTTGACGTACGTTCCGTACGGCATCCGTCCGCGCAAGAAGAGCATCGGCAAAGGGGGGCACTGGCAAATGCTGAAGAAGCGTCTGAAGGCGGCCGGATTGGATGCCGACCTGTATGGAACGCATTCCCTGCGTCGCGGCCACGCGACCCAGGCCCTCGATTCCGGAGCGACGATTGAGGAGGTGATGACCCAGTGCCGATGGAAAGACCCGAAGATGCTCCTGCTGTATTGGGAGAGGGGGCGCGCGCTCATGGCCGGACAGACCTCCTCCGGTCATCTCGGGCTTTAGGGAAGATGAGCATGGCTGCCGCTCGCTCTCAGAAAACCCGCTCGGACGCGAGGGCGTCCCGGAGCACTCCCATGCGGTCATTCCGCGCGCCCGATGACGTTTGGGAGAAGGCGCTCGCGTTGCTGGCAAACGTCAACAACGACCGGAGAAGAACGAAGCTGCGGGCCTACAACATGTCGGATCTGCTGCGGTTGATGATGGAGCACTGCGTCGAGCACCCTGAATTCCTGAAGGGGCAGCCGGCTTCGGCTTTCGAGCTGTCGCCGGAGGTCGCCCAGCGCGAGGCGATTTTCCGCGTCAGGAACACCGATTCCGCCCACGCCGCCAATGACGTTTTCGACCGACTGAACCGCATCAAGGGCCGCCTGAAGGATAAGCTGAGCCCGGTCGTCTTCGCCGACGGCATCAATGCCTCGGGGGCCGAGAGGAGAGCGGCGCAGGTCTTCTTCTACAAAGGGAGTCTTCCGTCCGTAAACCAAGAGGATTTCCTGGTGCGCATCATTTCATTTCTCGATGGTCTCGAAAACAGTGAGAGTGCTGGCTGAGCCGTGCTCACGACAGGCCCCTAGAAATTCCCAAAGCACGTTGACCAACGGCCGGATCAGCCACTATTCGGTTCCGGGCGGCGATGCCGCTGCCCTGCTCGCGCTGATTGTCTAGGCCCGCAGCCGTTTCGAGGCCGCACTCGGCCGACCGGTTCGGGTCTTCTGCGGTCAAGAGGCGGGATACGATAGCTTCTGGCTGCACCGCCTCCTCGTCGCTTACGACGTCGAGAACCACGTGCTCGACGCCGCCAGCCTGCCAATCGATCGCCGCGCCCGGCGCGCCAAGACGGACCGTATCGACGTCGACGGGCTCGTGCGCGCCCTGGCTGTGTATCAGCACCGAAACGGGCCCCTGCGCCGCGTACACGCAACTATACGAAACGACGGAGAAATACCCGGATGAGGTGGGGTCCCGATCGGCGCTGATCGGGACCCCACCTCTGCGGCGAAAGACAAACGATACAAATGTTTGCCGGCCGGATCGACACGGGGTTCCAGTTCCGCGCCGATCCACAGTCCTGGCGGGAGGCAGACGCGCTGTCGGCCGCCGCCGCCGCTTGGTTGGGCCCACTGGTTAGTGTCGGCGGTGTGGATGAGAGCGACTGCAAGAGCGTTCTGCGCCACCGAGCCAACGGGAGGCGCCGTGCGCGTCACCCCGGAGCTTGGCGCTTGGGCGGAACGCCTGGAGGCTCGGGTGCGTGCGGAGTGCGGGCGATTCGGCCGCGGGCTCGGAACCGCCACCCGCGCCTGCTCAACATGGTGCTTCCCCAGCATGGGACGCTGCACCAAGCGCGGTGCCCTCCTGGATGCCGCGGCGAGCGGGCTGGGTGAGGGGTGTGAGACCGCGTTTCCGGGTCAGTTTGACGGCAGCGTCGCCGCCCCCGCGATGACGGCGACGCTGTTTGACGGCACGCCGGGGCCGGAAGGAAGCCCCGGGCTGTCAGGCCTCTAGTTTCTCGGTGTCGGCCTCATCGTCTGGGACGGTGGGAGCAACGCTCCAGTCGGGCACCCACTTTGCCGCTTTCATGATCTGCAGCAGTCGTCCCGTGGTCGACGGCTCCTGAGTGTATCGGATCGACGGGATCATGGCGTCGAGGATTTCAGAAAGCGTGATGATCCTGATCCCACCGCAGGCTTCGGGAAGGTTGGCGCGAAACAGGTCGCAGCTTTCCCACAGGCCTCTGTTCTGTTTCCCTCTCAGGCAGGTCCATGCCGTGTAGTGCGTGAACTCTCGCGACCCGGTGACCTCAAAAACTTTGTCCGCAAAGGCGCTTCCCCAAGTCCGGCTGGCCAATTCCCTGAACTGTCCTTCTCGCGTCGGGTGCCCGTCCTGAATTTGTCGCACGATCGTTTCGAGCGGCGGCGGATTTTGCCAGGACTTGCAGCTGACGGCAACCACCCGCAGCGCGCCAGATGCCCTTGGATTGAAGGCAAGGATGTCAATGTCGCTGTAATTGGTGCCCGCTACCGGCGGCCGGTATCTGATGTTGGCCTGTGTCATGTACCCAAGACTGACGAAATAGTCGTCGACAATTTGTTCCAGAATATCTTCTTTCATGGTCTTCTCCGGGAACGGGTGCGTTTTGATCGCGGTGAACCAGAAAGTCCTGCCGGAGTGCCGGGCGGCTGGGGGATCAGGCGGCTTCGGGCGAATTCAGAGGCGTGCCCCCGGGCACCATCGAGCCGCCGGGGCCGCGATTCATTCGGCACGTCTCGCCGGACTGACCATTGAGTCGCTGTCGCCGCTTCGGGCCGGGTCTCCCGACGTCACGCCCTGGACGGGGTGCGCGGCCTCCCGTCCACGTGGCCTCCGAACGTGCCTGAACAAACAGGGAGACTGGCGTCCGGCCGTCACTCCAGAGCCTCGGCCAGCGCTGGGCAGAAATCCGGATGACGCCGGAGAAACCTGTCAACGCCGCCGAGCCGCAGGATCCGCCTCGCGTCGGCGGCACCCTCGACAGCCTCGACGCCGTGCCCCTGCAGCCCACGGAGCATGGCAAACTCCATGCCGCGCCGCAGAGCGTCCTCGTAGCCATGAATGTCCGAAGCCAGCCTCGGAAATCGCTGTAGAGCGCTGGTCAGAATGGCAACGACGATGTAGGTCGGCGTGAAGACGAAATCGACCCGGGCGTCGGCCGGCATTCCGGCGTCGTTCGCGGCGACGGACCACGATCCCGGCTGCGTTCGCCCGAGTGATCCGCGCTGCCCGGTTACGGCGCTGCGGCAGAAGGCGTGCAGGTCCGTGTCGCTGAAACCAAGCGCCGGGGCTTGTCCGGACGTCAGGGCTTCCAAAAGCCGGCGCAGCCCGTCGACGGCTTTGATCATCGCCGTCACAGTGGGCGGGTTCACGACTGCAAACGCCTTTGGTAAACCGTTCATCCGATCCTCCCAGGCGGCTCCGCTACCGCGCGCCCCCTCCCGCGGCAGCGGGATCGGGAGCGGCTCGAGGAGAGTGGCTCTCATGAACCGTCCAATTGTGCTTGTTCCATGAGTTGGCCTTTGGGTCAAGGTTGTGAATGGACTGGCACCGTCGACGAACTGTCGCGGCATGTCATCCGAGTTCTCTCAACCGTTCTCTGTTCGACTGCCGGCCTCCCCTCACCACGACGGCGCCAACGCCGGGGCTGCCGAGCGACCGGATGTGACGTGCTCCTCGGCGACTGTGTGGGGCCGGACCGCCGGTGGGCGGCGGGAGCATGGCAACGGACGGAGGTGGCATGGACGCGGAAAACAGACTGGCGGTTTACGGAACGCTGCGCTTGGGACAGCCGAACTGGCGCCGCCTTCTGGGGGCCGCGCACCATCTCGGTACGCACGGTCTCGACGGCTTCCGGCTCTACGACGGTGGCTCGTTCCCCTATGCGGTGCCGTCGGCCGGAAGCCGGATCGTGGTCGATCTCTTCGCCATCGACGCGGCGATGCTGAAAGCCTGCGACTGGCTGGAGGGCCACCCCGACCATTACCGGCGGCGGCGGGTGGTGGTCGCCGGGCAGGGCGCGTGGCTGTACTGTGTCGAGGAGGCGGCCGGCCGGCCGCCGATCGCGCACGGCGACTGGCTCCGGCACAGTCGAGCGCCCGCTGGTGCGGCGTGACTGATGTTCCGCCATCGAAGCGTGCTGAACCGGACGATGCGCCACCGGTTCCTGGTGGCGCGGCGGTGGACTGGGAAGGGGCGGCCCTGCGGGATCCGCCCCGCGGGTGGAACTCGTGTCGCTCGCTCGCCCGTTCGGTCTCACTGTTGCGGCACCGCGCACCGTTTCGCGCGCCGAAACGACAGGAGGGGGGCGATGGACGACGGCTGGGGGCAGTGTCCGCGCCTGGAGCATCATGCCGGTGTGGGGGCTGAAATCCGCGCGCTGTCCGCTGGTGATTGGCCTCGTGCCCGGGGCCAACCCGTGCCGTGCCGCTCTCCGGGAGGCGGGCGACGACGCGGTGGCGGTCCGTCGGTTCCGTTGTGACGGGGACGCGCTGGCCGGCGCGGACGTGCATGTCGCCCGTGCTCCTCG
Source organism: Azospirillum brasilense (assembly GCF_022023855.1). Taxonomy (NCBI): domain Bacteria; kingdom Pseudomonadati; phylum Pseudomonadota; class Alphaproteobacteria; order Rhodospirillales; family Azospirillaceae; genus Azospirillum; species Azospirillum brasilense. The sequence goes on from NZ_CP059450.1 coordinate 188,594, forward strand.
CGCCGGTTGGCCGCGGGGCCGGTATGAGCCGCGGTGCACCGGAGGTCAACGTCAGCTCGCGCGATGACGCGCCCGCGTACGCCGTCGGCTGTTCGCACGCGGTGAGCTTCGAGGACAGCGGAGCGCCGCGGATGGTGTTGCCGGGCATCGATGCCGCCCGCCATCAGCGTCTGGTCTTCGACGACATCGTCGTCCCACGCACGCTTCAGGTTGGCCGTCGCGTGCTGCTGCCTCCCACACGCGGCACCATGCAGCGGCTCATCGAGATCATGAACGGCTTGCTTGGCGAGAGAGCGGAGCGGGTGCTGGTCCACTGTTCGGCAGGCCGTCGGCGGTCGCTGGCCGGCGCGTACATCCTCTTCGCGCAGGCGTTCGGGCCCGGGGCCGAAGAGGATGCGTGGGCGGCCACGGTGCGCGCGTGCACCGCCGAACGCCCCGAGCCCAACCCGCTCATGCTGGCGCTGGCGGATGTTTTGCTCGGGCGCGGAGGGCGCCTCTTCTCAACCGTCTGGCCCGACCTCGATCGCGGCGAATGGCTGCCGCCCGCCGCGGGATCATCCGGCCGTTGAGGCCGCTCGCCAGGTGCTGCATCAGCCGGGCTCGTGCGGCCGCCGGGGTCGGGCTGCACCCTGACCGCCCCGGGGCCACAGGCGAACCGATTGTTTGAGGGCAACGACGATCATCCGATCGACCATGTACGACACGAGAGGGCACCCCTTGATCGAGCGCGCCGCGGCGGCAGGGGGCCGGGCGATCGGGTGCCTCATGGGACTGGCCATCGGCGACGCGGTCGGGGCGACGGTCGAGTTTCGACCGCACGGCTCCTTCGCCCCGATGACCGGCAGGATCGGGGGAGGGGCATGCCGCCCCGCACCGGGACAGTGGAGCGACGATACGGCGATGGCGTGGCGCCTGGCCGAGAGCCTGCTGCACAACGCCGATCTCGACCCCCGTGACCTCATGACCCGGTTCGAGCGCTGGGTGGGCGAGGAGCACAACTCGTCCACGGGGCGCTGCTTCGGCATCGGCCGCATCACCCTGGCGGCCATCGGCCGGTGGCGTGCCACCCGCCAGCCCTTCACCGGCGGTCCGAGCGCGAAAACGGCGAGCAACGGCTCGGTGATGCGCCCTGCTCCGGTGGCGCTCCGCTGATGGCGCGACCCGGAGAAGGCGGAGGAGGTGGCGCGGCGGCAGAGCCTCACCACCCACGCCGCGCCTGAGGCCGTGGACGGCTGTGCGCTGCTGGCCCGGATCGTCACCAGGGCCATCGCCACGGGCGACGGCGCGACGTCACTGGCCCCGTCCGTGGAATCCACCTGGACGCCGGCGCTGCAGGCCGTCGCCGCCGGTCACTGGCGGGGCAAGACCGACGACGCGTTCGCGTCGACGGGCTATGTCGTGCACACGCTCGAGGCGGCGCTCTGGGCGGTCGGCCGGGCGGTGGACTTCCGCGACGCCATTCGCCGCGCCGTCAACCTCGGGCACGACGCCGACACCGTTGGTGCCGTCGCGGGCCCGATCGCGGGCGCGCTGTTCAGACGCCGCGGCACCCCGGCGGCGTGGCTCGGGACGCTGCACGCCTCACCGCGGATCGAGGGCATGGCCGGCGCCCTTCTTGCGCAGGCGCTGCCCGGGTCACCACCCGCCGGCTGACCGGACGCCGGCATCCGGGGCGGCGGGTGCCGAGGGGCGCGGGCCACCGTGGATCATTCCGCTCCGTCCGCGGGCTCCGGCGCGGGCACAGCGGTCACGCCGCTCTCGGTGCGATCGAGCGCGTCCGCGATGTCCGTCACGAGTCGCCGCATGGTCTGCCGCAGCACCGCCGGGGCGAGGATCTCCACCGTGCCACCCCAGGTCATCAGGTGCCAAGCCATCTCCAGCAGGCCCCCGGCGTGCAGGCGGACGAGCAGGGAGCCGTCGGACTGCGGCTCCAGCTCCTGGCTGGGGTGAAAGCGGTAGCGACCGGCCTCCGCGGCCGCGCTCGGCAGGAAGCGCAGCACCACGTCCACCGGCGGCTCCTGGAAGATGCCGAACGACTGCGCCACGTAGTCGGCGAGTTCGAAGGCCGGGTCGCGTTCGAAAACATCATCGGTGAGTTCGAGCCGCTCAAGGTTGGCCAGGCGCAGCAACCGCATTCCGCGAGACCGGTGCGCGTGGCCGACCAGGTAATGCTGGCCCCCGTACAGCAGGCCATAGGGGTGGAAAGGCATGTTGGAGAGCTTGCCGGTCTGGTGGGCGCGGTAGCGCACGTCCACGACCCGGCAGCCGACAATGGCCTCGCGCAGGGTGGCCAGCACCCCGGGGGCGATCGCCGGCCGGGGGCCGGGGCGCAGCGCCATCCCCTCCGCCATGACCAGCGCCTCGTAATCGGGCTCGACACGCCGGCGCTGGCTCGGCGGCATAAGACCGCACAGCTTGTCCATCAGACCGTCGACGATGTCCGCGCGCTCCGGCAGCCCGGCCGCGCGCAAATGCCCGGCCGCTTCGCGCAGCTCGGCCAGTTCGACCGCAGAGACGGAAATCAGCCGGTTGAGGGTGCCGGGTGGCAGCCGCCAGCGCTTGACCGGTTCGCCGGTGGGGACCTCCTCGAGCTGCGGGAACACGCGCGCGATGCTGTCGCGCATGCGCTCGGCGGTGCGCCGGCCGACCTCGAACTCCTCCTGGACGTCCGCCAGCGAAACGCCCTGCGTCAGCCCCTGCATCTTCAGCGCCAGGCGCAGCAGGTCGTCCATTCTCTGATAACGCATGCCCCTCTCACCGCCCGTGGCCCGTCAGCCACCAAGGTACCACTTTCGCTCGAGCTGGGCGAGGGCAGCGGCAAACCCGGGCTTGCGTGATGCCGCGAACCGCGCGCCGCCGCCGGATCCGCTTCGGTGTCCGGCCACACCCCGTGATCCGGCTGTTTCCCGGCGCGCGCGCGCCCGTCCATGCGCCGGCCGGCCACCGCCCGCCGCCGGGGACGGATCCGACCGTGGTGCGGTCCGCCGGGACCCTGCCCACCGTGGCGGCTTGTCCCGGACCGGCGGTCACCAGAAGTGAGCCGGAATCACAGGGGCGATGCGGGGCAGTGCAGAATGGGCGAATGCCCACCCGCCGTTCGCGCGCACGTCCATTTCTGACGCGGTGCGGGCGTCAACTCTGCGCATTCACTGATGGATGAGGGCCCATGGAGCTCGAACGCGCGTCTCCTTCTTTCGCAGCCCCGGTGACCGATGCCATCCTGGACGACCTGGGCCACGAGCGGGCGCTTTGCCTGTGGTACGCCGCCAATGTCGCGCGCAGCAAGGTGCCGCCGGGCGACCTGATGCCCGTTGTGGCCGGCTGGCTGCGCAGCCACCGCACGCTCCACGACATCGACCTTCCAGACGATCCGAACACCCCGGAGGCATTGCCCGTCCGGCGGCGCCTGCGCTCCGCCGTCTTGAGCGGAGCGGTCGATCCGGCCCTGCGCCGGGTCATCCTGCGTCGCCTGCCGCCAGGCGGCGCGGCCCCGGTGCATCCCCGTGACGCGATCCCGCGCAACATCGATCTGCTCGGCGACGAGTTCGACCTCGATCCGATCGAGCGCGGTCTGCTGTGCCTGCTCGTGCGGTGCCACCGGATCGATGGCCTTGGCCATCTGCTCGAGGCGGTGAATGGTGCGGTCAACAGCGTCTCGCGGGCGGTCGCCGTGCTTCTCGGTGTCGACAGCCTTGACGTGCACCGGCGCATTCTGCCGCAGGGCCGGCTCGTGAAAGGCGGGCTTCTGGCGGTCAACCAGGGAGGCCTCAGCGTCACCGGCGAACTGGGATACCTGAACGTCTGCCCCGGTTTGGCCCGCATCGTTGCCCGGCCATACCGGTCGGCGGAGGATCTGCGCGAGGACCTCCTTGGCCACCCGGCTCCCAGCGAGCTGGCGTGGGAGGACTTCGTGCACGTTGCCGATGTCCGGGATCTCGCCGCGCGCGTGCTTGCCGGGGCGCTCGCGACGCACGGCCCGGGGGTCAACATTCTGGTGTATGGGCCGCCGGGAACCGGGAAAACGGAGTTCTGCCGGGTCCTTGGCGCGCGGCTCGGCGCCGCCCTGTTCGCGGTCGGCGAGACGGACGACGACGGCGACGAGCCGACACGGTCGGAGCGCATCGCCGATCTGCGCTTTGCGCAACGGCTCCTGCAGAACGCCCGCCGCGCTCTCGTTCTCTTTGACGAAATGGAGGACCTGCTGTCGGCTCCGGTCGGCTTTCCGCACCGGGGCGGTGGCTCCAAGGTGTTCGTCCATCGTCTGCTCGAGACGAACGCCACGCCGACCCTGTGGACGGCCAACAACATCCACGCCTTCGATCCCGCCATCCTGCGCCGCTTCACCCTGGCGATCGAAATGGCGGCCCCGGGCGTGGCCGTCCGCCGGCGGGTGTGGGAGCGGCGGCTCACGCGTGAGGGCATGACCGTGACGGACGCCGCGGTTGCCCGGCTGGCCCGCGAGATCGATGCGCCGCCGGGCATCGCCGCCAACGCCATCCGCGCCGTGCAGCTCGCCGCGGGCGGGGAAGAGGATCTGCTGCTGGCGGCACGGGGGCTGGCGCGCGTGACCGCGTCCAAGGCCTCGCCAGCCGACGCCAGCCACGCCGAGGCGTTCGCTCCCGAGCTGGTCCGCGCCGATGCGGACCTGGCCCGGCTGACCGAGCGGTTGGCGAGCGCGGGCGGCGTCGACGGGCTCTCGCTGTGTCTGTACGGTCCGCCCGGCACCGGCAAGTCGGCGTTCGTGCGGCACCTCGCCGGCCGGCTCGGCCTGCCGGTCGTGCAGAAGCGCGCCTCCGATCTGCTCTCCAAGTGGGTCGGCGGAACCGAGGAACGGATCGCCGCCGCGTTCGCCGAAGCGCGCGAGGATGGAGCCTTTCTGGTGTTCGACGAGGCGGATTCCCTGCTGGCCGACCGGCGGGACGCGGCGCGCAGCTGGGAGATCAGCCAGGTCAACGAGATGCTGACGTGGATGGAGAGCCACCCGCTGCCGTTTGCGTGCACGACGAACCTGATGGACCGCCTCGACACGGCGGCCCTGCGGCGGTTCACGCTCAAAGTGCGGTTCGCCTTTCTCGCTCCGGACCAGCTCCGGAGAGCCTTCCAGCTGTACTTCGGCCTGGAAGCCCCTCCGGCCATTCAGGACTTCGAGGCTTTGGCCCCCGGCGACTTTGCCGTGGTGCGCCGGAAGTCGCGCCTGCTCGGCTGCGCGGACAATCCGAACGGGCTTGTCGACCTTCTGCGCCAGGAGCAGGAGGCAAAGGGCGTCGCGTCGCGGCGGATCGGCTTCATGGCGGGCCGCTGACCCGTCGTAGCGGTGCGCGGTGTGGACCGAGCAACCGTGTCCACCATCCCGTCGCACCAGTTTTCCGGGTTGGCGTCATTGAATCCGGTCGCCTGGCCGGGGCATTGGATCTCTGGTCAGCCCAGGCTTTCGATCAACAACGTGCCAGCACCCGGTGAGCGGCACAGCCGCTCACCGAACGGCCTGTCAAGCCGCGTCCCCTTGTGGCGCTCGAGCCATCTGGATAGGGCATCAAGCAGACACGCGGAACACATGAAGGCCGAGCCGGTATTGCAAGCCGTTCCGTTCATCTTTGTGCGCAACCTGGCTGCCAAGGTGGCGCGCTTTGACGCTCGCGTTCGGCTGAAAGATATCTCGGTACCAAACTTCAAAGTCAGCGGCGGATCCTTTATGACGAAATGCATAATGCTGATTCTCGTCGCCGAGAACGGCTTTCGCCCCCGCCGCCAGGCGCTCGAGTGTGTCGCTGCAGCCGATGTATGGCAGGTAGGAGTTGCCGTAACGTATCTTTTCTTTTTCGAATATGACTCGATCTCCCTGGATATGGGTCGACCATATGAGACAATACTTGCACGGCACATCACAGCATTTTGTGGTAAGCTTCCTTATGTCGCGCAGAGTCCTCTGGATCGGGCGATCGTTTTGAATGGTGCGACGTTCCAGACATGCAATTTCGCCTTGGGACCAGCACTTCGCCTCAATCGCCGCCACTGGACCGTCAGCCCCGAAGATCGAGATGTCCACGCGGTTCATAAGTCCCGGTTCCGTGTATTCCTTTCGAACGTCAAGACTCTGAAATAGTCCTTGTTCGCCCTCGACCTGATCGGCGCTCCCTTCCTGCGTGGACAAACGGTTGAGGCACGCCAACAAGCGGTCCTGCAGCAGCAGGTTATACAAAGGCTCATCGCTCCCGTCTCTGAGGCGCAATGCCAGGTTTGGAACGGGCAAAGGCGTGTCGACCAGGCTCTCAAGCATGGTGCACATCAACTTATCAGTCATTTTACCAATCGTTATGTCCACCATTCCAATCCCACCTTACTGAAACGGGCTGCAGGCACGGAGCGCTGCGTTGCCTCCGCAGCGGGGAAATGCTTGGAGCGCACGTTGCCAATGCGCGCCATCTGTGGTCAGCAGGCACCGGCGCCGACGGATGTCCGGTGCGGCAGCTCCCCCGGCGGCCTCGCCATAACCCGCAACGCCCGGTGCAGCTTGACCAGGGCCAGGGTGTCGCGCTCGCAGTAGGCGAGAAGCGCCCGGCGCACCCGCCCGTTCTCCTCCTCGCTCAATCCGCCGGTGACCAGGCGTTCAAAGGCGACGGCGGCCGTCGTGCCGTCGGCCACCGTGTCAAGGTCGGCGTAGGTCAGGTCGGGACACAGCGCCGGAGCGACCGTCTTGATGGAGAAGCGGAACCGGAAACCCGGATGGTAAACCGCGTCGCGCACGACCGGCAGCAGGTCGTGCAGACGGCCGGCGATCTCGTCGAGGGCGCGCGCAAGGTCCGGAAACGCCGCGGCCAGCTCCGCAAGGCGGCTGCGCTCGTACGACGAATACACGATGATCGGATGTGGCGAGTCGCGAAGCGCCTTGATCAGGGTCTGCGCGAACGCCCGCCGCGGATCGTCGTGGCCATCCGCGAGGAAGTCCTCATGCCCGATCCGGCCATCGCCATCCACGCGATGCAGCGACCACTGAAACGGCAGGGCCTGGTACGGGCGGGTGTCCGGATACAGGGGAATGGCCGGCAGCATCGCCTCGAAATCCAGATACACGGCCGGCGGTCCGAAGGGGACAAGACGGGCCGCGAGGCCCGGCTCGACAATCGGCTCTCCCCGCCGGATGGCGTCGCGGATGCGCGTCTGTGCGGCCGTCAATCCGGCGTGATCGGGAATGTCGCGGATGGCATGGATTCCGTCGGCGGCCAGCGCCTCATGGCGGCTGTGGGAGAGATGCGGCAACCAGCCGATCCAATCCTCAGGCAGTGCGGTCGAGCAATGCTCCCAGTGCTCGCAGGTGCCGTGGCGCAGACAGCGCTTGGACGGCTCCACGGCCGGCTCCGCGTCCCGGCCCACGACGCGCAGCTGGTGCGACAGCGTGGCGGGCACCAGCGAGCGCCGGGACTCGACGGCCGGCGCGACTTCGACGCGGGCGAAGACATCGGGCCACGCAATACCATGCGAGCCGCGGGCGTAGCGGCTGTTCACGTGCAGCAGTTCCATGGAGTCGACGCGGACCGCACAGCCGTCGAGAACGTGGGCCTGCAGCGCAACGTCGTCGATGTACTCGTCCCGGACCGCGCCGCCGCTCTTCACCTCGCGCAGCCCCCAGCACCCACCCGGGCGACGCTCCAGGACATCGACGCGGATGCGAACGGCGTCATGCTCGAAGGCCGCCTCGAAAATGGCGCCGACTCGCGGGTCCTGCATCAGGGCGCGGGTACGGGCCACGGCGGCGGCATGCTCCCAGGGCGGCTCGTCGATCAGAACGCCGTCGGCGAACAGGCGATGGGCGTGCCGCCCGATTCTCTGGCCGACCTCCTGCGGGGAGCCCGGCACAGGCTCCTGGTGCGGCTGCGGCCGATGGACGGTCCGCCACAGGCGGCGCACGCAGTGCAGCCCCAGCATGTAACGGGACTTGGTCAGGTACTCAGGCATCGGCGGTCCCTCGCACTGGCTGCGGCTCCCTCAGCGTCGTCGGGCGTGATCGGCTCGTGGGCACGCCGCCGGGTGGCCGGAGCCGGTCGGTGGCGTCCGCGGACCGCCCCGGGACCGGACGGTTCACGCTGGAGGGCATGGTCCTGCGAAGCAGGTTTAAATTGTGTCAACGGCATGCGTTCAGACGCGCGGCGGCAGCGCGCGCAAACGGAGAAACAGCGCGGGTGTTTTGCGCGGGGAAACCATCCGCGCGCTGCCGAACCGCCCTGGTCGCAACTTTTTAACCAGGCTGCGGCATCGTCGCGCTTCCATTCACCAGAGGCTGGACCGCTGCGCGGCCGGTGCCGACCAACATGGCCACTGTTTACCCCAAGGACGTCTTTGAACCCTGCGCGTTCGGGATGGCGGCGCTGCCGTTCAGCCATCACCATGAACTCACGACGCTGCGGCGGCTGCGCGACGCGCTTCCCGATCACTACACCATCTTCCATTCGGCGCATGTAGCCTGGTGGAACGGCAAGGGCGCGTCGTTCGCCGAGGCCGACTTCGTCATCGTCAACCGGGACGGCGACGCGCTGATGATCGAACAGAAGAACGGCCGGCTCGAGGAGACCGGCAACGCTCTGTTCAAAACCTATGAGGACGGTCCGAGCGACGTCGTCTGCCAGATGACGCGCTGCGCCGACGGCCTGCGCGACGGCTTCCGCAAGGCAACCGGGGGCAGGCTGGCGTTGTCGATGCTCCTCTACTGCCCCGACCACACGCTGGGCAGCATCAACGCGGCCGCGCTCCCGCGCGAGCTGGTCGTGGACCGGCCGCGGGCGCCGCAGCTGGTGACCATCATCGAAAAGTGCCTGGGGCGGGGAACGGGGGGAAGCAAGCACGGTCCGCAGCATCAGCGGGTCATCGAGTTCCTGCGCAATCAGTTCCAGCTGACGGTGTCGAAGGAACGCCAGATGGAGTTGCACCGCATCAGTGCGGAGCGGCTCACCGGCGGGCTGGTCGACGCGTTGCGCCGCTTCGAAATGCAGCCGTTGCGTCTGCGCGTGGAAGGAACCGCGGGATGCGGCAAAACCGACATTGCCCGCCATTACGTCGAGCGCTGGTCGGGTGCGGAACGGCAGACGCTTCTGGTGTGCTTCAACAACGCGCTGGCGGCGGCGCTCCAGGAGCGGATCGGGGGCAAGGCCAAGGTGGCAACCATCCTCGGGTTTTGCCGGGAATTCATGGAAAGCCGGGGCGAGACCATCGACTTTGCCCAGGCCGGGCAGGCGGGTTTCTGGTCGAACTTCCTGGAGCGCATGGAAGCCCTGATCATCACCGAGCCGCCAAGCGGCGCGTGGCTGTTCGATGGCCTGATCGTCGACGAAGGCCAGGACTTCGAGCCCGGACAGTTTCAGATCCTGCGCTTCTTCCTGCGCGAGGATGCCGACATCGTGTGGCTCGAAGACTGGCGACAGAACCTGTATGGCAAGCCGGCCTTTCGCAAGGACGGCTTCGTCACCTTCCACGCCGACGGAAATTTCCGCACGCCGCTGCGCATCGCGTCCTTCGTGCAGCGCGCGCTCGGCGTTCCGTTCAACTGCCTGAACCCGGTTCCCGGCGAGGGCGTGTACGTCTTTGACTACGGCACCGAGGCCCAGCAGCTGGCGCTTCTGGCCGAACGCATCGACACCTGTCTGAGGCGCGGCTTCGCGGCCGACCAGATCGTCGTGTTGAGCGCGCGCGGGCTCGATCACGCGGTCTTCCGCACGTCGGAGCGTCTGGCAGCGGTCGCCCTCCGCCGCTTTCAGGGCTACGATGCCGCCGGCCGACCGCAGTTCACCAGCGGTCATCTGCTCTGCGACTCGATCTGGCGTTACAAGGGACTCGAGGCGCCGGTCGTCATCCTGACCGACGTCGACCCGATGCATGACCGGTCGGACGATGGTCCGACACCGGCGGCACGCGCCCTTCCCGTCCTGTATTGCGGCATGACCCGGGCGACGTGGCGCCTGGAACTCCTCATGGCGCGCAAGAACCCGCTGTTCGCCCGGTTCGGGAAGATTGCCGCGGCCTGCCGGTCCTGACGACGGGGCTCCATGGCCACCCGCTCCGGCGGGCGGGCGTGACCCGCCGCGGGCCACAACGCGCGCGGCGCGCGCGCCGGATGGATCGGGCAGGAGCGGGGACGCTCCGCACCGCCCGCCCGTCGTCACGTGCCCGGGCCGCCGCTGGCGGAGGCCGCGGTCCGGGACGTGACAGGCCCGGTGGCGAGCAGGGCCTCAGCGATCTCCAACGCGCGGTCGGGCCAGAAATGCGGCGGCCGGACCCGGCGGGCACCGGCGCGGGCGGATGGCCGGCAGGTGAGGATGGCCGTCGCCCACCGCTCGGGCACGCCGGCGCGGCCCTCGACAGCCCCCAGCAGCGCGCCGGCGATGGCGGCGTTGGTGTCCGTGTCGCCGCCGCAGGACACGGTGGCGATCACACCGTCCTGCAGGGACGCACCGGCCAGCAGCCGGTGAAAGGCGTTCTGCAGCGCGATGAGCGCCCATCCCTGGTGCGTCTCGAAATCGGCGGGCGGCGCGGCGGCGGCGCGAAGAGCGCCGGTGACGCTGGGGGCGCGATCGTTCCGCACGGCCCGCAGCGCCGCCTCGTAGACGTCCCGGCGGTCGGCACCGGTCACCGCGACCGCGATGCCGGCGGTCAGGGCGGCGCAGGCCTCGGCGCAGACCGGGTGCGGGTGCGTCAGCGCGCTGTCGGCCCGTGCCGCTTCGGCGGCCTGGTCCGGCCGTCCGGCGTGCAGCAGCCCGATCGGGGCCACGCGCATCAGCGACCCGTTGGCCTGGCTGACGGCGCTGGCCGCCCGGTGCGCCGCCTCCCGCCGCGCCGGGGAGGCAACGCGCGCCGCGGCTTCCAGCGCGGTCGCCGTCGTGCCGCCGATGTCGAACGGCGCCGAATGGAACCAGTCGACGTAGGCGTCGAGGACCCGATCGGCGTCGTACCGGCCGGCGGCGATGATCGCGCGCGCCAGGGCGAGAGCCAGTTCCCCGTCGTCGGTCGGCTGGCCGGCGATCGTGTTCCACGTCCCGCCGTCCACCAGGTCGCGGACGCCGTCGGGATGGCGGGCGCGGATCGCGGCGGCGCTTTCGAACTCGACGCGCGAACCGAGGGCGTCGCCGGCCAGCAACCCGAGCAGGCATCCCTGGGCACGGGCCAGACACGCCGGGTCGGCCGCGCGCGGCCAATCGACCGAATCCCCCCGTGGGCTCGTCTTCGCCATCGAAGCCGCACCCGGCAGGACCGAGGACCATGGGCGCCGCCGCAGGTCGTCGACCGCCTCCGGCGCGCCGCCGAAACACCACCGCGTCGCGCCGCGGTCGTGATCGTCGTAACGGATGGCGTGTCCGCGCTCGTCGACGAGGGTTCCGCCGGACGCACGCAGCAATGCGTGCCCGGCGGCAAAGTCCCATTCGCAGGGAGCCGCCAGCGAAACGCCGGCAATGGCATCGCCGGCGGCCACCCGGGCGAGCCGGTAGGCAATGCTCGGCAGCGGGAGGAACCGACCGGGTTGCACGCACGTCTGGTTGGCCTCGGTTCGCCGCCACGCCGCCTGCGAGACGATGACGATGCTCCCCGGCGCGAGCCGGCCACCGGACAGGTCGGTTTCGATCGGCAGGCCGTTGCGCCGCAGCGGCCCGCAGCCCTCCGCCCAGGCGATGAGATCACCGCCGTCGTCGGGAAAGGCGAAGGCGTAGACGACGCCGAGCACGGGGACGTGGTTGCGCAGGAGCGCGATCGACACCGCCGTGCCGCGACGGTAGCCCTTGAGGAAGGCCGAGGTTCCGTCGTGCGGATCGACCAGCCAGCGGTGCGGGGCGCCCGGTTGCTCGACCGCCCCGGTCTCCTCGCCGCGATAGCTGCAGGGCAGAACGGCGAGCAGACGCCGCCGGATCATCCATTCGGCCTCCTCGTCGGCGGGCATGTGCCCCTCAGCGCCACGGGGACCGCCCGGCCGGTGCAGCTCGGCGCGCAGGTGGGCGCCGGCGTCGAGCGCGGCCTGCACGGCGGCCTCGAGCACGGGGCGAAGGTCGAACGGGACAGCGGAGGGCATCGGGGGTTCGGTCATGCAGGGGCTCCTCGGTGGTGGCACACCGCGTCATCGTCCACGCACGCCGCGTCAGATCCGGTCGCAGCCGACCGCCCGGAGCCGCGCCCATGGTGGGCGCGGCCGAGGGTGCGAGCGCCCCCCGGACAGCCGGCGCATCCGGCCAACGTCCGCGTGGTCCATGGAGGTGCCGTCGGTCAGCGGGATGGAACCAGACGCGCCGGGCGGCCGCGTTCAACGAACACGACGGCGTTCTGGCCGAAGGAACGGCCCAGGATTGCGGCGTCGCGGAGTGGCGTTCCGAGGATCAGCAGGCTTGGCTCGCTTGCCCGCTCGGCTTGGGGCGACCGCCCTTCTCCGGGCAGGCGGCGCCGGCCCCGCCGGCCGATTATGCCCCGCAAGCGCTGGTGGGGCCGCCGGTTCGCCACCCGGCTGCACGGTCGGCTGCGCGGCGCCCAGGCGGTGACGAAGGCCGCGCGGTGCACTCCCCTGATCATCAGCAGCCGATCAACGCGAGAACACGATGTCCCGATCGTGATGGCAGTCTCCTGCCGTCCATCGAAGACGGCGAAGACGGTCCCGGCGTGGGCGTCCCACAAGGATGAAGGGATGGGATGGTTCATGAGCGGTCTTGGAGGGAATCGGGCCTGTGCCGGCGAGGGGGGCGTGGGAACGATAGCGGTCGTCCCGGACGACGGCCAGGGTGCCGCCCGAGGAGGCTGCCGCTCGCCCTTCCTGGCCGCCGTTCCCCGGTGAGCGGCCGACAAGCCGGCACGGATGGCGTTTGCGTACCGTGGCGCCGCAGCGCCGTGCCGTTCCGGCGTTTCCTTTCGGCGCGCGGGGCATCAGTTGGGCCGGCCATTCGGCATCCGGACAAGGCCGGGCATCACTCGATCGATGCAACGGGCGAGGTCAAGCGCCTCGAGGCCGCCCTCGTCGAAGCCGGCGGCGCGGCTTTCGGCTCGGCGCGTCGCCTCCTCGGCGAGAATGCGCTGTTCGAGGTGGGCCACGGCGTTGGGGCCGGCTGCCCTGGCCGCCCGGTCCTCGTCCCTTTGCCGGTCGAGGTCCGTGGCGGAGTCGCGGATGTCCGCGACCGCCTGCGCGCGCGCCTCCGGAGGTCCGAAGAGGCCGATCGGGCGGAGCAAGGCGATCAGCATGCCGTCGAACAGCGTCGGTCCCGGCACCGTCATCCGACGCATCCGGGGCTCGGGTGGGGTTGCCGCGCGGCGCGCCGTTGTCCGCTCAGGACGCAGAGAACGCCGTCACGGTCGGTGTCAGACGACATGAGAAATTCACCCAGCCGCGCACGGTCTTGCGATTGACGCCGAGCGTGCGCGCGGTCCGCTCCATCGGCCAGCCTTGACCATGCAGGGCCATCGCCACGGTAGAGCGGCCTCGCCGAACGGCATCACGGTCCGTGGCGGACAGTTCGGCCTCCGGCTGTGGATCGCTGTCCAAGCCCAGGCTACGGTGCAGCGCTCTCTATCGAATTGGATCGGATCATAAATCATGCTCCATAGGTGGTCTTCCATCAGCGCCTATGGAGGTCATCCTGAGAGTTCGAAATCGTCGAAAAATCGGCAGCTTGATCGATCTCAGCTCGTGGCCCAGGCTTGGACGCCGGTCCACAGCGGTGCCCTTAAGATGCTGCTCCAGGCGGTGGAAGGGCCGCAGATGCAGCGGACCGCTCACCCGGCGCAGTCATCCCTCTTCAGCTCAAAGTAGCAGCCCATCAGCACCTGCCGGGACGTCCCTGCTGCGAACAGCTTCTTGAACGGCGTCGTTACGCCGCGACGCTTTCAAGAATTGCGCGGCCCGGAGAGCGGACGTCGGGTGCTGTGACTGGGGACTCATGTCTGTGCGAATTCACAGGCCGGGTCCGGGCCGTGCGGTTCCGGACCGCTGTCCGCACAACGCCGGGCAACGATCAAACGATACCGGCCATCACACAGCTGGGAGGCGGCGACACGGCCCGTGCAATAGGACCCGGCATCAAGGTTCAGGCGCCCACACCGCAGGCGGTGTCCACCTCCCGGTGCCCGCTGTTCCGTGTCCAGCACCTCCGGCTCGGGCGTGTGTCCGTGAACGACCAGCAAGTCCTCGGCAAAGGTTTCGGCACGGTGGCTGAGAAACGGCTCTCGAATCCAGGCCCAGTGGTGGTCAACCAGCGCGTCCCACGGTTGCTGAAGGGTCTGGAAAGTGTCCGTCCGCGGGTCGATTCCGGCGTGGACGAACAGCGTCTTGCCAACCCGACGATGTCCGGTCATGGCCGACAGCATGGCCGTCACCGGAGCGGGCACCACGGCCGCCAGCCGGTCTCGGACGTCGTCCTGCAAAGCCGCCTCGAACATCCAGCCGCTCCTGGAGGGGTGCTTGCGAGCGAGCGCCCGTTCGACCTCGTCCATGTCGATGCCAAAGCTGTTCAGCGCCGCCCCGCCGCCGTTGGCGCACCACGTGAACAGACACGGATGCCCCTCCATGAACAGGCGCATCATCTGTTCGTGGTTTCCCATCAGGCGATGCATGGCGCCGACACCGTGGTCACGTGCGGAGCGGGCCGCGAGTTCCAAACACCGCCGGCTGTCCGGTCCTCGGTCGATCAGATCGCCGAGATACGTCAGCCGCGTGGACGGGCGACCGCCCGCAAGGCGAGCCACCGTCTCGAGCACGGCCTCAAGCAGGTCGGCGTGCCCGTGGACGTCGCCGACGGCGAACTCTTCGGTGGCGCCGACGACCAGCCGATGCGAAAAGACCCAAGGCGAAAGGGTGACGCTGATCATCGCTTGCGGTCTTTCTCTGGGTTCAACAGGGGCGGTCTGCGCCGCAGGCGTTGCCGTGCCGGCCCTGCAGACATCGCCTCACAAGACGGTGTTGCGGCGACAGCCGGCGATGCGCATCGGTGCGGCGGCGCGAGCCGTGGCCCGCGCCGGACTGAGGCCACCGGGCACGTCGCAGGCCGTCATCGCCGGCGACCGTGTCGACCGCAACGGGGGCTCACGCCACCACGGCCAGTTCTTTGAAATCCCGGAAAAGCGTCTGGTCGCGACGCTGTCGTCGGTAGCCGCGCGGGTTGCTCACCAGACGGACGCCGTCGAGGGTGGCGTCGATCTCAATATGCGCATGGCCGAAGACGACGGCGGTGGGTTTGGTCGCCTTGGGGGGCACGCGCTCGAGCAGATTGTTGCATTTCTCCCGCAGGTCTAGGCCGACGAGGGGGCCGATGCGCGGTGTTGGGACGAAATGGGAGACGATCACGATGCGATCGACGGCCGCGGCAGCCTCAAGGCTGCGCAGACCCTCTTCGGTCCGGGTGAACTGGCCGTCGTCGGCCGGAGTGAGGCATCCTCCGACGTAGCCGACGCGCGTCACGGGATCAATGTGCAGGCCCTGGGCCTGCAGGTCGAGGACGTGGAGGTTGGGCGCGCGGGCGTGGGTCGGGAGTCCCTTCTCGTGATTGCCCCACGTCGCCACCACGCTGCGGAAACGCCGGGCGGCCGCGTTGAGGGCGTCGATGGCGTCATCGACCTGCTCGGCGGTGTCCCCGGCGACGACCAGGGTGTCGTCGGAACCACCGGCATAGGCGGAAACGTCGAAGCGCCCCAGCCAGCCGAACGGGCCGCCGCTCATCGCGTTGTCCAGGTGAAGATCGGAGACGTGAAAAATGCGCATGCTCGCCTCGTTTGCTCGGAACTCTGTTCAGCTGGGTGCACCGGCCGAGCCGGGTAGCGCGCCGGACGCTTCGACAAGCGCCCGCCCGAGCGCCAGAATGCGCTCACGGTCGTGCAGGCGCGCGGCCCAGCGTGGCGGAATGCCGGTCGGACCGTACCGCGCGCCGGCGATCTGGCCGGTCACCGTCACGACCGTGTCGGCGTCGTGGCCAAGGTTGACCCCGGCGAGGAGCGCCTCCTCGAAGGTCCGGGTGTGCGCGCAGCACCAGAAGGCCGCTTCCAGAGTGTGCTCGACGTAGCCGGTGGACGCGACGGCGTCCCGCGCCAGGCGCCTGCGGCGATCGCCGGGATGCTCGGGCACCAGGCCGGGGTGGGCCGGCGCGGCGAGCGCGTCAGCCCGTGATCCGGTGATGGCGGCGCCCAGAACCCGCGCCAGCAGCGCCCACGCGTCAACCGCTTCCGCCGCGCCGAGGGTGGTGACGCGCTGCGCGCGGGCGACCCGCTCGGCGGTCGGCGGGTCATGCCACCGCGCGACCACCGGTGCGAGGCGCATGATCGAGCCGTTGCCGGCTTTCCGCGGATCGCTGGCGCCGGTCAGCGGATCCCCGGTGCGCCGGAAACGCGCGATTGCGCTCAACGTGGTGCGGCCAACGTCGAAGCACCGTCCGGTCGAGGCATTGTAGCCCTCCTCGGCCCAGCGAAAAATGCGGTCCATCAGGTCGCGAGGATCGCGCGTGGGAGCGTACAGCAGGCTCCCGGCCAGGCAAAGCGCCATCGACGTGTCGTCCGTCCACTGTCCGGCGGTAAGGCGGAACGGCCCACCGCCCACCATGTCGGTGACGGGCGGGAACAAGCCGCGCGGCTGGAACTCCACCGTCTTGCCGACGGTGAGGCCGACGACGCTGCCGAGGGCACGGTCGAGAACATCGGGGGGCAGGGTCACGAGCATTGTCTCCGCAGACGAATGGGGGTGGGCGAGGGCGGGGACCGGCGACGGCCCCAGCGGTGCGCCGGCAGGGATACGGATTGGGCCCAGGCGGCCGGAGGCTGTCCGGCCGGCGTGAGCACCCAAAGCACGGGAAATCCGGGCGGGGCCGGCGGCACGCAGCCCAGCCCGTCGGTCAGGGCGACCAGCCCGTTCGGCAGGTCGGGGGCGGTCAGGGCATTCAGGGCCGGCCGGAAGGCGGTTCCGCCACCACCGCGCAGGAGCAGCCGGTCTGCCGCCTCGGCATCGTTCGCCGCGAGCACGACGTCGGTGTGCACGGCGGCGTCGAAGGAGCCGATGCGGCAGGACATCGGGGAGGAGGGCTGCACTCCCGACGACGCGCTGATGCGCGCCGAATGATTGCTCGTTTCCTTCTGGCTGCGTGCTTTTGAACGCTCGTGCGCCTCCGGCCAGCCACGCGGCACACCGCTCGGACCGGAGCGGCTGCGCCGGATCGGCGTGGCGTCTCACAGCGTTTCGCTGGACGGCGCGGCGCACGGCCGGGCCGGCAGAGGGACGCAGTCCGCCCAGCCCGCGGGCCGCTGCCCGTCGGCGGTCAGAGCCCAGAGCACGGGGTACGCCGGTGCGGCCGCCGGTGCGCGGCCGAACCCGTCCGTGAGGACGATCACGCCGTCGGGCGTCGGACCGGTTTCCTGCAGACGCGCGAACACCGGACGGAAATCCGTGCCGCCACCGCCGTGCAGAGGCAGCCGGGCGACCGCGGCGAGATCGCCGGCGGCGAGCTCCGTGTCGAGCTGGAGCGCGGCATCGCAGGCGAGAACGCGCACCGTCTCGACGGCACCGCTGGTCAGAATACCGGCCAGCTCTCCGAGGAACTGCGGCAGGCACGCCAGCGTGCTCCCCGAGACGTCGATGGCAACCACCAGGCGGTGGGTCGATGCGGTCCGACCGGGCAGGTGCAGGCCGCGCGCGAGGAAGCGCCGGTCGGGCCGATCCCAGCGCCGGTCGGTGCGCCGCGACCGGGCGACGAACCGGGCGATCAGATCGCGCCAGTTGAGCGCCGGGCGCGACAGGCGCTCGACCAGCAGAGCGGCTCCTCCGGGCAGGCGCCCGCCGCTTCGCTCCACCTGCCGCGCCGCCGTGATCACCCGCAGCGGCCATCCCGCGAAGCCGGCCGTCGCGAACGTGAGGTCCGGGTCCCGCGGTCCGGCCCCATCCCCGTCCGGGCGGCCGTGCCAGTCGGCCAGCGGGCCACGCCCATCACCGGTCGCAAGGTCGGACACCGCAGGAAGCCGTTCGTACACCTCCTCGGCGCACAGTTCCTCCCACGCGGGGAAGTACACCGCGCCCGCCGGCATGCTCCCGCGCTCGGCGCGGATCATCGCGTTGACCTCGTGGTCGATGGCGATGTTCCAACGCTTCGCCTCGCGGCCGCCCTGGCGTGCGAAGTGTCCGAGCGCGCAGTGCCAGACCTCGTGGGCAAGAACGAATAGCCGGTCCGCCGCCGACAGGCCGAGCAGGAACGGGGCGCTGGCGAACACCGAGCGCCCGTCCGTCGCCGCGGTCGCGAGGCGGCCGTCGACCACCGGCACCAGGGTCAGCTGCATCGCCAGATGGGCGAGGAAGGGCTGCGCGAGCAGCAGCGTGGCCCGGTCCTCCTCCCACAGCGCGCGGGCGCGGCGCTTGAGCGCCGCCGCGTCGTCGTCGCCGCTCATTCCGCCGCTCCGGCGAGCACCGGGTCGATCGCCGCCAGCGCCGCGTCGGCGATCGCCGTGGCTCCGCCGCACAGCCCGGCGGCCAACGCCGTGCCGTGGCGCCGTGACCACGCGGCGAACAGCGGATGGCCGGTGACGGTGAGCAGGTCGGCCGCCGGGCGGTCGCGCAGTGCGTCGACCATGGCGAGCGCGGCGAAGTCGCTCGACAGCGCCAGGCCGATGCGCAGGAAGGACTCGACCAGCCGTGGCCAATCCGGCCGGCGGCGCAGGTGGTGGGCGAGGGCGGCACACAGGGCGTAGCGCTGGTCGGCACGGTCCGGCACCGTCACCGGCACCCGGCCGTCCAGCATCGCCCCGGCGTCGGGCAGCACCGCCGCCAGCGCTCGGAAGGCCTGGAACTCCAAGGCCACGCCCTGGCCGACGAGGCCGGCCGTCACCAGGCCGAGCAGGCGCGCCCGGGCGTCCGCTGGCAGCGGGCTGGCCTCGATCAGCGCCAGTTCGGCGGACACGCGCGCCCAGGAGCGCGGACTCGGCCAGCCGCGTTCGGTGTTGCCCGTCATGTCGAACAGGCACTGCGGCCGGTAGCGCAGAAAGCCGACGACGTCGGGGTGCACGCCGGCGTCGAGCGCCCAGGCGATCCAGCTCTCCGGATTGGCCTCGACCTCGACGTGACAGAGGCGGTTGGCCAGCGCGCTCGACAGGACGGTGGCGACGGCCCCGTCGCCGAGGCGATTTCCCGCCGCCACGATGTACCAGCCCGGCGGCACCGTGTAGAGATCGCCGAGGCGGCGGTCGAGAATCAGCTCGTAGGCGGCGACCTGCAGCGTGCGGTCGGCCGCCGTCAGCTCGTCGAACAGGATGATGCCGCGGCTGTCCGGATCGCGCGGCCACTCCGACGACAGCAGCCACGCCACAGAGTCGCCGCGCGGCACGGGCAGGCCGCGCAGGTCGACCGGCTCGCGCTGGGACAGGCGGACGTCGACGAAGCCGATGCCGCGCTGCTGGCACAGCGCGCGGATCACCGCGCTCTTGCCGACCCCCGGCGGTCCCCAGAGCATCAGCGGCGGGATGGCGGAGGCGAGGTCCGGGCTGTCCCGGAGGGCATCCAGGTGCAGGTCCAGCATCGTGCGGACCTCGGCGATGGAGCACACGACCGACGGTCTCGAATCAAGCATGCAGCACCTCGTCGAAGCGGAAGATCGCGGCGCGGGTCGGCGCCATGGCCAGAGCCAGGGCCAGCGTCTGTTCGTCGGCCGCCGCGTTGGCGTCGCCGGCCGCGAGGCGGAGCAGACACGCCCGGGCATCGGCGGCCCCCAGCAGGTGGAGAGCGCCGAGCAGGTTGGCGCGGTCGGGGCCCTGCGTGTTGCGGACGAGCCAGCGGCCGAAGGCGGCAACCAGTGCGCGGGCGTGCGGGTGGTCGCGCAGCGCACTGAGCGCCTGCACCGTCCGGCGCAGCCGGTCGGTGTCGTTGGCGTCCAGGCTCGGCCGGTCGGTCCGGCGCCGTTCCTGCAGTCGGCCGAAGCGCTCCGAGCCGAAGGCGCGCATCAGCAGAGTCGTGATCGCCGCCGCCCGCGGTCCCGGCTCACGCAGCGCCGCCGCGAGCGTGACGAAGTGGACCGGGTGCCAGGGCTGCAGAGCCGGGGCGTCGGACGGCTCGGGCGAGGCCGACGCCTGGTAACGGAGCCAGAGCCGCAGGTCGGCGTCCCAGCCGCGCTGCTCGAGGTCATGCGGCAGGTCCCACCACCAGTCGTCCGGACGCGCCCCGCGGCCGACGCTGCGGTGCCGCAAGCCGCAGCGCACCGCCCACAGGGCCTCGACGTCGGAGCCGGCCACGGCCAGAGCGTCGAGGGCGATCAGCGCTCCGAGCACGCCGCGCCGCGTCCGGACGCGGCCGCACCAGTGCAGCAGGGCGCCCACGGCCTGGGTGTCTCCGGCGCGGGCGGCTTCGAGGAGGTGCCGGACCGCGCTCTCGGCCGCCTCGCCATGAACGCGCCCCGGTGCCGACACCCGCTCCACCAGCGGTGCCTCGATCCCGGCCGGGGCGCTGTCGCGCACCACCAGGGACGACCAGGGGCCGAGCACCTCCAGCCGCTCCCGACGGGCGCTCGCCAGGACGGTCGCCGCATCCCCAAAGCCGCGAATGTGCTGCAGCCGCTGGCAGCGCTCGGCCCGCAGCAGGCGCACCGGAGCATCGCTGGTGATGCGCGTCAGGCGCGGCAGGTTGTGGACTTCCACGCACAGAGCGGCCGCCGCCGCCCCAAACGTCAGTGTCTCCAGCGACGCACAGTCGACAAGCACGACCTCCCGCGCCGCCGACGCGGGAACGTGCAGATGCCGGAGCGCGGAATCGGCCCCAACGAAGATCACCAGTTCGACACGCTCGGCCGCGGTGGGATCGAGCGCGCCGATGCAACAGCCCGCCAGGGGCGGGCGGCGGCTTCGGCCGCGCGGCGCGGCCGCGCTCCCCTGATCCCAGCAGCAGTCGATGTCGGCCACCCAGCCGGTGACGCGCAGCTCCGGCGCACGCGCCCCAAAGTCAACGTGAAGCTCGGTCCCCGGTCCGTCCGCCGGCAGGCTGACGCGCGTCAGCCGCGGGCAGCGCGCGATCGCGATCCAGGACACCTGGGGCGACGCGGTCAGGTCGAGATGGACCAGGTCGGCGCAGTCCTCAATGGTGAGGATGCGCAGCGTGGCCGAACCAACGACCAGCGTGCTCGCGCCGTTGCCGGCGACCCGCAGCCCGCCCTGACCGTCAAGCGCCGGCTCCAAGACCGTGTGCTGTGTGATGGCCTGTCCCAAGTTACCTCCGCCTCTGTTCCCGGTCACTGTGCGCGAGGAACACGTCACATCCGGTCGCACGCGTCGTGCGGAGCCTCCGAGGGCACGGTTTTGGGGCAGGACACGCAGGCCCGGAGTTCGGGAGGCGCTCCCGCGGATCGGACGCGCCCCTGCATCCGTGTTGCGGCGCAGTAATCACGTCAAAGAGCAGTCAGCCGCGAACCGGCTGGTGGCGACCGCAGGCGGCCCCCGGTCAGCCTTCACGGTGCGCAGTGTTGGAGGCCGCCAGACCGTGCCCTGTCGCTCTGGTTCCCCAGGATTACTGATCGCAGGTGGAAGTGCATGTAGCTGTGCAACTCCGTTGACAAAGGCGAATGTGCGCACCCATCCTCGACCCCCAGTCGCGCAGAGGAGGGCGGGAATGCGTTGCACGGTCATCGTCGGAAGTGAGCTTGCCTGCCGGATGCAGCGACACCAGCTGGCGATGGCGTGCGCGCACGGTACCCAAATTTTGAGCGTCTGTCAGATGGCGGCCCGCCTTGCGGGCGGCTTTGTCGAGCCGGTGCGGCGCGAGGCTCTGCTCGAAGGGCTGTGGACGGCGCTAGCGGTGCCCGGTTACGGGGAGTTGGACGATGTGCGCGAACTGCCCGGCACCGTGAGGGCCGCGGCGGCGACCCTGACAAAGGCCTGGACCGCCGGATTCAGGGTGGCCGCCCTCAAGGACCACGGCGGTCGCTTGGAAGCGATGGCGCGGCTTGAGGAGGCGGTCCTCGCGGCGTTGCCCCGTCGCATGCTGCCCCATCCCACTCTCTGCGAGAGGGCGATGGCGAACGTCGGCGACGCGTCGCGGCTCCTCGGGCCCGTCACGTTCGACCATGTGGACGAGGTCGACACCGTCTGGCGCGACCTGGTGCTGGAACTCGCGCGGCATGTGCGGGTCACATGGCGGGCGGTGCGGCCGCCGGCCTGGCTCGACGGCAGTGAGGTCGTGGTGGAACGGCCGAGGGAAGCCGCGCCGTCGGTCGCCCATGTGGCGTGCGCGGGCCCGCGGCATGAAGTGGTGGAAGCGTTGCGATGGGCGCGCGGCCTCATTGCCGAAGGGCGCGCAAGGCCTGATCAGATCGCGATCGTCAGCGTCGACCCCGGCGAGTGGGACGACGACATGGCGGCCGCGGTCGCGGAGAGTTCGCTGCCGGTGCACTTCGCGCACGGCCGGGCGGCGACGTCGCTGCCCGAAGGCCAAGCGTGCGCCGCTCTCGCCCGAATCCTTCTGCACGGGCTGTCGCAGGACCGGGTGCGCCGACTCGTTCCGCTGCTGCGCTCCGTCGGCAAAGCCCTGGGCGATCTCCCTCCGCTGTGGCAGAACGCCCTGCCGCCCGACGCCGCGCTGACCACGGTCGAGCGGTGGAAGCGCCTGCTCAACAGGGTGGAGGACACGCACGGCTCCGAGCCGCGGACGATCGAGGCGGTTCTCCTGCCCGTTCTCGAGCTTGCCGAACGTGGGCCGCAGGCCGCGAAGGATGCGGGTGAGGCGCTGCTGTCCGGACGCGCTCTGGCAATTTGGCGGGCGGCTCTGCGCGAAGCCGCTCCCGAGGCACTGGAGGTCGTTTTGCGCGACGTGAGGGGCGAGGACCCCGTCGGGCCGGAAGGAGCCATCGTCTGGGCCTCGGCGTGCGAGGTGGCGCAGGCCCCGCGGCCGTTCGTCCGCATGTTGGGCCTGACCAGCCGCGCCTGGCCGCGCCGCTCGTCGGATGATCCGCTGCTGCCGCAACGCCTGCTGAAGCCGATCGGACTGGACCTGGATCCGGATCCCGTGCCGATGCGCGACCGGCGCCATTTCGCGGTGTTGATGACGGCGACGGGGTCCCATGTCGTGCTGTCGCGCTCCCGGCGCGATGCCGAAGGCCGGCGGCTGGGCAAGAGCCCTCTCGTTCCGGCGGGCCTCACCTCCCTTGTTCTGCCGCGGTCGCGCGTGCCCGAGCACGCCTACAGCGAGAGCGACCGCATGCTGGCCAGGGCGGACGAGTTCGCGGGCACCGCGCTGGCGCGCTCGGCGGCATCGGCGTGGGAGGATTGGAGTTCGGCGCGGATCACTCCGCACGACGGCCTGGTCCGCCGCGACCATCCTCTGATCGTGGCGGCGCTGGAGAAGCCGCAGTCGGCGACGTCGCTCAGGCTGCTGCTGCGCGATCCGCTGGGTTGGCTGTGGCGCTACCCGCTCGGCTGGAAGGACACGCAGGAGGCGGAGGAGCCTCTGGCGCTGGATGCCCTGGCGTTTGGCAATCTCGTGCACGAAACGCTGCAGGGGGCGGTTGCGGAACTGGAAGCGGTTGGAGGATTCGCGCAGGCCGATCGGTCCACCCTCGAGGCCGCCGTCGAACGGGCGTGCACCGCGGTCGCCCTCCGGTGGGAAACGGAACAGCCGGTGCCGCCGGCGGTGATGTGGGACAAGGCGAGGCGGGAGGCGATGTCGTGCGCCGTCGCCGCGCTGTCGGTCGCCGAGCCCCCTCTCGCCGGTCAGAGGTCGTGGACCGAGTTGCCGTTCGGCAATCCCGAAGCGCAACCGGACGGCGGTCTGCCATGGGATCCGCGCACGGCGGTGCCGGTGCCGGGGACCGGGCTGCGCATCAACGGTGTCATCGACCGTCTCGACGTCTCGGATGATCGAACGCAGGCGCGGGTGACGGATTACAAGACCGGCAAGGTTCCGAGCCAGCCGCACGCTTTTGTTCTCGGCGGCGGCAAGGAACTGCAGCGCTGCCTCTACACCTTTGCGGTCGAGACCCTGCTGGGGAACGGCGTCGCGGTGGAGACCCGCCTGCTCTACCCGCGCGAAGGACAGGTGTTGCCCTTGCCCGATCCCCAGACCACCCTCGGCACGCTGACGGCCGCCCTGCAGGCGGCGGCGGCGTCGATGAGGGCGGGCCGGGCGCTGCCGGGGCCCGATGCCGCCGATCCTCACAACCGAATGGCCATCGCGCTGCCGGCCAACGCAAGACGCACCTACTGGCGCCGGAAGGAGGGCGCCGTGCGCCACGAACTGAGCGCCTTTGCCGAAATCTGGGAGGAGAAGTAAGCATGCCGCTCGTTGATCGCGAGGCGCGCCGGACGGCGCTGACCGCCCACGACGTCTCCCTGGTGGTCGAGGCGGGGGCGGGGACCGGCAAAACGTCGGTCATGGCTGGCCGCGTCGCCATGCTGCTTGCCGCGGGGGTTCCGCCGGAGAGCATCGTTGCCATCACGTTTACGGAACTGGCGGCGGGCGAACTCCTCACCCGCGTCGAGGAATTCGTCGCGGGGCTGATCGATGGCGTGATCCCGCGGGACCTGGAACCCGCCTTCGCGGGTGGGCTCCAGGACGAACAGCGGCAACGGTTGCGCGCCGCCGCCGAACAGCTGGATCAGATCGTCTGCTCGACCATCCACGGCTTCTGCCAGCGTCTGATCACGCCCTATCCGATTGAGGCGGGGATGGATCCGGGCGCGCGGATCATCGACCCGGGCGAGGCGCACCTCATCTTCCAGGGCATCGTCGACGACTGGCTGCGGGAGCGGCTGTCCGTGGTGGGAGCGCCAGACGATCTCGTCGTTGAGATGCTGGCGACGCAGGGCGACGAGGCCTCGAAGCTGCTGGAGGAGGTCTGCCGGTTGCAGCGGAGCTATCGGACGGCGGCGCCGCCGCAGGCGTCCTTTGGAGTGGCCGA
The DNA here is from genome assembly GCF_022023855.1 of Azospirillum brasilense. NCBI lineage: Bacteria > Pseudomonadati > Pseudomonadota > Alphaproteobacteria > Rhodospirillales > Azospirillaceae > Azospirillum > Azospirillum brasilense. Next base: position 213,445 of record NZ_CP059450.1, read on the forward strand.
TGCCGCTGATCTCATCCGGGCCGTCGCCGCGTTCCGCACCTGGTTCGATGGTGTCGGGCTGGCGTCTCCTGACGAGGCGACGCGGCGGACCCTCGAAACGCTTGAGTCCTTCGCGGACGACGTCGCGCGCCTGGTCGACCAGAACGATGCCGGCGCGCTGCTCCGCCTCATGAGGCTCTGCAAGGGGCTGTCCTGCGTCGCAGCGACGACGGGGGCGTTCCGGCGGAGTGGCGCGGGGGTGCCGACGAAAGCGGCGTGGACCACGGCGGCAAAGGCCAGTGGGCGTCCGGGGCGTGACGGTGAAACGCTCGCCGCTGAAGCCAAACAGCACTACGAAGCCGCCGGCGAGGGCTACTTGCGGCTGGTCAAGGGGCTGGCTGGCCGCCTGTGCGAGCGCATTGCACAGGACTGCGCTGAAGTCAGGGAGCGGTACACCGCCCTCAAGCGCCGCGCTGCGCTCATCGATTTCGACGATCTCCTGCACATCGCGCGCAATCTTCTGCGCGAGCACCCGGAGATTCGCCGCGAACTTGCTGCCCGCCACCGCTGCATTCTCGTCGATGAATTCCAGGACACCGACGCGCTGCAGGCCGAGATCATCTGGCTGTTGGCCGGCGAAGGCGACGCACACGCCGGCTGGAAAGCGTTCGACATCCGTCCCGGCGCCCTCTTCGTCGTGGGCGATCCAAAGCAGGCCATCTACCGTTTCCGTGGCGGCGATGTGGCGACCTATCGTGAGGCCTGCGGGCTTCTGGTGAAGGGATGTGAGAGCCGCAAGCTGGTCATCAACGTCAACTTCCGGTCTGTCCCCCCGGTTCTGCAGCACGTCAACAGGTGCTTTAAGGCACCGCTTTCCCAACCGGGGCAGCCCGGATTCCAGGAACTCAATGCCTACGCGGCGGACTCGGGAAGCCCGGCCGTCCTGGCCCTGGATGTTCCGAACCCGAACCTTGATCCATCGGCCGAGCAACTGCGCGAAGCGGAAGCCCGGCGGGTTGCGGAGCTGGTGCGGGGGCTGATTGGAGAGCTGGAGATCCGTGGCCGGGATGGCGCGCGCCGCTGCAGCGCCGGCGACATCGCCCTTCTGGCGCCCGCGGGCAGTGACCTCTGGATCTACGAGCGCGCGCTCGAGGATGCCGGTCTGCCGATCGCGACGCAGGCGGGCAAAGGCCTGATGCGGCGCCAGGAGATTCAGGATCTGCTGGCGCTCACCCGGGTCCTGGCGGACAGCCGTGACACGTTGGCGCTTGGGGCGCTGCTCCGTGGTCCGCTGGTCGGTCTGACCGAAGCCGACCTGCTCGACGCAACGGCCAGGCTGCCAGGCGGCGAGAAGATCCGTCTGTGGACCGATCCCGACACGGTCGACCACCCTGTGCTCAGGGAAACGTTGAGGCAGCTCCGCCCGCTGGCGCGGAGCGCGCGCTTTACGACACCGTTTGCGCTTCTCTGTGCCGCGGTCGAAGCGCTCCGGGTCAGGCCGATTCTCGCCGCACGCCATGAGCGCGCGGCGGAGCGGGCCCTGGCCAACGTGGAGCTCTTTTTGGAAATGGCGCGTCCCTACGCCGTACGGGGGCTGCGCGTGTTCGCCCGCGACATGCAGCGACACTGGGAAGACGCGGACCGCATGGCGGAGGGCCGCCCGGACAGTGAGGCCGATGCGGTCAGCATCATCACGATCCACTCGTCGAAAGGGCTCGAGTTCCCGGTCGTGGTGCCGATCAACGGCATGGCGGGTTTCACGTACCCCAGCGCCGTGCACCGCCGCTCGGACGACACGCTGCACTTCAAAGCGTTCGGACTGGCATCGGCGGACTATGATGCGGCGATCGATGAGGATCGCCAAGAAACGAGGCTGGAACGCGAACGGCTGTGGTACGTGGGCCTGACGCGGGCGCGCGATCTCCTGGTGCTGCCGCGTCATGAGGCCGACCTGCCAAATTCCTGCTGGGCTCGGGCGTTGGAGTTCGGGCTGGCCGACCTGCCTTCCATCGATCCGGCCGTGTTTTGTGAGGATCTCCCTCGGCGGCCGGCAAACGTGAGGAACGAACAGACCGCGCCGCAGTTTGTCGATGAAAGCAGGCGAGTTCTGGCTGCGTCCTTCCAGGTCAAGTGGCGGCGGCCCAGCGATGTCGACCGCGACCGCTCTACGGTGGAGCTGATGCCAGTGCACGCATCGGCGGCTTCCTTCGTCAGCGGCTATGAGGACATCCAGGGCTCTGCCATTCGCGGCAACGTTCTGCATAAGCTGATGGAGGAGGTTCTGCTTGGCCTGCTTGGCGACGGGGAGCCCGCTCTGGTGGCGCGGGCTGAGGAGCTGCTGGAGCAGCTCGAAATCGAGCCCGCCGCCGATCCGAAGGACGGGCCTTGTCCGGCCGAGATGGCGGCGACCGTGGCCAACACCCTCCGGATTCCGGTCGTTGCGGCAGCGCGTCCGCGTCTCCACCCGGAGGCTGTGGTTCTGTCGGTGAGCAACGCTGGGGATGAGCGTTTGGGAATATGCGGCATCGCGGACGCTCTCGAGGTTGAGGGGGGCCGAATTCTCACTGTCTTCGATTGGAAGAGCGACGTCGATCCGTCATCCCAGGCGCAGGCCGATTATCGGGTGCAGGTCGAGGATTATCTCCTGGCGGTCAACGCATCGGCGGGCTACGTGGTCTACATGTCCACCGGCTCCGTCGATTCGGTTGGAATGCCGGCGACGACGGCGGCCTACGGATAGGCCGCCAGTGTTGCGACCTCCCACCTGTCAGGGGGACGACGATGCAGGCAGGTCCCTAACGCCAACGTGCCTGTGCCCGCACTGTGCCAAAGGCCGGCTTCTGGCATGGAGGTGGACAGGGTCGGCGTTCTGAGCCGGTCGGACGTGCGGAGGCCCCGTGGCCGCCATCAGCGGGGCTATCAGGTGGACCGCCGTGAGGCCGGTGCAGAGGTTCTCATGGCCGGCAAAGACGGCCGGGAGACCGTTTTTCGAGGGCATCGGCGGCACGTCAACGTTGGCGCGTCGCGGAGCCGCGCCGGCCGGAGACGCGTCATGGGACGATCAGCACGGCCGCGTCCGGAGCCGCCTCCTGCACCGGATGACCAACATGGCTTGCGAACAAGACACTGGCCGCAACCGCGTTCATAGCCGGCAAAGCGTCTGCACCTGTGGGCCTCACCCGGTGGGCACTGGGATCGCCGGCGCGGTGATGAGCTTGGCTCCGGTCACATCATCAGTAAGCGGAGCGTGATTGCACCGGATCAGGCGTTGACGGTAAGCGTTACGAACGCTCCCTTCTTCCCAAACCGGGTTCCGTGATCGAGATTGCGCGCGGGCTCACGGGGCGCGGAGGGTACGATGGAGGATGGCGTCAGACTTCATCCCAGGCTTGAAGCCATGGATGAAGGCAGGCCGTATCGGCGGGTCGAGGTGATCACGGGGCGGCGACAGCGACGCTCGTACACGGCGGAGGAGAAGGCGCGCATCGTGGCGGAGAGCGCGGCGCCGGGCGTCAACATCTCGGAAGTCGCACGGCGCAACGGGGTGAACCGCGGCCTGCTCACGGTCTGGCGCCGGGAGGCAGGCATCGTCGCGGAGGCGATCCCTGTGCAGACACCGCTGTTCGTCCCGGTCACGATGGTCGAGGAAGCGACGCCCGCTCCCCCAGAGGATCGCCGCCCGGCACCTCGGGAGGCGGCGCCGGGTCGCATCGAGATGGACCTGCGCAGTGGGCGGTTGGTGTTCCATGGCGCCGTCGATCCCGGCCTCGCGGCGGCGGTCATCGCGGCGGCCCGGGGGCGGGGGTGATCACGCTGCGTCCCGACCTCAAGGTCGTGGTCGCCACGCAGCCCATCGACTTCCGCAAGGGCGTCCATGGCTTGGTCGCCCTGGTCGCCGAGGCGCTGAAGGCCGATCCCTATTGCGGCGACGTCTTCGTCTTCCGCTCCAAGCGCAAGGACCGACTCAAAATCCTGGTCTGGGACGGCAGCGGGCTGGTCGTCCCGGCGTCATGATGCCTCTCCACAGCAGGTTTATCGGTATCATCACGTGACGTGCTCGACTTTGGTCGGCTTGCGGGGACGGCGCTTCTGGTCGTGAGCTAGGGCATCGTCCAGGCGGACGAGCCAGAGGTTCTGGCTCACCGCTTGTGCCCGACGCGCCGGGACCAGCCCTTTGTACAGCCACCGGTAGATCGTGCCCTCGGGGACGCCAAGGCGGACTGACAATTCTGCCACCGTGAACTCGTCCGGAGCCCGCTCCACCACCAGGGTCGGGCGGTGCCGGCCATCCGGCAACAGACCCCGGCGCTGCAGCCATGCACGCACGCTGCCTTCCGTAACCGGGCGGCCGTGCGGCGTGAGCCAGCCCTCGGCGGCCAGGGTCCGGGCGATGGCCGGCGGGCGCAGGCCCTCGGTGAACAGCGCTGTGGTCCGGGCAAGAAGTTCGTCGTGCCCGGCCAACTGGGTCATGCGCCGTACCGCCCGCCGCAGCCGGTGGCGGGTTCGGCGGCCGCCGGCCCACTGGCACTCCACCGCCATGTTCTCGGTCTCGCCCTCGACCGTGGCCACCACCCGATCCAGCATCAGGCGGACGATCTCCTTGCGCTCGGCCGCGGTGGTGCTCGCCGTCCGCCAGATCGCCGGCATGTCGGCGGCGAGCCGTTCGATGGCGGCCCGATCCGCCGCGGTCAGCCGGGCCGGCTGGCGGGCCAGGAAGCGGGCATGCTCGGCCGTAAGCTGCGTCTCGGCCTGCAACGCCGCCTCCCAGCGCCGTTCCAGCGTGCGGGCGACCAGCCGGTTTTCCGGCTCGACCTCGTCATATTGGCGTTGCGCCCGTTCGGTTTCATAGCGTGCCTGCTCGAGCCGCAATTCCCACTGCCGATGCTCCCGGGCGCGTTCGATCTCCACGTCCTCGGCGAGTTGCAAGGCGACGTCGATGGCGCCGGGCCGCAGCGCCGCCAGGACCAGGTCGGCGATGAGGGCGTCCAGGGTCTCGCCGGCGAACCCCTGGCAATGCTCCTCGCCGCGGTTGATCATCCGCCGCGTGCACTCGTAGCGCAGGCTGTGGCCGTTGTTGCGGTAGGTCGTCACCATGCGCGAGCCGCAGCGGCCGCAGACCAGGATCCCGGTCAGCAGCGACGGCCCGCCGCGGGCGACGCCGATGTGCTTGCTCTGGTTGGCCTTCAATTGGCGCTGGTTCCTCTCGAACGTGTCCCAATCGATGTAGGCCGGCCAGCGGTCCTTGATCAGGATCTGCCACTCGCCGGGACTGGTCGCCCGGCTTCGTTTCGAGGGGTCCGTCGGCGGAGGCCGCTGCCGGCCATACGCGTAGGCGCCGGCATAGGCAGGGCTCGTCAGGAGTTTCAGCACGGCATTCCGGGTGACGGGCGCCCACACGAGGTCCCCCTTGGCCGGCCCGCCCCGCACCCGATCGGGGAGTTGGAGGCTGTGGGCGTGGAAGTACCGCACCACACCGTGGATGCTGCGCCGCCGCTCGAACACCTCAAACACCAGGTGCAGACTTTCCCGGGCCCGCTCGTCGGGATCCTGGACGACCTCCCCCGAGGGCCGGCGGAGGAAGCCGCGCGGCATCGGAAAGCCGAAGTCGCCGCGCTCGGCCTTGTTCCAGCGCCCCTCCTCGAAGCGGGCGCGCATGATGTGCAGTTCCGCCTCGCTCATCGTGCCCTTCAGCCCGAGCAGGAGCCGGTCGTTGTAAAGACCGGGGTCGTAGACGCCGTCGTTGTCGCCGATCAGCGTCCCGGCCAGAGCGCAAATTTCCAGGAGATGGTACCAGTCCCGGCAGGACCGGGCGAGCCGGGAGACTTCGAAGCCGAGGATCAGGCCGACGTGGCCGAGCCCGACCTCCGCCACCAAGCGCTGGAAGCCGGGACGGCCCACGGTGGAGGCGGCGGAGCATCCCAGGTCGTCGTCGATAACGGTGACCTATGGCCGGGCCCAGCCCAGCAGACAGGCCCGCTCCACCAGGGCGTACCGCACCGCGGTGGACTCCCGGTTGTGCTCCAACTGCTGCAGCGTGGACAGGCGGACGTAGACGACCGCCTGTCGATCAAGGTGGCGCCCCTCCACCTTGCTCGGCAGCGTCCCACTGCTCCGTCTCCAGCGGCTCATGACCGGCCTCCGCCAGATCCCGGCCTTGCGCCATGCGCCACGCCAGATGTCCGAGCAGAACCGCCAGCCTCTGCCGGCGCGCTCGCGGCAGGTCGCTCCAGGTCACTGTCTCGGTGATCGTCGCTGGTTCGGGCATGGTGCTTCGCCACCCATTGCGCTAGCGCCCGCAGAGCCTCCACCCCGACGCCGGGCTCCGAATCCAACCCGACCTTCTTTGTAGAGGTTCCTTGTCGAGGGGATGGTTCTCGCAACAAAATGGCTTGAAGCCGGCCGCTTCTCCTGGCCGCCGGTCCAGGACGGAGCGATCCGTCTGAGCGCGGTGCAGTTCGCGCTTCTGCTCGACGGGCTGGCGTGGCAAACGGCCTCGCCGCCACCGGTCAAGAAGCCGCGCTGGATGGGCTGAATGCGTTGATTTACCTGGGTTTCTGTGGGTTTTCTCGGTATACTCCGGGGCATGCCGCCGCCCCCCGATCCACTCCCTCAAGACCCCGCCGAGCTGGCCCGCATGGTCCGTCGCCTCGCCGCCGAAAAGGCGGAGTTGCAAGAGCAGGTGAAAACCCTGAAGGCGCTGATCTTCGGGGCCAAGTCGGAGAAGGCGGCGGTGATCGATCCCCAATAGGGCCTCCTCGATCTCGGCGATCTCGCCCTTGAGGCCGCGCCGCCGGCCAACGACAACGCCAGCCGGGCCGCCCCTGAGCGCCCGCGGCGGCCGGCGAACCGGAACGTCGGCGCGCTGCCCCGGCATCTGCCGCGGGTGGAGAGGGTGATCGAGCCGGAGAGCACCACCTGCCCCTGCTGCGCGGGGCGGCTGCACCGGATCGGCGAGGATGTCGCCGAGGCGCTGGACGTCATCCCCGCCGTCGTGCGCGTGCTGCGCACGATCCGGCCCAAGTACGTCTGCCGGGCCTGCGCCGGCCGCCCGGTCCAGGCTCCGGCCCGGCCGCGGGTCGTGGACGGCGGCATGGCCTCCACCGCCCTGGTCGCCCATGTGGTGGTGGCGAAGTTCGCTTGGCATCTGCCGCTGTACCGGCAAGCGCAGATGTTCGCCGGTCAGGGCGTGGCGCTCGACCGCGCCACCCTGATGTTCTGGGTTCGCCGGGCGGCATGGTGGCTGAAACCCTTGTACGATCGGCTCCTGCTCTACATCCGTTCCCAGGAGCGGGTGTACTGCGACGAGACGCCGTTGCCCCGGCTCGATCCCGGGCGGGGCCGGACCAAGGTGTGCCAGCTCTGGGCCCAGGCGGTGGACGACCGCCCCTGGCGGGAGCCGGCCATGCCGGCGGTCGGCTACGTGTTCGCCGAGGGGCGCGACACGGCGACGCTGCAGGAGCAGATGACGGCTTTCGCCGGCATTTTGCAGGTTGACGGCTACGCCGCCTACAAGGCGCTGGTGCGCCGCCGCCGCTCCGGGGCAAAGGTCCGGCTGGTGTTCTGCCTGAGCCACGCACGCCGCAAGTTCGTGGCGGTGTTCAAGACCACCAGGTCGGACGTGGCGCGCGACGTGATCGCGCGCATTGGCGCGGTGTATACCATCGAGGAGCGCATCCGCGGTACGACGGCCGAAACGCGGCGCCGGGCGCGGCAGGCCGAAAGCCAGCCGCTCATGGAGGCGCCGAAGGCCCGGCTGCTGGAGGTGCGGGGCGAGATCTCCGGCCAGTCGAGCCTAGCCAAGGCGATCAACTACACCCTGGGCCACTGGGACGGGCTGGCGGCTTTCCTCGACGACGGCCGTATCGACGTCGATACGAACACGGTGGAAAGAAGCATGCGCCCGATCGCCATCGCCCGTCCATTGTGCCCATGCCGGGCAGGATGTTGACGTCCATTACCGCTGGCATCCGCTGTATGGCCGTCGCGTACGGGTGATGTGGAGCGAGGCGCGCGCCATCGGCCATCTGGTTTTCGTCGAGGCGGCGCCCGGCATCATCACGGTGTTGCCGGAATGGATGCTGGACCCTGTCATCTGCGCCGGCATGGTACTCGGTACGCCGCGGGTCGCGGTGGAAGCGCTCATCAACCTTCAGCGTCAGCTGAGCGACAGCGGATTCAGGCGAAGCTCTCCAGGCGATGCGATCATCGTCCCGGAGGAGCGACATGAAAATGCCGTCAGCATCAACACGACGGGCCAAGACCCGGCGTCAGTTCAGCATGGCCTTCGACACCGCAAGGCTGCGGACGATCAGCCCGGCCGACCGCGCCGCGGCGGTGGTGCAACTGGCCCTTCTCCTGATGGAAGCCGCAGGTGCCGGAACCGGGGAGCGTGACGATGGCGAACACTGATCTCCTGCCGCCGTCGGTGCTCAAGCGCAAGGCCGTGGTCTACGTCCGCCAGTCCTCCCCGGCGCAGGTCCAGACCAACCTGGAGAGCAAACGCCGGCAGTACGAACTCGTTGATGCGGCCAAGCGCCGAGGCTTCCGCCGGGTCGAGGTGATCGACGACGATCTCGGGCGCTCCGCCAGCGGCACCATGGCGCGGCCCGGGTTCGAGCGGCTGGTGGCGTCGCTCTGTGCAGGCGAGATCGGCGCCGTGCTGTGCCTCGACGCCTCCCGGCTCGCCCGCAACGGCCGGGACTGGCACCACCTGCTCGAACTCTGCGGGCTCGTCGAGGCCAGGGTCATCGACCTCGACGGCATCTACGATCCGGGGCGGCCGAACGATCGGCTGCTGCTGGGCATGAAGGGTAGCATGAGCGAGTTCGAGTTGGGAGTGCTGCGGACCCGGATGCTCGATGCCGCCCGCAGCAAGGCGCGGCGAGGCGAACTGCGCATCAGCGTGCCGATCGGCTACATCTGGCACCGAGAGGTCGGTCTGGGATTCGATCCGGACCTGCGGGTTCAGGAGGTGATCCGCCTCGTCTTCACCCGCTTCCGGGAGCTGGGCAGCGCGCGCCAGGTCCTGCTGTCGCTGGCAGCAGAAGGAGTCTGCTTCCCGCGGCCGTCTGACGGCAAGAGACTGATCAGCTTCGACTGGACGCCGATCCGCTACCGCAATGTCATCAGTGTGCTCAAGAACCCCTTCTATGCCGGCGCCTACGTCTACGGGAAGAGCGAGAAGCGCACCGAAATCGTCGGAGGGCGGGCGCGGAAGAGCTATGGCCACGGCAAGCCGCTTGAAGAGTGGGAGGTTCTGCTGAAGGATCACCACGAGGCTTACGTGGACTGGGACGAGTTCGAGCGCAACCAGACGCTGCTCGCCGCCAACGCCTACGGCCGGGTCGGCGGCGCGAAGTCGGGGCGCGGCGGGCGCGCCTTGCTGGTCGGCGTCCTGAGCTGTGCGCGGTGCGGGCGACGGCTGGCGGTGTCCTACCGTGGCCGCAGCCCGAGCCAAGCCGGCTATCGCTGCGACCGCCCGAACCAGATGCTCGGGCTGCCACGATGCCTTGGGTTCGGAAGTTCCCGGGTGGACGAGGCGGTCGCCGGCGAACTTCTGCGAGCCGTCGAGCCGATGGCGATCGAGGCCGCGCTGGAAGCTGAGCGGAGGCATATGGAGCACCAGACCGAACGACGGCGGATGGCGGAGCTGGATCTTCAGAAGGCGCGCTACGAGGCGACGCTGGCGGAACGGCGCTATGTCGCCTGCGATCCCGACAATCGGCTGATCGCCGCGCAGTTGGAAAAGAACTGGGAGGCGGCGCTTCAGCGTGTCGAGGCGTGCGAAGCGCGGGTCGCGTCCGTGTCGGCTCCCGTTCCGGCTCCCGCGGCGCCGGACTTCGCCGGGCTGGCGGACGACCTGCAGGCCGCCTGGAACGCGCCGGGGGTGACCACCAGGGCGCGTCAACGGCTGCTGCGGACATTGATCGTCAACATCATCGCCGACGTCGACGAGGCGGCGCGCGAGGTCATCCTCACCATCCATTGGCGCGGGGGCCAGCACTCGCAGCTGCGTCTCACCAAGCCGCAAACCGGGGAGCACGGTTGCCGGACGCCGGAGGAAGCGATGGCGGTGATCCGCAGCATGGCGACGCGCTGGTCGGATGCGGACATCGCTGCGCAGCTGAACCGGATGGGCATGCGCACCGGGCAGGGGAAATCCTGGACCGGGCACCGTGTCAGCTCGTTGCGCCGGGTCCATGGCATCCGCGCCTACCGGTCGGCCGAGAAGGATGGCGAATGGCTGACCCAGTACGAGGCCGCCGCGGCGCTCGGCATCTCGCGCCACCGACTTCGGCGCCTTATGGATGCCGGGCTGATCGTCGCCGAGCAGGTGGTGCCCGGCGCTCCCTACCAGATCCGCGCCTCCGACCTTCGGGAGCAACGGGTTCTTGCCACCATCGGGCGGAAGGGAGAACCGTGCCGCCTCGCTTCCGAGGATCAACTTTCAATGTTTCCAGACACTTGAAGAAGAGGGGCACAATGAACACACCATCGCGCTGGGGCGGAAGAACTGGCTGTTCGCCGGAGCCGACGTCGGGGGCGAACGGGCCGCGGCGATGTACACGCTCATCGAAACGGCCAAGCTCAACGGGCTCGACCCCGAGGCGTACCTGCGCGATGTGATCGCCCGCATCGCCGATCACAAGATCAGCCGCATCGACGAGCTGCTGCCCTGGAACTGGACCAAGGCCGACGGCGTCACCGGAAACGCCGACGCCGCGTAGCTCGGCGGACGCTTACATGGCATCCCACTCGCCCTGAAGATCTCGCCGGCCAACCGGCACGACAGCAAGCTGCTGGAGACGCTGGTCGATGCCGTGCCGGCGATCCGCCAGTGTGCGGGCCGGCCACGGCGCCGCCCGGCCAAGCTGCACGCCGACAAGGGCTACGACTTTGCACACTGCCGGCGGGCGCTGCGCCAACGAGCGATCATTCCGCGGATCGCCCGGCGTGGCGTCGAGAGCAGCGAGCGTCTTGGCCGACACCGATGGGTGGTCGAGCGGACGCTCGCCTGGTTCGCCCGCTTCCGCCGCATCGCCGTCCGCTACGAACGGCGCGCCGACATCTTCACCGCCTTTCACCACATCGCCGCCAGCCTCATCTGCTGGCGCTTCGTCCAAAGATGGTTCTGTTCTCATGTTTGCCGTCAAGGGATTTGGCCACGCGTGCCCGTCCTGGCTACGCCCAGGCGCTGAAGCTCAGTGGATGCCCACGGCAGGAGGCAGGGCCGAAGACGACGGTTGAGCAAGCTCTCATGCGCGGGTTGGCTACCGCATGACCGTGGTTTCGTCCTGGGGCTGCCTCGGTCTAGGAGCGAGCGTCGGTCAGGCCGGCTCATAACAGAACACGAGGGTTCCCCTACCGCGCCCCGCCTCCAGCCGTGGGCACCGGCTGCGACGTCCGATGCCGTCAGGAAGCCGGACGCGGCTGGACCTCACGGGCGATCGCCCACAGGAAGCCGACCATCTCGCGCGCAATGGCCGTGGTGACCACCACCTTGGCCTTTCCCGCGGCCGTCAGGCGGCGATAACGCGCACACAGCCGGGCCTGCGCCTTCCAGGCGATGTCGCGGACAGACTGCGGCAGGGCTTCGATGCGATCGTACAGCTTGCGGCTGACGCGGGCCGGCATCCGGTAGCTCCAAGCTCCTTCGATCAGGATCCGCCGTGCCAAACCGCTGCCGGCCTTGGTGATGCCACCACGGCGCACGCTGGCGCCACTGGAATGCTCCGAGGGCACCAGGCCGAGATAGGCCATCAACTGGCGGGGGTTGGCAAAGCGCGAGAAGTCGCCCACCTCGGCGACCACGGTGACCGCCACGAGGAAAGCAACGCCGCGCATGGCCTGCAGGGCCGCCACGACCGGTGCCATCGACCACTCCGCGACCAGCCCCTCGATTTGCCTGGTCAGACGTGCCACGCGGGCCTCAGCGTCCGTTACGGCGTGGATGTAGTCCTGCAGCACCGCCTGCTGAGCCGGGTGCTCGAAGCGCACCGTCGTCAGCCAGCGTCGGTAGGCCTGAGTCCAGCCCCGCTTGCCAGGATAGACGCGGCCGTGCCGCAGGAGAAAGCCTTGCAGGTGCTGGCGGGCCTTGCCCAGCACCTGCACCGCTGTCGCCCGAGCCCGGATCAAGTCGCGCATCGCCTCGTGGGCTCCGTCGGGCACCCACACGGCCGTCAGCTCGCCGGCCCGGTGCAGCTTGGCGAGCATGACAGCATCGCGCCGATCCGTCTTCACCCGGTCGCCCGCCCGGACCGGGATCAGCGACGGAGCCACGACCACGCACTCATGCCCAAGCGCGGTAAGCTGACGATACAGGCCGTACCCGCACGGGCCCGCCTCATAGCAGAAGCTCAGGCGATACCCGTCCCGGGCGAGCCGCCCGACCAGCTTTTCGATCACCTCGGCCCGGTTCGCCACCGTGCCGAACAAGCGGACCTCGCCGCCGCGTGTTCCTTCGGCCACGGCCACGGACACCGTCGCCTTATGCACATCCAGACCCACGAAAATGGTAGAGTTCATCGGCCCGTCCCCCATGTCTGAGGCTCGGCGCCGGACCGCCCGGCGCAATCCTCGATGGGGACATGCCGTGGGACGGGCCGCTACTCGCCTTTCGGCCGGCAAACATATGGTCTAGGCGCTTTTACGCCACCTTAAAGCCCAGTTGCTTATCTCGGCGTCTCAGCCAAGCCACCATGGGAAGTGCCAGCGCAATCATCCATGCTTTTCCGATCGCCTGCCCAGGCAGGTACTCCAAGGATCCGAATGCCAATTGTAGAAACACGACGCTGTCCACAAGCAGTCCGGCTAAACCGCTTATGGCGACAGCAAGTACTAACCCCCGCCGCAGCAACGGCGTGTACACGGCGAAGTCCGTAAGTTCTGACAACAAAAATGCGACCGCGGACGCCACGATAAGGTTCTGGGGTGCCAACAAGGCCGAAAGCAGTGTTCCAATCACTATGGCTGCAATTGACCAAGCCGCGCCAAGGCGCCGTTGAACGAGATCACGAAGCACCAGAGCAAGCCCAACAATCAAGACGCCAGACGGTGCGGCAATCCCAGGCGCCACCGGCAGTACGCACGGACCGTCCGGAATGCAGGTCGTGCCGACATGCCCGACCATCCAGTTTGCCAACGGAACGCATGCCGTAAAGGCAGCCAAATAGACAAAGCCCTCAGCCCGCGCAGAAAGCCGTCCAGGTGCTTCAGCGCGAGATTTGCTCAGCATCGATCACCTCCCGATCCGCTTCCGGCTCCTGGATGAGAACGCGCTCGGTAGTCAGCGCGGCAATTAGGCGTTTCCCACACCGTGACACAATCAAGTTCCGCCAAGCCGTTGCTACGCCTCTGCACGGCCGGCCCCAACCGTTCGAACCAGTGGCGCGCAAGGCATTCGGCCGTTGGAGGAAAGGGAACCACATACAGTTTTTGGTTTAGCCGTGTTTCAGACGTTGCTACATAGCCATTGGTCTGTATCTCGGCGGACAGCGCCTCCCGCCACATCCACACGTCGCTGCCCGGCGGGACAAACAGATTGAGGAGATCTGCGTCGCCAAGCTCGACAATCAGTCCGTGGTCGCAGGGTGTGTCGATGTGGTCCATCATCTCTTCTTTGAGGAAGCCGAAGTCCAGCACCATGCCGGATTGCTCCCCTTGGTCGTGAAGACGGCCATCGACGGAGCGGCAACTGGCCTCGACGACATACCGGTGCCCATGCAAATGGCAACATTTGGAAGCGTGGCTGGCGATCCGGTGGCCCGCATCGATGCCAATCTGCCGCGTGATCGTGAAGCTCATTGAGAAATCTTTCCAGGAGCGGTCAACGATTATCGCGGAAGCGGGCCCAGCCCGTGGCCCGCAACTCGCACGCCGGGCAATGGCCGCACCCGTAGCCCCAGTCATGGTGGGAGGAGCGGTCACCGACATAGCAGGTGTGAGTCTCCAGTCGGACCAACTCGACCAAGGGCTGACCACCGAGCTCCTCCGTCAGGTGCCACGTTGCGGCTTTGTCGATCCACATGAGCGGTGTATGAACCACGAACCGCCGATCCATCCCGAGATTGAGCGTGACCTGAAGTGCCTTCAGCGTGTCGTCTCGGCAATCCGGGTAGCCCGAGTAGTCGGTCTCGCACATACCGCCAACGAGATGCCGTGCGTTTCGCCGGTAGGCCAGTGCGGCGGCAAGTGTAAAAAAGAGAAGATTCCGGCCGGGGACAAAGGTGTTTGGCAGCCCATCCTCTTGCAGGCGGATCTCACTCTCGCTCGTCAGTGCGGTTTCGCTGACACCGCTCAAGACGCTAAGATCAAGGACATGGTCCTCGCCAAGCTTTTCGCCCCAATTGGGAAAGCTGTCGCGCAGCCGCGCCCGCACCGTTGTCCGGCAATCGAGTTCAACCCGATGCCGTTGCCCATAGTCGAAGCCCACCGTTTCGACCTCGTCGAAGCGCGTCAACGCCCAGGCCAAGCACACCGTCGAGTCTTGCCCTCCGGAAAAGAGCACCAGTGCTTTCTCGACCATTACGGAATTCCGATCAGTTTGTGGGTTTGTAGACTGAGACGCCAAACAGGATGTTCCAAGCAATACTCGACGGCCCGCTTCGTGTGAGCGGCGCGATCCGGCCCGTCCATGGGCTGAAGCCACAAATGTTGAAAGTCAAGAGCCTCCAGCCCTTCGGGCCCGAGCCCCTCCTGTGGATAGACAAGCTTGAGTTCGTGCCCTTCTCGGAGTTGCCATGCCGCGCCCGATTTCGGGCTTACGCAAACCCAATCGATTCCTGGCGGGGGCTGGAGTGAGCCATTCGTTTCAATGGCAATCTCGAACCCCACAGCATGAACGGCGTCAATGAGGTCAGCGTCCAGCTGCAACAGCGGCTCTCCACCGGTGAACACCACGTACCGGTGCTCGCGCCGGGGCCCCCAGGCTTGGGCAATCGCGTCCGTAAGGGCTTGCGCTGAGGTGAACCGCCCGCCGCCCGGACCGTCAGTCCCGACAAAGTCTGTATCGCAGAACGAACAGGTGGCCCTGGCGCGGTCCTCCTCACGACCGGACCACAGATTGCATCCGGAAAAGCGGCAGAACACGGCGGTGCGACCGGCGCGTGCGCCTTCGCCCTGCAATGTACGGAACAGTTCCTTGACGGTGTACATGGCCGATTCCCATCAGTCGGACAAGGCGTCGAGCAGTGGCGTTTCGGCCGCTGCAGAGCGTCGGGCTCGAATGTCTGCACGGACGATGGAAATCAGGTACTGGGCGAGGGTGACGATGTCCCGGTTGACGTTCTGAAGCGCCTTCCAGTGCCGCACATCCCCCCCGCCGAAATTCCATTCGCCGCCCGTCCACGCGGTGCGGTCCCGCAGGCAGCCTAAGCCTTTGGCAAACTGGCTCCAGGATTTGGCGCCTTCATAGAGAGCCAACTCCTCCATGACATAGCCGAGGGCGGAAATCCCCGCACCGTGAATCAGGCGAGAGGATCGGGCCGTATGGCCCCACCATTCCGAC
Organism: Azospirillum brasilense; assembly: GCF_022023855.1. NCBI lineage: Bacteria > Pseudomonadati > Pseudomonadota > Alphaproteobacteria > Rhodospirillales > Azospirillaceae > Azospirillum > Azospirillum brasilense. The sequence goes on from NZ_CP059450.1 coordinate 228,929, forward strand.
GGGAAGGTTTTTTGAACGGCCTCGTAAAACTCGCTGATCAACTCGAAACATTCGCGCTCACCGTTGGGCTTGCGGACAAGGTCCCGCATAATCCCATCGCTGAGCGATGCCAAGATCACCCGCTGGATCGCAGCGTCGCTGATCTTGCCCTCTGGGTTGGTGTGCTGGTTGATCTGCCCCTTGAGCGACGAGTTCTTGTCGTGGTTGAGACGGGCGGTGAGGTCGGCGGCAAACGATCGTCCCTCGAAACGGTGGGGCAATCCATCGACCGTCGGCAGCAGTTCATAGATCAGCGACTTCGGCAAGGGCCGCGTATTGTTGATGAGGACGAATTGGCGGCGCAGTTCCGCCTCGCTCTGGCACACCAGAACGGACACGAACACCTGGAAGTCACGAGCTTCGGCCTGGCCGAGGGCTGTGAGACGCTGCTGACCATCGACGACGAGGCCAGGAGGGCCGTCGCTGATGTCAATGCTGACACGGCACAAACCGCCTTCGGTCGGCGTGATCGCGACGCCTCGGGTGAACGCGACGACAATCGGATTCGGCAACACCGCGTCCGGCTTTTCCAGGTAATCCTTAATCTCGCGGATGTGCGACGCGATCTGTGGACGCTGAAATCCGCTCAGCCGTCCTTCATCATCGCGACCGATCCGGTCGATGCTGGAGAAGCGCAGCACATCCTCCGCCGTCGCGGCGAAGCACAGAACCTTGTGCGTTTCACTCTGCCGCGCACTGACGGCCAAATAGGTCAGGTGAGTCATTCCGGAGGTCCGCAGGAAAAGAGTCAAGCTGGTCGATGAGCGCCTTGTAAACGCTCAGATTGTGAATGCCGCGGCGCTTGTTTCGGTTGCTGGCGCGGAAGATGATGACTTCGATTGACACATCCTTGCAGATCGCACAGTTACACCGTTTCCAAGGACGGTCTGAAAGAGTCTCTGAATATTGCTGAGACAGAACTTGCATTGCCTTGTCAGATCGGCAGTCTTCGTACGGCCTGCCGACTGCCAATGGTGCGTTGTAGGCGAGGACGGCCGCCAAGGTGTCGCCGAGATCCGCCTCATGGCGGTCGTACGCCCGAAGCAACGCGAGAGCGTTCCGCTCCAAGCGGGTCAGATCCTCGGCGCGAAACACACCTTTTTTCACCAGTCGCTGGAGTTGCAGATTCTCAAGTGACTGTGGCACACGAACCGCTGTGTAGTAGCGTAACTTGCCCGGTCCGTCGGGCAGGTAATAGTTTTGCTTCTTGTCCTTAAAGGCCCGAATCAGCGGTGAACTGGTGTCGAAGCTGGTGATGTCGTAGGGAACGAACGAGGAAATGTCGTTAGCCTTTGCGAAGCCAAGCACATGCAGGCGAACGTTTGTGGGGATGGCAGCGCGAATCTCTTGCAGACAGTGTCGGATCTGCTCCGCCTGAAGAGGCACCATCCCGCCAACCGCCAAGTAATCGTAACCCATGGCAACCAAGCGCCGTGCCGCCTCCGCCATGCTGCCCGGAGACCAGCCTTGAATGACACCCATCGGCGTAAAACGGCCAGACAATGTGCGGCTTGCCCGAAGGAACGCATCGGCGTTCTCGAGGGTTAGGTCAAACCGTCGTCGCGCCTCATCCGAGCCACCGTCCATGCCACGGACGGTCGGATCGTGGTCGAAGATAATGTGGTCAACGGAGCAGCCGTGGGTAAAGCCGGCGTGACCATAGAACTCGATCGTATCTTCGGGTGTGAAGGGAGGCTTTTCTTCGTTGGCGTAGCTGAATGCCCCGCAATCTCCGAAAATGGCTAAGTGATCCAGGCCCGGTCGGTCCAGTCGCAAGAACACGCGAGCGCCCAAACGCTGGAAGCGCATGGCTTGAGCGTCGGTGTATTTGCCTTTGATGCCGCGATCGCCGACGGTGGCACGCGATACGAGGATGCCATCGTACGGCGCGTAGCCGAGGATTTCGTGCGGGTAGACGTCGTCCCAGTGAACCTTCCGTCCGGGTCCGTTCCGGTCGGCGATAAAATCGTAGTTCGGATCGACAACATCGAGGCTGTCGGCAAAGATAAACTTCATCGCTGCGGCCTCGACAGATCGCGGTCCAGACGGACCAGGTGTTCGGTAAGACGGGAGATATGCGGTGTGGTGCTCTGGACCTCATTCCAGCGCCAACCGAGATGCTCCCACGTTCCCTCGGTCCAGCAACAGTGGGGCGCCAAGCGCGACAAGGAGGTTCGGATTTCCGCAACGGGGTCGGGCGCGCTGTCTGCGCGCGCCATGATCTGATCCATCAGGGCGCCCATCGCTCGGATGCCGGCCGAATGCATCAGACGGCTCTCGGTTGGCGGCCGTCCCCAGGCCTCGGGAAACGTGTCGCGCACGGTCGACCAATACAGCACGAGCGTCCGGTACATGGCGTCTGGGTCGGAGTCGTGGGTGCCCTTGAAGAAACTCAACGCCCCATGCGGCGGCCTGAGGCTCCCACGGATCGCTTCGATCAGCGCTGTATCCGTTACAACCGCTCCCCCCTCATGAGGGTCGGACTCGCGTCGGATCAACCCATGAAACGGGGACTTGGGATCGCGATTGAGCAAATTGCACAGTTCGCTAGGCAGTTTGCGTGCGGCAAGATCGCGCGGAAGCAGTGCACTGACTTCCGGCAGCAGCTCGTTGATCAAGCGGGTTGGCAACGGCTTGGCCTTGTTGACCAAGATGAATTGCTCCCGTTGCGTTTCGAGTTCGGCGGAGATGAACCCCACGACCGGAACGGGAATTTCGTTGTTTGCGGCGCGGGACAGCGCGAGTGAGCGCTGCTGGCCGTCCACAATCCAGGCCACGCGCCGACCTTCTGCGCGCACGGGAATGCTGAGGGTGCCACTCTGGGCGATGTCCACCAGTCCAGCCGGCACCGGGCCTCGCGATTGCCGAAACGTCACTTCGGGCGATAGGGCGAGGATAATGGCGTTGGGAAACAGAACGGGGCCGCTGTTCAAGAACTCCACAATGGCGTTCACATGGCTGCGGATCTCTTTGCGTTGAAAGCCCCGCAGTCCCTCGTCATCGCGCTGAATGCGCGAAATGTCTGCGATCCGGGTGATGTCGGAGCCATTCAGGAAAAAGGCGTAGACGTCGACCCCATGCCCTTGTTGCGTCCGCAGAGCACGGACGAGGATCGTTTCGTCGAGGAGATCGAGGGTCATGGCAGCAAGCGGCCCTCCCGAGCCTGCGCAACCTGATGAAAAAGGTCCTTGAAGCGGCCCTGTTCGCATGCCACGCCCAAGCCGTCGCGCAACTTACGGAGCATACGGGACGACGCGCCCCCGACCTCGTGCCAGTGGTGTTCGATCAGGGCGCGGATCTCCGCATCGGACCGCTTCGCTCGTTCCTGAAGGTCGGGAGCGCTCAACCCAGCGAGCGATTCTGTGACCCGTTCGGCATGCACTGTGGCCGGAGCATCCGAACTGGTGGGCAGAACGCGCTCGACGAAATGGCGCAGTGCCCGCTGTGCAAAATCGCCCTTGGTTCCGGGAAGTGGTCCTCGGGGATCATCCAGCCGTGCGTCATAGGGCATCAGCGCTCGGCGAAGGGAAAGGGGGAGTTCGTCGCTCCCCGCCGAGGCAAACAGGCGGAGGCACCCTGGAGCACGTTCGACCCAAGCCAGCAAATCGTGAAGCATCATCTGTAGGTAGGGCCGGGAGAGCGCGACCAACAACAAGCCCGCCTCCTGGAGGGGCAGCGTTGTGACGAATGGGCTTATGGTGTTCACCGCGCACCACCAGTCCCGTGACGACGCGCCGAACAACTTCGGGAGGAGGCTGTCTTCCGTGCCGGGCGCGACCGTCGCCCCATAGCTCGGGACGAGGGTCTGCGCCGCGACCAGTCCGAGGCCGGCGGACGCGATGTAGAGGCGGGCGTCGAGCATTTTGGTTGCCGCGATCGCTTCTGAGAAAGCGCGGCCACAATACAAGCGGTCAGCCGGAATCCGGCAACCATCCTGGGAGACGCGCGCCATCCAGGCCGCGGCCACCTCTGTTGGTGTGCCGTCCGTAAGGTCACGCGCGCGGGCGTGAGCAGACGGATCAAGCCGCTTCCGATTGGTGCAGTTCGTAACGACCAGCGTGCGCATGTTCTTCACATATCCGTTGCGGCGCTCGATGGTTATCCGCCTGCGCGCATACATGAAAGCAACATAACTGCGAGCCGTTGAAAATCCAACTCGCAATTAACTGCGCCTCCTACTGTGGCGTGGGCGCGACAGATTCTGCTCGGGTGAGGTGGGATGCCCCTCCACAGATACCAGGGAATGGCCGTCGGGAGAACAGCTTAGAGACGGGGGGCTGAAAGCCATACGCCGACTCGGAGCGGCGCAATGGCTGGAGAGTTGAACGGTTTGTGTTCACACCGTGCGGCTTAGAGGAGTGAGGTGATGTGGTGGACGGCCCTTTTCCCGAATGCCGGTGAAAAGCGTTGGACGTCGAAGACACCACCTCATGGGAGCCAGCGATGGGCGTGACGACGATCGGTCTGGATCTGGCGAAGAATGTTTTCCAGGTTCATGGCATCGACGGAGACGGGAAGGTTCTGGTCCGTCGGCAGTTACGACGGGGCGAAGTGCTGAAGTTCTTCCAAGGCCTGCCGGCGTGCCTGGTGGGGATGGAAGCGTGCGGAACGGCGCACCACTGGGCGCGGGAAATCGCGGCGCTGGGCCATACGGTGAAGCTGATGCCGCCTGCCTACGTCAAACCCTATGTGAAGCGGGGGAAAACCGACGCCGCCGATGCCGAGGCGATCTGCGAGGCGGTGACCCGACCGACGATGCGCTTCGTGGCCGTCAAGACCGTCGATCAGCAGGCCGCCTTGATGCTGCACAAGACCCGTGACCTGCTGGTTCGGCAGCGGACGATGCTGATCAACGCCTTGCGCGGTCACCTCGCGGAATTCGGCATCATCGCAGCCAGAGGCCCAAGCGGGACGAAAGCCGCCATCGAGGCGCTGCACGAGGCGCAGGATCGTCTGCCGGAGCTGGCTCGACGGGCGCTGCACGGTCTTGTCGATCAGCTCCGCCTGCTTGGCGCAGAGATCGACCGGTTGGAGGCGCGCATTCTGGAGTGGCACCGCGCCAGCGACGTGAGCCGCCGTTTGGCGACGATTCCCGGGATCGGGCCGATCACCGCCAGTGCGATCGCCGCGGCGGTGCCGGATGGGACGCTGTTCCGATCCGGCCGGCAGTTCGCCGCATGGCTCGGCCTGACGCCGAAAGCCCACAGCAGCGGCGGGAAGGATCGGCAGACGGGGATTAGCAAGCAAGGGGACGGCTACATTCGTCGCCTGCTGGTCGTGGGCGCCACGGCGGTCATACGGCTGGCGCGCCAGGACAACGCGGCGCGATGCTGGGCGGCGAAGCTGCTGGAGCGCAAGCCCGCCAAGCTCGCCGCCGTCGCTCTGGCCAACAAGACCGCGCGCATTGCTTGGGCGGTGCTGACGCGCGGCGGGACCTGCGCGGCACCCACCGCCGCATAGTCGAGGTTCGGCTCGGCAGCGGACCAGGGCCCTGCCGAGACGGATGGCGTAAGGGTGGTGAGACATGATGACGAACCGGTCAGACCGGGGATCGACCAAACCCACGGGGACCAAGCGCCCAGGAGCGCGCTGAGGTGATTTGGGCGTTGATCCGAGGACTTCATCAAGGCCAGCGACCAGAGGTCGCGACGACAGGCCGGACACATGGATGCACCCGACCAACCGTCAACACGAATTCTCCTCTTGCGCCGAGAGGGCCGTCCACACATGGTGTCTTCGACGTCCAACGCTTTTCACCGGCATTCGGGAAAAGGGCCGTCCACCACATCACCTCAGAGGGTGGTGAGCGACGCCGGGCATAGGCGTTCCCCTGCGACATGCGATCCGCCCTTGCGTAGAGACCGCGTGCCCGAATAGCTTAGCTTTTCAGATCTCTTGCGGAAGAGCGCCACGTGCGCTTCGCTGCATTTATCATCGAAGACCACCGATCGGTTTGCCCGCAAAATGGGGGTAATTCGTGGATTGCTGCTCATTCTGCCAAGACAAAACGGCCGACAACATTGCGGTCCCGTACTCCTACATTCCTGGCGCGGCACGCGATGGCACGCTCTCTGACTTATCGATTGCCATACCAGCGTGTGGCGAATGCCGCGACCTCTTGGGGGAGGTCTATTGGTCCTCGCTCGAAGAGGCAGCCGGTTATTTAGCGTCGGTGTACCGCGAACTTTATGCCCATCTGCTTAACACGGCGAAGTGGGAGAGGGACGAGTTGTTCGAACTCGGGCATGGGCTTCGGCATTTTGTGGAAACCTCGCAGCGCACGAAGTTCGAGACCAAGGAACGCATTGCTTCTTGTGACCGCGTCGCGGTGTTGGGGCCAGAGTTCTCCGAGCAGGTTCTCGATGAAATTGCCTACGCCGTCAGTTGCGCCCAATTACGCAACGCAGAGAAATCCTGACCACCGTTTGGCTCGTTCCCCAGCCACCACGCTTGTGATGTGCGTTGAGCACGCCACTACGGTGTGTCCAAAAAAAGCAGCGTATTGGAGGTGTGAACCGCGCCGGGTTTGTTGGAGGCCATTTGGTTTGAGTCACGCCGCCATGGCGAGGTCCTCGGTTTGAGCATAGTAGCGCGCTTCGGCCTCGGCGGGAGGAATGTTGCCGATGGGCTCGAGCAGGCGTCGGTGGTTGAACCAGTCGACCCACTCCAATGTGGCGAACTCGACGGCCTCCAGGGTGCGCCATGGCCCGCGGCGCCGGATCACCTCGGTCTTGTAGAGACCGTTGATCGTCTCGGCCAAGGCGTTGTCGTACGAATCGCCGACGCTGCCCACGGAGGGTTCGACCCCAGCTTCGGTGAGGCGCTCGGTGTAGCGAATGGCAAGGTATTGCGACCCGCGGTCGGAGTGGTGGATGAGGCCGCCGCCCTTGGCTGGACGGCGGTCGTGGAGCGCCTGCTCCAAGGCGTCCAGGACGAAGCCGGCGTGGGCGGTGCGGGACACCCGCCAGCCCACGATCCGGCGGGCAAAGGTGTCGATGACGAAGGCCACATAGACGAAGCCCTGCCATGTGGCCACGTACGTGAAATCGGCCACCCACAAGGCATTCGGGCGGGGCGCCTGGAACTGGCGGTTCACCCGGTCGAGCGGACAGGGCGCGGCTCGGTCGCTGATCGTGGTGCGCACCGCCTTGCCGCGTGTCGCGCCCTTCAGGCCCATGGACCGCATCAACCGGGCCACCGTGCAGCGCGCCACATCGAGCCCCTCCCGCCGCAACTGCCGCCAGACTTTCCGTACCCCATAGACCTGAAAGTTTTCATCCCAGACCCGCCGGATAGCCAAACTCAGCTCCGCGTCGCTGCGCGAGCGGGCCGGCGCCTTGACCGGATCGGCCCGCCGGGCGGCGTGGGCGTGATAGGTGGACGGGGCGATCGGCAGCACCTTGCAGATCGGCTCGACCCCGTGGACGGCGCGATGCGCGTCGATGAAGGCGATCATTTCCGAAACGGGCGGTCGAGCTCCGCCTGGGCGAAATAGGCCGACGCCTTGCGCAGGATCTCGTTTGCCTGGCGCAGTTCCCGGACCTCGCGTTCCAGCGCCTTGATCCGCTCCTGCTCGCCCGTCGTCGGCCCCGGCCGCTTGCCCTGGTCACGCTCGGCCCGCCGGACCCAGCCACGCAGCGTCTCCGGAGTGCAGCCGATCTTCGCCGCGATCGAGCTGATCGCCGCCCACTGCGAGGCATGATCCCCCGCGTGCTCGAAGACCATCCGCACCGCGCGCTCGCGGACCTCGGGGGCGTACTTGGGTGATGCCTGTTTCGTCATGATGACCCCAGTCTCTCAGAAGATGGGGCCTCCGGGAAACCCGGTGCGGTTCAGTGCGCGGCATGCCTGGATGGCCGCCTCATGTCCGTACGTTGACCAGCGCGGAGATGGTGCACTGGACATAGTTTTGGCCGGAGAGTGCCGGACCTCATCCCGTCGCGAGCAAGCCCTCCATCTGGCACCTGCCGATATTGGGTTGCTGATGGACACCGGCGTTTCGCTTCCAAACACGTTGGACGTTCGATAGCGCCGATACTACCACCTTGACCCCAATGCGGATCGTTGCGGCGGGGTAAGCCGACCAGAGCCTGTGCATCCGCGCCTTGCGCAACCAGTCCGATTGCTCGCACACTGCAGGGGCTGTGACAGGAGCATAGAACGGGAATGAGTGGTGGTCTGAGCGCGTCGAGCATCAAGTCTTGGTTCCAGTACCGTTGCGAGAGAAAAACCCGCTACGAAATGATGGCCGCTGACGAGCGGGCCGCTGTGCCCGTTCTGGAGGAGATCAAAGAAGCGGGCTGGGCGCTCATTGGCAACGAGTATGAGGAGCGCGTCGTCAACGCCCTCGCGGCGCGTGACGGCGTTCTGCGTCCCGGTCGGAAAAAAGTGCTCGACGAGCGACTCGCGGCTGCTTTTTTGAGGGGCCAGCGCGCTGAGCCATATGCAACTCAGGTAAACCTTCGGCCAACAGCCAGGCCGGCCTTTCTCAGCAACCTGCCGCTCGACCTGAAGCGGACCTTCGCCGACCTTGTGCACGTCGACCGCAGTGGGGCACGGCCGGTTTTCCAAGTGATTGATATCAAGGCAACCCGTAAGGCCACCGCATTCCACAAGACCCAAGTGGCGTTCTATGCGCGCATGCTCGAGGCGGTGCTTCGAGAGCTGGCTATTGATGCTGCGATTCACACCGAGGGCCAGATCTGGCGCGTTCCCGACAATGGAACGGTCCACGGCAGCGATTTCCAGCCCGACTCCTTCGCCCTTGCCCCATACTTGCGGATGGTCGACGAGTTTTGCGGGTCCGTGCTCCCGCACGTCGCCAAGTCTGTTGTAACGCCTGAGACCGACGGCACGTTTTATCACATTTACTTCAAGTGCGAGCAGTGCCATTACCTGAAGCATTGCCTGCGCGCCATTTCGCCCGAGTTGCCCGCGGGACTCCGCGACATTTCCGCGGTTCCGGGATTGACGCACGAAAGCAAGCGCTCGCTCCAGAGCCTTGGCATTCGAACCGTCGAGCAGTTAGCCGCAGCTCGGGGGATCACCACAGCCACCGGCGTTGGCTGGGCCTTGCAGAGGCGTGCCGACGCGTTCCGTCAGCGCGCGCGGGCCCTTCTCGAACAGCGAATTTTGCGCACGGCCGAGGAACACACCTTTTTGATGCCGCCGCGGGTCGAGGTGGCACTTTACCTCGTCGTTGACCATGACCCCGTAGACAACACCCTCGCTGCACTTGGCTATTCCCTGGTTCGCGACGGAACCGAGCAGCGCCGGTTGATCGAGGTCATACAGGATTACTCGCGCGAGGCCGAAGCCGAAGCGCTGTGCCGTGTGTTTGCCGTGCTCCTTGCCGACCTTAACGCCATTGACCGCCACAACCAAGCTGTGGGGGAGGATTCTGACGGTGGTCTGCGGACCCATATTTTCTTCTACGAAGCGGCGGAAGTGGTCAACCTGCATCAAGCGGTTGCTCGCAACTTGGATGACGACCGTATTCGGGGCGGATTGCTTGACCTTGTCCGCTTGTTTCCTCCTGAGGAACTTGTTCCAGAACCCGAGTTCCGCGGCGCCCACCATCTGCCGGCAACCGCCATACGCAACGTTGTTGAGCAACTCTACGCCCTGCCCGCAACAGTCTCCTACGATTTGCGCCAAGTCTCCGCTGCATTGGCCATGGGCGGTCGAATTGCTCGGGCGTATGAACCCGCACCAGGCTTTGAACGCCCGTTTTCGTCGCTACTCTCCATCGATGTCATCCGGCGGATGCGCAGTGACCAACCGCCGTCCGCCGATCTCCTCGCGGCAATCAAGGGCGATGTCGCCGCTCGCCTGGATGCAACACGCGCGGTGGTCGACTGGCTGTTTGCCGAGAACGAGTCGACGGTTGCCGCTGGCACGCCGCCCGTGCTCCTGCTGAACAAGAAGCCGTTCCAATTCCACAAGAGCTTCGATCCCCTTAACGCCGGCGATCTTGACGTTCTCCAAGCGCTTGAACTGCTCGAAAATCGAGCTGGCATGCTTGAGACGCTGATATCGCTGGCTCAGCCAGCGGCGCGCCGGCGCGACGCTGGTCGTTGCCTCGCAAGATTGCGCCTGGTTGATGTCCGGGCGCCGAAGCGGACTGGACGTTGGATGAGCAACGCTTTCTTGCGGGTCTCCGTGCCGCCGGAAAGTCAGGGGAGCGATCTCAAGGCCGGCGACTTCGATCTGATCCTTACCGATGATGATCCGGACATCCGGCTGTCACCAGCGGCTTGGTCGGATTGTCGCGTCAGCATTGAGCCCCGCCACCCCGGACGGTCGGACGAACTTCTCACGCTTAGCATGTCCAGCAAGGCGTTCGAAAGCGAACGTTTTCAACGCATGTTGCATCGATCCCGCGAGCGGCCGACTTGGCACGTCGATCGCTGCTTTCGAGATGTCAACACCCCGCGCGCCGCGGCATTCATCAAGAGCCTCAACGAAGGATAGACAGCCGGTGTCGGTCAAAGACGATATCCTCGCGTTCCTGCGCGACGCACCCAATTTTTCCCGATTGGCGACCGATCCAGAGACGTGGCGCCGAGCCTTGTGCGACGTCGCTCAACCGGCGATTGTCGAGGCCTCCGATCACCCGCTGAGGCCGGCCCAAGTGGCGGCCTGGGAGGGGCTGGCCACGAATCGCGTTGGCCTGGTGCTCGGTCCTCCTGGCACCGGCAAAACCCATCTTTTGGCTTGGCTCATCGTTGGCTATGTGCTCGCCTGTCGGGCGGAGGGGCGGCCCTGCCGTGTCCTCGTCACCGCGTTCACGCGCAGTGCCATCGGCAACCTGATGGACGGAGTTGCCAATCGCGTCGGTGGTTTTGGTTTGGATGATATTCCCACGCTGTTTGCCGGAACCCCACCTCCGGGCGGCCTGTCATCCGGGATCGAAGAACGGGGCGATACGGGCCCAGCTGGACTCGCAACCGTCATTGCGGATCTTGAGCAGCCCCACCTCGTTCTCGGCGCCTCGGTGTGGAGCCTCTTCAAGCTGCTTGAGACCGGGAAGCTGCCTCATGCGGAGCCGTTGCGGGCACCCGTGTTTGATCTGATCTGTATTGACGAAGCCTCACAGATGCCGCTCGGCCATGGCCTCATGGCCTTAGGTGGCCTCGCCACCAACGGCCGCATCATTGTGGCCGGCGACGACAAACAGTTGCCCCCCATCCGCGCGAGTCGTGCGGTAAAGCTTGGCGAGCGTGACCTTGGCGGATCGCTCTACAGTTTTCTGAAGTCAGTTGACGTGCGGGAGTTCCCGCTGACGGAGACCTTCCGCCTCAACGCCCCGCTGGCCGCCTTCCCCGAGCAGAAGTTTTACCCTGGGGAGTATGTCTCGGCGGTGCCAGGTAAGCGCCTGGAGTTTGCGGAGGGCTGGACCACAGGGTTGGCCGATTGGGAACGCATTGCACTCGATCCAGATTGGCCGATCTGTGTGCTTGTCCACAATGGGCCGGCGGCGGCAACCAGCAACTCGTTCGAGGCCAAGCTCGTCGCGCGCCTTACGGAACACTTGCGCCGGTTGATGAGCGGTATCAACGGGGCCACGTCGTACGACGCCCACAGTTTCTGGCGCGAACGACTCGCCATCGTTAGCCCGCACCGAGCGCACAACAGCGAAATCCGAGCGGCATTGGGTGCTGAGGCCGCGCAAGACGCCTTCGTCGAAACGGTCGATCGCATTCAAGGCAAAGAGCGTGACGCGATCATCCTGTCCTATTGCGTCGGCGATCCGGAATTTGCGTTGGCCGAGGCCGCCTTCATCTTCAGCCAGCAGCGGTTGAACGTGGCAGCCACCCGCGCCCGGATGAAACTTATTGTCCTGATCAGCCGTAAGTTGCTCGAGGCGGCGCCACCAGACCAAGACTTGCTCGATCAGGCCGAACTGCTCCGGGAATTCGTATTCGCCTGCGGATCCAAAGGCAGCGTACAGATCCTGGAGGGTGAGAGCGCCGTCACGGTCGACGTGCGTGTCAAAGGGTTCACCGATGATCCCGTCATCGCTGATCTGTCACCGGCGGCATCGCCGGTGACACCGGCCACTCTGACACCGCAGTTGGAGGGAGTGCTGCAGGCGATCCGAGAGGCCCGTGACAACAGTGCGCACGAGGCGGTTGCAATCAGCACCGTCAACAAACTCCTGGCCCGACCGACCACGCATCTCAGTGATTTTGTGACGCTACACGCTTTAGGGTGGATTTCGTTGCAGCAGCGCTCAAGTCGCAATGGGCCGTTTTGGGTTGTGAAGCCACTTGCGAAACGGCGCGTGGTTTTTCCGGCAACCGCGGAGGCGGTGGCGGAGCGCATGGAGGAGGTTGTTCTGGCCGTGCGGCGGCCACGGCGCGCCGCGTATTATGACGCCGTGCGCGACCGCTTCGCCTGGATGGACGAGACGGGTGGGGATCGCCTGTGGCCCCATGTGGAAGCGGCCACTCAGGCTGGCCATCTTGTGGTAGCCACGACCAAGACCGGCTACACGGTGGACCTGCCGAAGGTCCGCCGCACGGCGGACGCCGCAAAGGCGCCACCACCACCGGCGCTGAGCGACGCCGACTTTGTGGTGCTGAACACCCTCGAGACGCTCGAGGCCCAGCGGATCAATTTCGGCGTGTTCGAAGGATGGACCTCGGTGGCCACGCTGGCCGACAGCCTGAGGCGCCCGCCAGAAGAGGTTTTACCGGCGCTTTCGCGTCTGGATGCCAATGGCTATCTGATGATCGCGCAGGAGCAGCGCATCCGCAGCCGCATGGCCGAGCTTGCGCGTGAGGTCCGTTACGTCAAGCAGCGCTTCCGGCCAGGGGATGCCGACGAGCGGCCGTACCTGGTGCGAAGTCTCAAGGTGGAGTTGCGCGACCGCACGAAACCTGAGCGCAACAAACCGCTCGACGCGCCGGTGCTGGCGCTCAAAAACGCCCTTGCCGACACGCCCGCCCAGGTGCAGGCCCTCGACGGCTTGTACACAATGCTGACCAGGCAGTGGGGACCCCGACCGTACATCGCCGGGTTTCAAGAACGCGCGTTTGAGGCGATCCTCCGGGCTTGGCACGGCGATGGTCAGGACACTTTCGTGATTTCGGCCGACACCGGAGCTGGAAAGACCGAAGCCGCAATCCTGCCGTTGATCGCAGGAGCCGCCGCCGACGCTCTCAGCGGCGTCTCGGGCACACGCGCGGTCATCGCCTATCCGCGGATCCGACTTGCGGCAAACCAGTCGCAACGCATCGCCGGCTACTTGGCCGCCTTGGCCGCGGTGCCAGGAATGCCGACCCTCACCATCGGCCTGCAGGTCGGTGAGGTGCCCTGGCACTTCGATCGCCTCGGCGAGCGCGACCGCAAGGCGGGATGGGAGGCTGCCGGGGTAGGATCTCTTCGATTTCCCTTTTTCGCGTGTCCCATCGATTCGTGCGGCCAACCGTTGCTCCTCGACCCCGGGCGGGGGGTTAGCGGCTGTGATCGGTTGCGCTGTTTGGCGTGCGGGTGGACCTTTGACGGCTGGCAAGGGTCTAAGTTCGGGATTGCCGCGAACCCTCCGGCTTTCTTCCTGCCGACAACGGATTCTCTGCATCAATGGCTGCATAACCCCCGTTACGGGACGGTCTTTGGTGATACGGCCGGATTCGCCGCACCCCGTGCCGTCCTGGCAGACGAGATCCACCTCTACTCCCACATTCATGGTGCGCAGGTCGGGCACACGCTGCGACGCCTCTTGGGCCGGGCGGCTGCAAACAGCCCGTCAGCGCATCGTCCTATCGCGATTGGGATGAGCGCAACCCTTGGCAACCCGGCGCAGACCTGGGGACGCCTGATCGACCGCGCGCCCGTCGAGACGATCCGTCCGGAAGTCGGGGAGAGCAACGCCAACCCGCGCGGTCGGGAATATTTCTACTTTGTCCAGCCAGAGGTTGAATCGCGCGGTCGCGATGTTGCCGGCGCCGCCACAACCATCCAGAGCTTGATGTGTCTCGCCCACGGAATGCGGCGGCGCACCGGCACGTCTGGCGGCTACAGGAGCCTTGTTTTCCTGGATTCCATCGACAAGCTGCGGCGCCTGCACAGCGCCTATGTTGATGCTGAGGAAGGGCTTGTGCTGTCGGCTTACCGGACCCGACTCTACAATGACTCTGTGGTCACCGGCAAACCGCAGCGTGAATGCTGTGGCGAGCCTCACGGCTGCGACAGTTTCAAACAAGGCGAGTGTTGGTGGTTTGCGGCGACCGATGCCCATCAGGAAACGGCGGGTGGCCGTCTGCAGCCAGGCAGCCCGCTCCATGTTGCCGCACAGCCCATTTCGTCGGCGGCACGTGGCCAAATCGAAGACATGATCAAGGGCAGCGACATCATCTTTTCAACGTCCTCGTTGGAGGTCGGCTATGATGATCCCAACATCACGCTGGTTTATCAGCACTATGCACCGCAGAACCTGGCGAGCTTTATTCAGCGAAAAGGGCGTGGTGGCCGTGGCATCGATGATCGGCCAATCACGGCCGTCACTCTTTCGATCTACTCGCCGCGAGATTCTTGGTGGTTTCGCAAACCGGCATCCATGATCAACCCTGCGGGCTTTGATCTGCCCATCAACCCTGAGAACTTTTTCGTGCGACGTGGCCAGGTTCTTGCCACCTTGCTCGATGGCCTGGCACGGCATGAAGCAGCGACAGGACAGACGGTTTGGTCGGGGCCAGGGATCCCCACCGAGGCGGCATGGGCGGCGGCACAAGACTATGTCTGCGCCGTGTATGAGCCCGAGGTCTGGGTCGACTTTGGTGTTTCAAGCCTCGAGGAATTGTGGAGCAAGGCGTGCGCGGGCGGCACGCAAATTGCGGATGGGGACTCGCTTGCTACGGTTCGCGAAGCGCTGCCGTGGATCCCCAATCTGCTGTTCGAGACCATCAACCTACCGGCTTTGCACGTCGCTCTTCCGGAGCACACTGAAACGGATGAGTTAAGGCGCGAGGACATTGTGCTTGGCTTGACCTCTGCGGCGCCGGGCAATGTCAGTCGTCGCTTTCACCCCACCATGGCGCACTGGCGACCACCCGTGAATGGCCGCGCCCCTTGGCTGGCTGAAGCGGATTATGCGGCGGCTCTCATGAGACCATACAAGAAGGGAGCGGCCAGTTTGCTGGCGGAACTGCCTCTGGAGGCGCGCGCCTCGATCGGGGCGGATCTGGACCCCACCATTTGCCGCCCACGAACCTTAACGCTCGAAACCGCGGGGCAGTTCTTCGGGGCCGACTGGCAGTCCGGTTGGGCGTTGGATGAGGGTAAGGACGGACCGATGGTGGCACCGGTCCAGGCCAATCGGAACCGCAAACGTCACATCAAGCATGAAACCCGAGGCGATTTGCGCGGGTTCCCTGTGGTCCAGGCTGGCCAAGAGCAGGGGAGGGCGCTGACTCCCGCGCACGGACCGGCTTGGCTCAGCCGCATCGACGCTTTCACGGGCGACGGGCTCGGCAAGAGCAACACCGGGTTGGCGTTGCTCCAGCTTTATTGGGGAGCGGATTGCGAGGTTCGGGTCGATGATCCACAAGCCGAGCCGGTACCCTTTGCGCAGATTTTCACCGCTCCGAATTCCAACGTCCCCCTGCTGCACGGCTTTTGGGTGAGCACGGAAGGCGTCCGGTTCCACGTCAATACCGAGCGTCTGGATCGCTTTGTCACCGCGACGCTTGCACGCCTCACATCCGAGCCGGCGGAGGACAAATGGCATCGGGGCCAGATGATGCGGTATTTGGTCGAGAGTCGCGCGAAAGCTGCTGGTCTCAACGTCTACGATGCCCAGCGCGGCGCTGAATTGTTCGTCGCGGCAGCTGGCACTCCAGCGTTGAAGAGCCGCTTGGTTCAACTCTTGAAGTTCTGGGACGCGGCCGATCTCGCGGCTCTGTTTGAGAACGTTCGCACCGACGTCCTCTCACAGCATCCACTGCTGAGTGAGCGCCGGGTTGCGCGCGTTGCCGAGGCCTTGGGCCAATACACGTTTAAGGAACTGTTCCAAGACGTGCTGAAGGAGACCAAGGATGAGGCTGCGTTCAGCGCGTACATCCGCAGTGTTGTTCTGCACGGCTTGTCGGTGCGACTGAAGCAATCATTCTTGCAGATCGGCCATGGCAACGAGCGCCAGGTTCTCGCTCACGTAAAGCTCCCAATTCAGTTCGGATCAGAGGCCGAGGATGTGATCACGGTAGCCGAGGTTGGTGCCCTGGGTGACGGCACGACACGGACCTTCATCGAGCGGATCGACAAGGCTGTTCGGCAGTGGACAGAGGGCTTCCTGCGTGGCTGCCCCAACGCCGATGAAGATGCGATGCTGGTCCGCTTCTTTGAGCGACGACACGAGCATGAACGCTGGCGCCGATTCGACCCAAACAACCTTGACCGCATGCGGGATCTGGGCCGTGAACTGGGGGTTGCCGACGGGGCGTTGCCGGCAACGCTGCTCCGTGTGCTCTTTGACACCGAGGATGTCGGCATCGAGACGATCGACGTCTATGATCTCGCCTCCGAGATCCGGACCGTGGATGGCGAACTGGTTGCACTGTCTGGCCGTGAGAGTTCCGCCTGGGAACTCACCAGCGCAGCGGTCGGCTTTGCCCGGCGGGCCCCCCACTCTGCCCTTGGACGCCTTCTCGCCGCCTACTGTGGTGTCGAGGATGCCGCTCAGGACGACTCCTTGAGCCCCGAGTCACGATTGGCCGATCAGGTCTATCGTCTGAGCGCTCGCCTTTGCGTTGATGGCTGCCAAGCCTGTTTGCATCAGGGTGGGCACCTGATGTCAGACTCCCTGGTTGCGGCGTCCGTCAGTCGACGGTTGCTCGATCAGTTTCTTGAGCGGTAGAACAGAAGGCGGCTTGCTCTGCCGAGCAAGCCGCCTTCTGACGCACACCCCACGCTTGAGAACCGATGGGCTTGACGACAGCAATGGTCGCCGTCTCACGTACTGAGGACGCGGAACTTATCCAAAGCCCGCTGCTCACCAAGCCAGGTCAACACGCTCGGCGTGACCAACTGAAGCGAGGCCTGGCCTTTGGCCAAAGCGAGCAGAAAAGCATCGACCTCATCGTCCTTTGCCAACGTGTGCAGTTCGTTCATGAGCCTGGTCGCGTCCGCTTGGATAGCCGCGATTCCGGTGGGAAGGTCCAGCGGCGAACCCCGAAGCGCTGCCAGAGCGGTGGTCTCAAGCATAACGAGTTGATCGCCGAGTTGGGGTTGCCCAATGCGGGAAAGCAGGCTGCCGAGAGCGGCCAGTGGCCGCAACTCTGCTGTGGCATACCGTTCGACCATAGTGCGGACCGCGCGCTGCAGGCGCATCACCTCCTTATCGAGATCCTGATAGTCGCGGACCGCCTCATCCAGCGCGGCTGAGTCCTGTGCCGCCCTAAGGATGTCGCCGATGTAGATGACGTTCTCAACGACCTCCTCAAGGGCCTCGTGCTGCTCCATCGCGTATGCCGCCACAAGAGCGCCTGCTTTGCTCAGTGCGCGGAGCTTTGCGACCTGTGCTTCGCAATTGCGGGTCGCTTCAATCGCCCGCCTCAGTGCGTCACCGAGGCGCTTCTGCTCGAGGGCATGCGCCAACTGTGGCAGCTTGGCTTGCAGTTGGTCGAGCTTATCAGTGACCTGATCGAGCATCATGCATTCTCCTCGGTCAGCAGGTGCTGACGGGCCTCGCGCGCGGCCTCTACCAAGTGGACGCCGGCCGTGTGGATCGTGCGCAGGCTTTCCCCACCCGGGGCGGCCGTTTCGATGACGCCGTCCACATGGACGAGCATGGCATCAACGGCGTTCTCGGCTTGAGTGAAGGCATCGGTTGCCTGCTCAAGCCCACCAGCACGCGCTGTGATCAAGTGGCTGAGCAGTTGGGGGGCCTCTGTCGGCAATTCGTCAAGGGCGTTCGCAAACTGGACAACAGTCGCCTGGATGGCGCGCCGCGCCTCGTCAGTGTTCAGCAATAGCTGCAAACGCTCATATGCTATACGCCAGACGCGCACACGGTCCGCAGCAACGTTCGGCAACTGTTCGCTTGCCTGGGTCAGGACCGTATCAACCCGGGTTGCGTGCTCACGCAAGGAGCGTCCGCGCAGCATTTCACTTAAGCGCTTCGCGCGGGATGCCAGAAGAGCCCGTTCCTTCGTCAGGATTTCAGGGACGCTCTGAGCGGCTTTACGGATCAACTCAGCGGTTGCTTCAACGACGGTTGTCGACTGATACTGCGATGGCAATTCGGTGGGTGGATGGGCGATCTCGAGTGTTTGAATGAGTGTCACCAAGGCCCGCGCGGGCTTGCCACTGGCCAAACCAAATCCGGCGGAACCGCCTTGAGGTGTTGCGAGCATGCGCCGCAACATATCCCGCAGGTCGCTATGCCGCTTGCTCGTGGCATCGAGGAAATTCTGCCAAGCTTGGGAGCGCGCTTTGGGATTACTATCAGCCTCGCTTTCGTCGCTGAGAAGCGCCGCCCATTGTTCGCCGGTTGGTGCGGTGGGGAGCACCACACCACGCAGCCAGGCACGCAGCAGCAGGATTTGAGCGGCTGCCGAGGCAACATCCCAGCGCTGGCCTTGGCCCATCGAAAGACGCTTGTCGAGGAATGCGTCGATCGCTTGTTCGAGATGGCGCATCATGCGCGCCAGTTTCCGACGATAGAACTCGACTTCTGACGGCGACAACTGCTCCCGGGCACGCAGCAAGGCATAAGCCTCGAGACCATCAAGGACCCAAGCCTCTGCGGGAACCATAAAGTGATAGGCCCGCTCCTGCCCTGTCCCCACCAACTTCACCAGGTCGGCTGTGAGATAACGCTCCCAGACCCACAGGTCGGCACTCACATTCCAGCGGTCGAGGCTACCGACGATCTCATAAAGCGCCGTGTTCCACTCTGTTGGATTCTTCAATCGTTCGCCGGCACGCCACAGCCGAATATCCTCCGAATTGAGTTGAAGCTTCTCGGCCGCCTTGGTCCGCGCTTTGCTCGGCTTTGTGTTAGGGCGTGGCGTGGGACCCGGTTTGGCCGCATCGGATCCAAGTGGCGGTTCGGTTGGCGTCAGTGGGCTCACGGATGCTGTTGGCAGCGCGGTTGTCGGAGCAGCCTCCGTCAGACGGACTGAAGTCGGCGTACGGAGCGGCGCTCTCGCCGGTCCGGTACTGGGGTCTGTTCCTGGCCAGCGCAACTGAAACGCGTCAAAAACCGGCTGTGGGATCCCATGGAATTCCAACACGCCATCTTCGCGGCTCAGGGTCTCGGGTCGGCCTCTGGCTCCCCAGAACGTTAAGGTCCTGCGCAGTCTGGCCTGCTCCGCCGGCGTATCGGCATAACGTTCAATGATGTTCTGGACTGCCGATGAAAGATACCGGCTCTGCTCGGTGAACGTTGAACGCTCGATCTGAGCGCCGGGATAGCCCCCGTGCGCAATCACTTCAGGGTGGTTCAGCGTTGGGCTCAACACCGCCTGGATCAGGCCACGCGGCGTTTTCCAGGTCATACCGCCGTCATCTTCCTTGAGCGCATCGAAGAAGCCGTCGATTGCACGTTTCGTGAAGGGATAAAGTCCAACGCCGCCGACCTCGTCGAAGGCGGCAAAGCATCCATCCTGGACCGGACATGTCGCGCATGCGTTGGGTGGTGGCATATCCGGATTGTGGCGGAAGTCCTCTCGCCACGCCTTGAGTTGGTTCTGGCTTGCGCGTGTCGCTGCCAAATACCGACTGACGAAAGCCAAACGACGCTCGGGATCGCGGACGGTGACAACGTCCTGCAGGCCATGCTCCCCCTCGCCCAGTCGCACCTCGTGGGTGATGCGCTGACGGTAGTTGCCGGCGAGAGTCCGGTAGTACTCGGGCGTGAGGCCAACAACGGAAATCAGTTCGCACAGATCCGCATTGCTGACAGGACCGTCGCTTGCAGCCTGTCGGGTCGCGGCGTTGGTGACCAGGACGTCGATGAGACTGTCATCCAAACCTTCCCAAGATGTGATGTCTTCCAGCAGCAGAACCAAGCGATTCTTACCGGCGAGCGCACAGCGTACCTCACGAAAGAGGTCCTTCAGGGCTTCTGCCGACACCCCAATCAAATTCCGGATGGCGTCGTTGCGGCGCCGGTTCAGGGCGTCCATCAATGCGATCGTTTGCGGCAGGCTTTCTGCACAATCGCGCGCAATGTCTTCGGCTGATCGTCCCTCGTCGCGCTGCGGCTTGATGACGTCGTAAGCCTCGTCAAACAGCACCGACCAGAGGCTCTTGGCCGGTTGCTTGAGGGGCTCATCATCGAGGGCGTCCACGAGCTCTTCGATGTCGAAGACCGTGAAACGGGCACTCTCGGAGTTGCGCTCTCCCTCTCCAGAGACAAGTTTCAGCAGACGTTCCGGTGCTTTCCATCGGCTCTGGACCTTCTCGGGAAACAGCAGAGCTGCTGGATTCCACCGTTTGCACCATTCGTGGTCTTCGAGGGGAGGATCCGATTCGTTTTGTAAGAGGGCGGCCAGTGTAACATGAAAAACGTTGGCCCGGCCTTTCTGAGTCAATCTCTGGCGCTGGCCACCGATACGATCGAAAAGATGACGGAACTCCGCCGGCAGGCGGAGTTGTAACTGTCTGAGAGCCCCTTCGAGGCTGCCATCGGATCGTTGGAGGAGGATGGGCAGGTCGCGACCTTTCGGCCAATTGATATAGAGCCAACGGATGAGGTGGGACTTGCCGGAACCCGGCTCTCCCTGGACGGCACAGAACGCATGCGCGCGCGTGGGGTCCGAAAGCGCTGCCAGTAGGCCCTGCTCGCTTGCTTCCCGGATGTCGCCACCGTTCGAGCCGAGAATACTGAAATCCAGGATCTTTGTATGGGTCGCCAAGAAAATCGCATCGTCGCCTTCAAGGGCTTCGGTGCGAAACACGGCGCGCGCTGCTTCCGCGGTCCAGCAGGGTGTTGTGGGGATCACCTGGTTAGACATCTCAGACCCCCTCTGACGTCAGAATGATGGCGCGGAACGAGTGCGATTTATCAAATGGATCAGGGAATAATTCGAAATTGTCGCGCGCGTCGCCGCTGACGACGGGTATTAGATGGCCGTCGTCGCGAAGGTTCCGCAAGGCTATGCTAAGTATGAGCGATACAGCACGCGCCGGCATGCGGTGGCCGAGCCTCTGGCACATCCCGTTGAATAGGCGGCCGCCATCCAGATAGGGAAGGTTTTTTGCAATGTGCTCGAGGAAGACATTAGCCGCGATTTCCTGATTGAGCGGCAGCGCTCCCCCCAGCAATTCGCGCGCGAGGCGCTTCGTGACGTCCGGGTATTCGTCGCCTGTCGGCAAACTGACCATCAGTCCGACATGCTCCATCCAGCGGCGCCACGGCGCGTGTTTGGTCGTGTTGAAGCGCCGTTCTCCCGCCTCGTCGGAGGCCCCGATCAGCGCGTCATTGGCTTTGTCCGCAAAATCGTTTCGGCTCCACTCCTCGACCCACAGGGTAGAACCTTCGATCTCGGCTTGGACCACCAGCCAGGCGAACACTTGGATCAACGTTGCGTCAGCATCGTCCTCCGGCGCCGTCAGCAATCTGGCGTGAATGAGATCAGAGAAGGCAGGGAATCGACCGGGCACGCTATCAATGGCAAGCCGCACTTTGGAACGGTCCCGGGTGTCAATCAGGCCCAATCCCAAAGCCGCTTGGATCGTTTGATCGGCCGCGGACTTCTCATCTTTGACCTCTGCTCCGGCTTGTACAAAGCGCGGGTTCAGCCAGTTGAGGAGGTCCTGCCGCTCCATGCTGCCACCGTGCGCTGCTAGGACGGTCAGCAGCGACCAGACGCGTTCTGGCGTTCCTTGAGTAGCGGATAACAATGCCATGTGGGATCCTCATCAGCAGGAACGGAAGCCAGCCAACTCGCGCAGGGCTTCTTGCGTGTAGGGAGCTTCGCGGGAGGCAATCTGCTGCAATGGGCGACCGTCAACGCGCAGATCGCCCGGGGCCACGATCAGCAGACTCAGACGCGGGGTGTCGGCGGCCAAATTCCGGCATCGCGCCCAAAGGCGTGCCGCCGCAACGTTGCCACGCTCAATGAAGATTACCGTTGGGAGGCGCTCCAGCGTCCAACCCGCATCGCTCAGCCAGTCGGCGTGCTCGAGCACCAAGCCAAAACGCGCATCGGAGTGGGCGAGGTGGTTCGCCACGCGCGTCCCGTTGCCGGTCGGCACGACGAACTGCTCGAATCCGAGCCGGACCGAAAGGTCCAGGAGCAGTTCCAGGCCGTGTTCCAGGGTATCGTCGTCGGGTGTCAGAACCGTTGAGCCAGGCCCGAGGCTCCTCACGGTTGCGTCGGCCGCATGGTTCCAGACCACGTTCAGGCCTCCTGATCGCACCATGGATGGCGGCCGCGCGTGGGCGCGGCGGCACGCCGCGCACCGTCCACAGGGCGGGGCGGCCATGCCATCAGAATCGATGAGAGCATACACGCCACGTACCAGGCAATCGCCTTCAGGGTCGCTCAACAAATCACGAAAGGCGCTGAGTTCAGTTAATGCCGCTTTCTGCTCCTCGGTGCGCAGGGTATCGACCTTGGCCCACAACTCCTCGTAAGTGGGCCCATCTTCGAACAAGGCGTCGTTTAAGATCTCGACCTCCCAGGAGGGAGGGCCAATGCTAGAGTCGTTCACCGATGTCACGCGCAGCGCACCAGCACGTTGGAGCAGGTTCAAGAGACTCATGTTCCAGCGACGATTGTAGTCTCCGGATTCCGACCCGAGTCCCTCACGCAGGACGTCAAGGTTGATCAGCGCCAGTCGTCTTGCGCCCTCCCAGCGCAGGGCTGCGTTTTCAATGGCATGCTGCTTGATCGCTTGCCACCGCAGCATCGCCAATTCCAGAGTGAGCCACGACCGACTGGCCAATTGAAAGGCCTGAGCCTCATCGTCCTCCGGGTCATCCGACCTTGTCCAAAGGCAGATGCCAAGTGCTTGATGGCCATCGCGACCGGCGCGACCAATCTCCTGGTAGTAGCGCGCCGCACTTTCCGGCAGGCAGGCATGGATCACCGTACGGACATCGGCCTTGTCGATCCCCATGCCGAAGGCCGACGTCGCGACAACGAGGTCAAGACGGTCCTCAGCCCAAGCGTCGATGATGCTCTGGCGCTCGGCGGTGTCCGAGACCTCTCCGGTGAACAGCGCGATGCGTTCATAGCCCCGCGCTCGCAACGCTGTGTAGAGGTCGCGCGCCTGTTTGACGAGATTAGTGTAGATGATCGCGGGACGGGGAGCACAATCAATCACGGCCATGAGGTCGCGGTCGCGTGTCGCGCGATCTGCGTAACGCTTGGTAACGAGATCGAATTCGTAGCGAGGGACACCGGCGTGGATCTCGAGCCAATGCTCACCGCCATAAGCCCGCATCACCTCGCGCCGGGCAGCTCGGCCAAAAGTCGCCGACAGGAGAACCGTGCGGAGCGCAGGATTTCGCTCCCGCAGTTCCTCCACCAATCCGGGGAGCCTTTGGAAATCGGGTCGGAAGCTACGCCCCCAACTCTCGACAATATGAGCTTCGTCGACGTAGAGTGCGACGAGGTGAGCCGCCAACCCGAAAGCCTTTTGCTCAATGGGGGTCGCGGCTTCGAGCAAAGCGTGATGGGCACTGCCAAAGGCGTGCTCAGGCGAAAGCAGCAGGATCGGCACCTCGCCTCGGCGGAAAGCGTCGATCACCGTGGTGCGCTCATCGAACGACAGTTGGCCGGTCAAAGCGCGGCTGCACTCGAGGCCCGGTATCTGCCGCAGTGTTCGCTCGTGGTCAAGCGCCAGGGCAACGGTCGGTGTAATCACGGCAATGCATGGCGTTCCTTGCGCTCCGGGCCAAGCCTGTGGGGCCATCTGGAAGAGCAGGCTCTTTCCCGTGCCCGTCGGCATGGCCACCATAAGGCTGGCGCGTTCAGGCATGGTGAGCAGTGCCCGCACCGCAGCCTTCTGCGTCTGCGTCCGGTACGCGCCGTGGGGAGAACCACGGAGCAAAGCGCCGTCTGGTGTCGCGGCCCGGTAAAGGCGACGATACGAACTGTCGAGTTCGAGAACCTTTGCAATCTCCACGGGCAGTAGTGGCGACAGGTTCGCCGTAATGCGCAGTAACGTGCCGGTTACCTCCAAGCCGAAGCAGTGCGCCAGATTCTGTTCGCGATCCGACAGCGTGAGACCGTGCCACGCGAGATCCAGATAGCCGTCCGAAAGGCGTGCCCATTCCCTGAGCAACGACAGTCGATCAACGGGCGACTGCGCGGCCGTAAGGGATCGTGAGCAGCGCTCACGGCGCAGCGCTCGCCATTTGTCAGATCGTTCCACTGTATCGTCGATCAATTGTAGAGCGGATGTCACAATGCGCGCCCATTTATACAGTACAGCAATACGCATTTTTGCATTGCTGCCGGCTTTCCAACAAGTGCAAGTTGCGCCTCTGCGCAAAATTTTCTAGGCCCCTCTTACCTTATCCCGCCAACTGGTGACCTGGCCCCATGTGGGACACCAGAGACTAAGTTAGCCAAACACCACTTGGTCCTGCCCCTGAGTTAGGTCCGCAGGCTACGCAACCATTCGGGCCCTCATAGCTTGGATAGCAAACGCCCTCGGGGTCAAGTTCCCGAGGGCGGTGTGCGGCCGCTGCTCATTGTCGTCAGTACTCCACTCCTCGATCCACTCCCGGGCCTCAGCCATGGACAAGAACCAGGACGCCTTCAGGCATTCTTGACGGAGTCGTGCGTTGAAGGATTCAATGAACGCGTGGTCCGTCGGCTTGCCCGGTCTGGAGAAGTCCAGCTCAACCCCGTTCCGATGCGCCCACTGATCCAGCATCCGTCCAGCGAATTCTGGGCCATTGTCGCAGAAGATCCGCTTCGGCTTGGCCGTGTCCCACGACGTGGTGTCTGATACCGGCGAGCGGAGCCCCTGACTCACTGAGGAGGATTCCCAAGACCGGCAATCCGTGATTCGATTCCCCATTGCGATGGGGAGGAGCGAATGCCAGCAGCGTTGCCGATCCGGGAAGACTTGAGCGCCGGCGAGTTGCGCGCCTTGGCGCGGCGGGAGAGCAAAGGGCGGGTGGCGGCACGAATGTTCGCCATCGCCCATGCGCTCGACGGGGTGAGCCGGGCGGAGGCGGCGCGGCTGGCCGGCATGGACCGCCAAGCGCTGCGCGACGCCGTGGTGCGCTACAACGCCGAAGGCGTCGCCGGGCTCTATGATCGTCCGCTGCCCGGCCGGCCGGAATGGCTGAGCGAGGGCGAGCAGGCGACGCTCAAGGCCATCATCTTGGCCGGTCCCGATCCGAGACGGCACGGCTGCATGGAATGGACCCTGCCGATCCTGTGCGAGGTGATCGCCGAACGCTTCGCCAAGACGCTGCATCCGGCCAGCCTGTCGCGCATCGTACGTCGGTTGGGCCTGTCGAAGCAGAAGACGCGGCCCCGCCATCCCCAGTCCGACGCCAAGGCCCAGGCCGCCTTCCAAAAAAGGGGCTGCGCGAAGCCCTGAAGGCCGCGGCTGCCGCGCATCCGCAGCGTCGCCTTCAACTCTGGTTCCAGGACGAAGCGCGCATCGGCCAGAAGGGCCGCACCGCACACCGTTGGTGGGAGCGCGGGCAGCGGCCTCTCGGGCTGTGCGACAAGCGCTTCATCTCGGCCTACCTCTACGCCGCCGTCTGCCCGGCCAGCGGCGCCGACTTCGCGCTGGTCATGCCCACCGTCTCCACCACCGCCATGAGCCTGTTCCTGGACGGCTTCTCCCGGAGCCTGGAACCGGACGTCCAGGCGGTGCTCGTGCTCGATCAGGCCGGCTGGCATGGAGCGCGGACGCTGGTCGTGCCGGACAACATCACGCTGGTGCCGTTACCGCCTTGTGTCTTGGCGAATCCCTAAATTGATATCCGGACGGCACGCCTTCCGTGTGCCGTCCGGGCTGGCCAACCTCGAGCCGCCTTTGGCACAAAGGCCGTGCTGTAGCATGACGGCGGCCAGCTTTCCTTGAAATCCGAACGGTTGCTCGGGCACGAGCCCGCACCACAAGGAAGGAACACAAGGATGTCCAACATGGTCACGACCGCCGGAATCGACTG
Source organism: Azospirillum brasilense (assembly GCF_022023855.1). Lineage (NCBI taxonomy): Bacteria > Pseudomonadati > Pseudomonadota > Alphaproteobacteria > Rhodospirillales > Azospirillaceae > Azospirillum > Azospirillum brasilense. The sequence goes on from NZ_CP059450.1 coordinate 255,066, forward strand.
CGGCAAGTGCTTTTTGGATGTGGCGGTTGTCTTCAGCGGCGACAAGATCCGGGTCGCCAACACGCCAGACGGGCACCAAAATTTGGTGGCCTGGCTCGCCCGGAGGGGTGTCGCTTTTGTCGGACTGGAGGCCAGCGGGGGCTATGAGCGGCCGATCCGTGATGCCCTGCGAACGGCTGGTGTCTCGGTCCGGATCTTCGATCCGGCGCGCGTGCGCTATTTCGCCAAGGCCAAAGGCCAGCGAGCCAAGAACGACACGATCGACGCCGCGCTGATCGCTGAGTTCACCGCCTCCCAGGTGGCTCCGGCCACCACGCCACCCGATCCGGCCCGAGAGGAACTGGCGGGCTTGATCAAGGCACGGCGCCTGCTGGTCGACAAGCGCGTCGATCTGCGTCACGCTTCGGCAGGCGCCCCGGCGATGGCGCAGGCGGCGTTGGAAGAGGCCGTCAAGGGGCTGACTTCGGCGATCGAGGCGCTGGATGCCGAGATCCGCAGCAGGGTCACGGCCCAACCGGAACTGGCCGATAGAGTGGCTGCGCTCCAGACCGCACCCGGCGTCGGGCCAGTGGTGGCCACTACGCTTGCGATCCTGCTCCCGGAACTGGGAAAGACAACCGGAGAACGCATCTCCGCCCTGGTCGGTGTTGCACCCTTCGATCATGACAGTGGCCAATCGCACGGTCAGCGCCACATCGCCGGTGGACGCGCCGACGTTCGGCACACCCTCTACATCGCGGCCGAAGTCGCCGCCACCCACTGCAAAGGCGCGATCGCCGACTTCTATGTCCAGTTGAAAGGGCGCGGCAAGCCGTCGAAGGTGGCGCTGACCGCCTGCATGCGCAAACTGATCGTGCGCCTCAACGCCATGCTTGCCAAAGGCCGGACCTGGGAGGCTGATCCCACCTGACGATGCCGACGGTCGGCGCTCGCCGCCGACCGAATGCCAAGCACACTGAACCGCGGGCGCGGACCGGTCAAGGCCGAAGCCGCCCGAAGGGCGGGCGCGCCTTGACAGGGAGCACCCACGGTTCACTCTTTCCTTCGGAAAAGGACGGTTGCTACAGTCCCGAACTGAACCCAGTCGAGCGCGTCTGGCTGTACCTGCGCGAGCGCTTCCTCTCCCACCGGCTCCTGGACAACTACGACGCCGTCGTCCAGGCCTGCTGCGACGCCTGGAACGCCCTCACAGCCACGCCTGAGCGTCTACGCTCCCTCACCAGCTATCCCTGGCTCCCGTGTGTCAATGCTTAAGCGCGGCGGTATGATGAGCTCGAGCGGCTGCGGGCGGACGTGAGGCGTCCCATGGCTGAGCTGGTTCCGATCGCCACCGCACTCCCGGACGGCGAAGGGCCGGACCGCGACGACGTCCGGGAGCGGCTCGCCCGCCACGCCGCCCTGGCCGACGGCGCCTTCGCCGACGCCACCGTGCGCGCCCGCCGCGCCAACACGCTGCTCTTCGTAACTTGGTGCGCAATGCGCGGCCGCGAGCCGCTGCCGGCCAGCCCGGACACCGTCGCCGCCTTCCTCGACGCCATGGCCAACGGCGAGTCGCTCACCGTCACCCTGCCGGGGCGGCGGCCGCTCGTGATCGATCGGCCGCGCAAGCCGGCCACCCTCGAACGCTACGCGTCATCCATCGCCGCTCTGCACCGCGCCGCCGGCCTGCCCGACCCGCGCTCCGCCGACGCCGTGCGCTTCGCGCTGCGCCGGCACTGGAACGCGCAGGGCCGGATGCAGCGCCAGGCGCGCGGGCTCACCTTTGACCTCCGGCAACGGCTGCTCGAACCGGAGCCGCGCAGCCTGCTTGAGTCGCGCGACCGGGCGCTGCTGGTGGTCGCCTACGGCACGCTGTGTCGATGCGGGGAACTGGTGACGCTCGATGTCGAGGACCTCACGCGCGGTGCGGACGGCGATGCGGTGATCACCGTGCGGCGCTCGCAGACCGACCAGGAGGGCGAGGGCAGCGACCGCTACCTGGCTCCCGACACCGTGGCGGTGCTGGACGCGTGGCTGTCCGCCGCCGGCGTCACCGAGGGGCAGCTGTTCCGCGCGGTGCGCAAGAACGGCGTGCCCGGCAAGCCGCTGCAGGGCCAGGAAGTGCCGCGGCTGTTCCGCGCGCTGGCCCAGCGCGCCGGCGTGCCGGAACGCGCGATGGCCGAACTGTCCGGCCACTCCACACGCGTCGGCGCCGCCCAGGACCTCGCCACCGCCGGCGTCGCGCTGCCCGAGATCATGCAGGCCGGTGGCTGGAAGGCGCCGACCATGGTGGTTGGCCGGCAAGCAGGGACGGTAGCGGCGATGGGTGTGGGCGACATGGCGACGTCGCCGGAACACTCGGTGCGGCGCTGGCCGGCGCTTGCTGCGACGGGCTGGTCCTTCGCCGGACGCAATCGGCGCGTCGGCATCGCGCGGGGGCTGATCGCCGCCCAGAGGTCGCCACTGGGGTGCCGCCCCCGTAGGCCATTGGCCGTCTGCCCCGTGAGCAGCCGGCGGCGCCAGCGGATTAGCAGGCTGGGATCGACCCCACGTCGGCGGGCGACCAGCGACACGCTCATGCCGGGCTCGCAGGTCTCCGCCACCAGTTGCTCTTTCTCCGCCCGCGACCAGCGCCTCCGGCGGGGAGCTGCCTCGACGATCTCCATCAGCAAGGGAGCGCTCGCCGTCATAGGGACAGCACCAGGACCATCCCTATGACAGCGAGCGCTCACCTCCTCCGCAGCGGCAAGGCGGTGCGACCACCGCCCCAAAGCCCAGCGCCCGGTCCCATGGGCCTCAGCATAGGCTTTCAACGTCAGCCCATTGCCCTTCCAGGCCTCGACATAACCGCGCCACTAACTCTCCAGAACCGCACCCGACATGCTCGTTCTCCGCTGATCTGCAGCCAGAGGAATATGTTATGAACCCGGATCGCGTCGGATGTGTCGTCACGCAACGCTTACGGCTAAGGTGCTGCTGTCGGACGAGCACTTCTCGGTGGATGGCGCGCTGATCGGTGAGCCATCGAGGCGCCATCGGTTCGAGCCCGGCGGCGAATGGGGCCAGTGTGAAGAGCTTCCGGCCCAAGGACGGCAGCGGCGACCCGCTGGAGCCGGGGCGCAACGGCGAGCGCGACTTCCATGGTGAGAAGCGCTCCAACCAGACCCATGCCTTGACCAGCGATCCCGAGGCGCGGCTGTACCGCAAGGGCACTGGACAGCCGGCGACGCTGGCCTTCATGGGGCACGCGCTGATGGAGAACCGCTACGCCCTGGTGGTCGATGGCTGGCTGTCCGCGGCCCCCGGCTCGAAGACTCCCCGCGACAATGGCCACATGGTCATAAACGAAGGTCCTGCTCACGCTGACGATGCGTCTTCCAGAGCGCTGACGACCTCTCTGCGTTGCTCTTCGGTGAGGTAAGCCCAAGGCACGATCGTCAGGTGGCCCGTCTCCGGATTGATAAGGTGGGGGTCGACAAAGAATGATCGATCGATACACTGAAGAGCTTCGCCAATTTCATTCGATGCCGCCGGCCGGTATATCTGTGTCGCGGGGCGCGTTCTTCCGTCGGAGTAAAAATACTCCGGATGTTCCCAGCCGTCCTGCGTGGGATAGAAATGGATCATGCTGCTGATCCACTCATCTCCCTCCATCCGCTCGCCGAGCGGGATGCGCAGAAACCGGTGCTCCCGGGTATTCAGGGGGGGCTTGCAACCGGGGGGCAGCTCGTCCTCGCCGTTCGACGAAAGCCATGGGGCATGAAAACAAACGGTTGGCGTGTTCATGGGCTTGTCCTTCTGCGCTTGAGCGCTCGATCGCGTCGACGCGTCCGGTCGCCCTCGAGCTGGTCGTCCGGCTCCGCTGCTCGGATCTCTTCTTCAGGACCTATGGACGTTTCCCGGTCCATGCGGCGCGCCAGTGAGGCACGCTGGTGACCCGTCACGTCGGGATGCTCGATGACGGCGCGCGTTGCCAGTTCCAGCGCGTTTTGCTGGCTTGTCGCGCGCCCGATCATGTCTGGCCTCCAAGGCTCACCGGCCTCCGCTGGGCCGCCGACGTACCACAGCCACGCGATCGGGCCGCCTGGCCACCATTCGACACGCCAAAGTTCGGCCCCGACGAGGCCGACGTTGAGGCGACAGGTGCCGTCCCGCCGGCATCGCCACCACGCGGTGCCTTTCGCTTCGTCCGCCAGCGGCACGGGGTCGGGCTCGCCGCAAAGTTTGTCCGCGCAGTGCTGGAGCTCTGCCCTGGCCGCGGCGGTGTTCGGGATCCATACGGCGATCCGGGTGTGGCCGCGTGCCTTGCGGCGCTCCGCATAGGCGAGGCTTCGTTGGCTGTCGCTGAGTGGCATCGGTGCGGCTTCGGTCGAGACGTCAAGTCGGAACTTCGAGGCAAACGCCTCGGTGCGGAAGCGTAGCGCCTGCGGGTTGGCTGCTCGTGGACCCCGGGCGGAGTGCGTGAGCGTCGCCGGGCAATCGCAGGGTTAGGGTAGGATCGTGAATGATAACGAGTCAAGAACAAAGACCGGAGTGACTCATGGGTTCAGCAAAATCCTGTCACACGTCCGCGTCGCTTCGACCGCCGGGGCATGCTCCTCCTGGGCTGCATGCCTCCTTGGGATGAGCTGGGGTGTTCGTTGCGTGGTGATCCTTCATCCCACACGATGGTGCCGCGGAGTCTCTCTCCCGATGACACGCAGTGGCTGAACCGGATGAGGGCAGGTGGCTTTCCCGCAGATGCTTAAACTTACGGCGGTGCCGCCACCGGTGTTTCAGGACAGATGGCGGATATCGGAAGGGATCACGGGAACCCTCAGGGGCCCGCGATGACCTGCCTGCCCAGGCGCAGACCGTTTCACTCAACGAATGGCGTGGCCGGTTCCTCCGGCCGGGACGGTGTCCATCATCAGGCGCTCCTCGGCGGATCGTGGGGTAAGCGGCTGGCGGCTGTTCGGCCGACCCTCCTTCACGGCTTTCCGCGGGGCCAGGGCGCCGCCCATGGGGACGGCCCCCTATGGGCCGCGTCTGGTGACGTGCCGTGAGGAGAACACAAGGATGCAGCCCAACGTTCAATCCTCCTTGCCCAGGACGGATCTGACCCGCTTTTCGAATGGGGCCTTCGAGATGGTGCTGGTGACGAAGGCCGCCCCCGATGAGCCGTTCGAGCGGACCTGCGAGCGTGTGTACGCGTTGATGGCGCTCTTCGCCGGAATTCCAAAGGAGGCGCCCGCGGGCTGGACGGCGCACCAGCACGCGCAACTGCGACGGACTCAGGACCAGCTTCGGCGCATGGTTCCGCGGCTCGTCGACCAATACGTCCGGGTTCTGGCGCAACACCATCAGGACCGCCTGAGGAGTTTGCGTCGGAGGCGGTTGGTCGGACACACTTAGATTGCGTTTGGGAGGCTGGGGAAGGGGGACCTGTTGGCGGAAGCCTCCACCTGACGCCGAGGGCAGCGGAGCGGTTCGGGCGGTGTTGACGCCCGGGCCGTTCCGGTGTGACGAGCGGTTTGCAGCGCGCCGGTCGGCTCGCCGATTGCGGCCGGACGGACAACGGCGGTCCGTCGCCAGCCTTCCCGGGCCGGCGGGTGCGCGCGACGCGAGGCCGCCGCGGGGAGGCGGGTCTTCGGCACGGCTTCCTGAGCCACCGGCCCGATCATCCTGTGAGCCACCTCCGCCCGTGTCCTTCCGATCGGCCACAACGCGCTGTTCTGGTCCGTAGTGGGGCGATGGCGCCGGCCCTGTGGTCACCGCGCCCGTCCCTGTCCTCGCGGGAGGCCGTTCGTGAAGGCGCCGGACGGCGGCGGCGAGCCGCACTCTCCTGTGCGCCGCCGGCGAACATCGCCCGCCTCCCGGCCGCTCCGAACCTGCGTGCGGGACGCGCCAACGCCGGGCGATGGGGGTGCCGGCGCTCTGGTGTCGGCGGGCGTGCCGGACGGTCCGGGCCGGCCGCGTCGACCGCCCGATTTCCGGCGGATGGCTGCCGCGTTGACGCCGCGGTCCGCGCCGCCCCGGCGTGCCTGGTGACGGCGTCCTGCGGACCGAGGGGGCGTTCCATCGGGGGCGGCGCGGCCGGTCAGCGTGTTCCGATGACGCGCTCGGCGAGCATGACCAGGGCTTTGCCCTGGTCCTGGCGCGACGCCCGTTGCCAGTCCGACGTGGTCATGAGGGTTTCCAGGGCCGTCAGCGCGGCTTCCGGCGACAAAGCGACCGTCCCGTACGGCGCGACGGCGCCACCAACGCCGTCCGCGGTGGGCGCGAGCGCCATGGTGCCGTCTTGCGTGTCGAGCGTGACCACCCAGGGGCGCCGGGTGGCGTCCCATCCGGGCGGCAGGGGAATTCGGAACCGCGCCATCGTCCTCACTCCATGCTGTTGGACTGGACGGAGGATAGGCGCTTCTCTGCGGAGCGGTTGCTCGGGCGCGCGGCGGTCGCGCGTCGGTTTTGCAGCGTTGCACGTTCCGGCGTCCAGCCCCGGGGGCGCACGATCCGCTTGGCCGGCGTTCCGGATCCGTCCGGAGCCACGCGGTCCGGTGCCGTCGGATACAAGGGCGCCCTCGCGGCGGGCCTCGTCGTTGACCGTGCCAGCGCGGCCGGCAGCGCCGCCGGGAACGGCCGTGGCCGGGCCGTCGTCACGGCGCACCATGCCACGTGCCGGGCATGAACCCCGTTCGCCGCGCCGGTGGCCGGCCCTGGCCGTCATCGCCTGCCGCAGCGACCAGGACAGGACGCAGGGGCAGACGAGGTCGACGAGCCGGTCAGGGCGCCCGGCGAGGCTGATCCGCGGCCGTCGGCGGCCGGGCGCCGGCCGAGTCGCGCCGGCTGCCGCTGGCAACGCCGCCCACCGGCGCGGCGTCGCCAGCGACAGCCCGGTGCCCACCCGGTTCATGGGCGGGCGGACCGCCGCCGCAGGCCGGGAAGCCCGTCGGCGGGCCGGCGACGGCGTCGTCACTCCGCAGGCCGGCCGAGGCCATCGCCGCGGGACGACCCGACGCCGGTGGTGGCGAGCCGCAGCAGGACGGGGTGGCCGCGGCGGCGGGGATCGGCGCGGTGCCCTGGGGCGCTCTCTGAGGGCGGGGGCAGCCCTGGTCAGCCGTCCCAGCCCCGTCTCCCGGCCCCTACGACGCTCTGGCGCCCGCGGCGGACGACGGTGCCGGTCGGCCACGCGGTCCGGGCGGCGCCGGCCCTGGCTCCTGCGGGCCGCTCCGGCGGCGGGGTGGACGCCGGGCGTGGTCGGCCGCGATTCCGTGCTCCGCCGTCGCCGGGCGGCGCGGTGTCCGATCCCGTTGCGGCGGCGGCTTGGTGTGGCCGCCGGGCAGCGAGTGGCCGGAGGGCCCTCCGGTGCCGACGGCCGGTCCCGCGCCCTTTTGCGCTCCGCGGTCCGGCGCCGTGGGAGCGCGCGCGGCCGTGCCGCGCATCGGGGGTGTCCGGACCGCGCCGCCGGCGGCGCGGTCAGGCCGCCGGGGCGTCGTCCGCGAGGGGCTCGATGTGGAGGCGGCGGTTGGGGCCGACGCGCACGCCATGGTCGATGCGGTTGACGTATTCGCGCAGCTTCGCCATCGTCTCTCCGGCGGGATCGTAGGTCCCGTCGGTGAGGTCCTTGATCGAGTGCCCCATGAGGCGCTTGCGGGCGCCGACCACCACCTCCGCTTCGCGCAGGCGGACGTTGAAGTCCTTGCGCAGGGAGTAGTGGTCGTTTCCGGGCCGGTAGAGACCGTGCGCGCGCGTGTACCGGCCGAAGTCCTTGCTGAACAGGTCGGAAAACCTCTCGTAGGACGCGCCGCGCTCGACGTCGGCGAACAGACGGGTGACGTTCTCCCGGCGCCGCAGCGCCGCGAGCTCGAGGATGCCGAGCTCGAGCAGCATGCGGTGGATGGGCACGTCCCGCTTGGAGGACCGCGTCTTGCAGGTCTTGCCCGGCCCGTCGCAGACGCGGAAGCACCAGACGCCGTCCTTCTGGTGGATGTCGGCGACGTGGAGCTGCAGCGCCTCCTCCGGCCGCAGCCCGGCGTGGGCGGTGACCAGGGGCGCCCAGAAGAAGGCGTCGGTGCGCAGGCCGTCGCCCTGGAACGCCGGCGAGGCGAACAGCGCGCGCACGCCGTCGTGCCCCCAGGGTTCACGGTCGCGCCGCGGCACGTCGCGGTCCCGCGCGTCGCGTTCTCCGTCGTCCAGACGCTTGCCCTGCGCCGGGTTGGGGCCGGCGAAGCGCTTCTTTTTGATGGCCCAGTCGATGGCGGCCTTGACGCGGTCCAGGTGCAGGTTGAGCGTCGTGGAGGTCAACCGCCGGATGCGCAGGCGGTCGCGCCTCTCGACGAAGTCCGCGCGCGTCAGCTCGCCCAACTGGTGCCGTTCCTCCAGCTCGTCGATCCGGTCCTGCTCCTCGGCGTCGGTCGCGTCGGCGACGTCGCTGGCCGTCCGACGGTCCTGGGCGCTCTTGCCGTGGTTCGCCGGCAGCCGCTCGATGATGGCGCGGAACCGGTCGATGTCCTCCGGCTCGATCGTGTCGAGCGGCCGGTCGCCGACCGCCTCGACGAAGAGGCGGCGGGACGCCTCGACCTTGCGGCGCATGTTCGTCACCCAGGACGCCGACGAGGATTTCTCGGCGATCAGGCCGTCGAAGGCCTCACCGATCGTCAGGGTGGAGGAGCGCGGCGGCGGCACGCCGACGGCCGCGGGCGGCGCTTCCGCGCCGGCGGCGGGAGGCGCCGCGCGGTCCTCGGGGGGCGCGGGGCGCGCGGGGGGCATGGCGGGCGCCGCCGGCGGCTCGGGCACCGCCGCTTCCCGCGGCCATGACACCGGCGGCGCCGGGGCCGCCGGCGCCGGCCCCGTGGCGGTGGCCAGGACCAGGGCGCCCGGCGCCGCGGCGGCGGCCGGCGGGGCGAAGAAGGCGCCGGTGGCGGAGGTCCCGCTCTCGTGCTGCTCGTGGGCGCTCGCCACCTCGTTGGCCAGCCCCCAGGCGGCCTTGCGCAGCAGCAGCCGGTAATCGGGCATCTCCGGCGCCAGGGCCATCTGCAGCCGGGCCAGCGTGGCGTCGAGGGGGCCGCGCGCGGCGTCGAGCTCGTTCAGGCGCAGGGCGGCCTGCATCTCGCCGCGCAGGGCGCGGGCACGGGCCACCGCGGCTTCGGCCTCGCCGGGGCTGCGCGGCGGGGCGAGCGCGCGGGCGAGTTCCGCCGCTTCGATCTCGTGGTGGACGAGATCGAGGATGATGGCGTCCATCTGCGCCTTGCTCATCGTCAGCCCGAGGGCCATCGCCTGCCGCACTCCGTCGAACAGCGCGTCGGTCGCCGCCCGGAGCCGGGCGGCGCGCGCGAGCGCCTCGGCGGGAATGTTTGTCCGCAGCGAGACGACGGTTTCGCGCCGGCGGAAATAAGCGGAAAAATTTTTCGGAATGCGCCGGCGCCACCACCAGACGGTGCCGCGCTGGAACAGATGGGGGGTGGGCAGCATGCGTCCTCCGCGCCGGCCGGGGCGGCGGCTGGGAATCGGCGGTGGGGCACCGTGTGGTACAGCCGGTGCTACAGCGCGCGCCCGAGCCCCCGCCGGCCGTGTGGCCAGTGGCTAAGTGCCCGGAAGTTGTCGTTTCCAGCTGTTGATGCGAGCAGCGTAAACCTTTAACGGCCGTTACATGGCATTAGATGACAATACGGCACATCTTTATTTGCGAGGGACAAGCAACGTGACAGCTATAAGTGATTTCGTCCTATGGTGGCGCTGACTCACGGCAGAGGCTTCCCAAGGCTGACAATCCGTGTTTCGACTCGCTATCCACGACGGGGAACAGCGAACGCCGGTGGCGTTGCCGATCCAGGCGAACTGTATGCATCCGGTGAGTGACGCGGATATGTACTTATGCTCGCCAAGTTGCACCGGGCCGGCGAGCTGACGGCCGTGTGGGTACCCGACGGGGCCCACGAGGCGATGCGCGACTTGATCCGGGCTCGGGCGACGGCGTTGCAGGTGTTGGGCAAGTCCCGCCAGCACCCGCGAGGCTTTCTATCGTCATAGCTGATTCGATGCTATGGCCCCATGGGAAGTATTTCGATAATAATTGCTGAGACTAAACGAAAAAGACGCGGACGATACTATGCCTACATCAAGCTCATTTCTTGGTGTTCTTTAGATCGGCTGCAGCCCGCAACATTTTCAGCAGATCCCGGCGACCTCTGTGGGTGTCACCAGTTACTGCCGAAATTGCCACCATCAGCTCTTCATCAAGCACGCCAGCTGTTTGCCGATTAACCATATTGGGTTCGACCCCGGCCTCTGTAGCGTCATCGCGAAATTCGAAATTCAAAATTCGCAAGGAGTGTCGAGCTTTCGCAACTAAGCGACCATGCATCGCTTGGCTAACGGCGGATGGGCTTACACCCGCCGCGAGCGCAAAATTTCTACTGCTTCCATACACTTGGCGACCGCGATCAACCATCTCGCGTAAGCGTGATAGCTCGATCTCGGACAGCTTGTCTTCTTCGCTTGGCCGTGGCATATTCGGAGAATACATATTTCGAAATAAGGAGGCAATGGTGGATCTGATTCTGGAGGACTTACCACTCGCCGGCGATCCGCTGGCGCCGTTAAGGGCTGTTCGCTTGAACTCCTGGCTTAGTGGGCATGGCAGCGCAGTGTTATCGTCGAACGTTGGTTCCGCGGAGCTGCCCTTCCAGAGGTGGTTTCACTTTAAAGAAGCATTCTCTCCGAAGTTGGTCATTCAAGCCTTAAAGGCAATGCCAAGAGAGGTAAAACGTGTAGCTGATCCCTGCGGTGGCAGTGGCACAACTTCTCTCACATGCTCAATGATGAATATGGAATGTCAAACAATCGAGGTTAATCCATTCCTTGCCGATCTTATTAGAGCAAAAAACGCCGATTATCAACTCGATGCTCTTTATGCAGACATTGCTAAGGTGCTAAATGCCCCGCCTCCGACGCCAGATTTCAATAGAATTGCTGGCGGTCCGGCTACTCTGGTGGAGCCTGGAGTGGCGGATAGGTGGGTTTTTAACAGAGATGTCGCAGGACGTGTGCTTTCATTTCTACAAATCATTGAGATGCAAGCGGCGCCGGCCCATACGCCTTTATTCCGGGTCCTTCTTGGATCAGTGTTGGTTGGCGTCAGCAACGTCGTGATAAACGGAAAAGGCCGTCGCTATCGGAGTGGCTGGAAAGGGCGGCGTGTAACTGCGTATGAAGTCGAGAGCAGATTCAAAAAGGCTTGCTTGGATGCTGCTAGTGATATTGCACGTTTTGGCTCACGTCGCACGGGGAAGGTTCGGCTTTTAGAAGGTGACGCAAGACAACGCGTCCACGATCTTGAGCCTATAGACTGCGCCTTGTTCTCGCCACCCTACCCAAACAGCTTCGACTATACTGACATCTACAATCTGGAACTATGGATGTTAGGTTATCTGTCTGCGAAACACGACAATACAGTCCTTCGAGGCTCGACAATTCATTCGCACGTCCAGGTGCATAGGACCGGTCGTAAGCCTCAGGCATCGTCGGCCATCCTCGATGATGCCTATGAAGCGCTTTCTGCTCGCCGTGAGGCACTCTGGAACCGGAATATTCCAGATATGATTGTCTCGTATTGTGCCGACATGGAGGAGTTGTTGGAGGGGTTAGCGTCTCGCGTTATCCCTGGTGGAGGCGTTGCCATCGTAGTCGGAGGTAGCAGCTACGCAGGCCTTACGATTGACATACCAGAGATTCTGGTGGATTTGGGTAAGAATCTTGGCCTTCAACTTCGCGCTCAGCAATCACTTCGCGCGATGCGCCTTAGTGCACAACAGGGCGGGCAGCACAAGCTGGCTGAAGACCTTCTAGTTTTTGAAGTAGCGCGTTGAAGGAGGAGCCTGTGACCATCGGTAACTTAAGGCTTCGAAGCGCGGGATCTATCGGCGGGACCGCTGGCGATGCTTATGGCCGTGCCGAGTTCGCCGCCGCTCTTGCCGACGTCATTGATGCGGCCGATCCTGACGGTCCAGTGGTGCTTGGCGTAAACGGTCGGTTTGGCGAAGGAAAATCTTCGGTATTAAGTATGCTCGCGGCCTCGCTCGAAAATAGACGGAAATACCGGATCGTCTGGGTAAGTGCGTGGTATACCCAAGGCGCCGACCAACTTCTGTCTGCAATACTATTCCGCATAGCGATGTCAATTCGTGCTGATTGGGCGGGATCGTGGGCCAGTGTTGTTTGGGCACGCGCAAAGCGCATTAGTTTTCCTGTGCTTTTCGCTATTTTGTTCCCGCCGTTGCTTGGCATCGCTATTTGGGCCACGCGTCCTGAAAAGCTAGGTGATATATCTCAGGTTTTCTCCGGGGATATCGCAAAGCTTACACTCCCTGTCGTTGTCAGTACGGCCTTTGCTTTGATAGCGAGATCTGCGAGGCCGCTTGCCAATGCCCTTGGCAACGTGATCTCTGCTCCCGCAGCGGAGCGCGCTGGAGCGCTTTCACACTTTGCAGAGGAAATTGACATCTATGCGTCCTCGTTGCCAAATCGGGGGCGGTTCGTGATCATGCTCGAAGATTTAGATCGGTGTGCGCCGGCGAGGGTGCTAGAAATGGTCAATGCCATTAGCCAAATTTCTACGCATCCCATGGCTAAATATTTCTGCTTCGTTATCGCTTTTGATTATAAAGTGGTTCGCGACAGACTTGCCGAAGCTCTTAGGGAGGGTCAAGAGGAATCCGTACTTGCCACGAAGCGTGCAGCGGAGCATCTGCAGAAAACGTTTACGCTCTCCCTAAACTTGCCACCGCCTAAGATGGAATGGAAGCAGCCAAAGATAACTGATGGTGCTCGCGCTTATTTAGCATCTGGGCGATGGCCTTTGTTAGATGCCGCGGCGATAGCGACCTGTATGGCATGGGCATTAGCATGGGCATACAGCGGCTTTGGGCCTGCGCCACAGCTCGCGCTAATCCCACTTATGTTCATGTTGCTTTTTTCGGCCGCTCGTCTCCTAAGTTGGGTGTGTCGGAGTAGGAAGAGCACGATGCAGATGTCCCTGGAAATCGATAATAATATGCGCATGGCTTTTAATAAGTTATTGCCCGAGAACTTGCGGGAGCGTGTCGTTGCTACCAATCATGCTATTGCTGCTTATCGGCTGTGGGAGATTTACGATGGCAAAAGCCCGGCAGACCAGTGGAAAATCCTCTCTCTGTCGGCATTCATGACACGATTTGGACAACTCGCTAGACCAGAAAACCTTAAAGCTGGCCCAATGTCTTTTAGGGAAGGCGCTGACGAATTTATTAACGCCGGCGCGTTTGAAGGCCGAAGTCTCCACCATTGCCGCGATCCTGAAATGATCGCTGTTTTCCACCGTATTTTCGCGGCACTATCTGAGGTCGTCGCTGTTCCTCCCCGGCTTGCCGAGGTTGGAAGTTCTTCACGTCACCATGTATAGTGACCCAAACAGGCGACTTCTTGCCAAAATTCAGCGGGAAGTCTTTATCTGTCTCACGTTCCCTGCATTTTGAAGCGTTCATCCAGGAATCTCCTCCAGCCCGACCGAGAACTCCGGCAGGAGGAGACTCCTGGGTAAAGGTAATCCTATGCCACATGGCGCAGCGTTACCCTATTCGTCGGGTCGGCCACGTCATCTGCATTCTCGCATGCTGTGATAAATGCCACCTGGGCCCAAGGAATGTTCGCCGCAGCCATTCTCCGGGCAGCCGAGTTGACGTATCTCGCAGCATGATCTTTAGACCATTGCCAAGACCGACAGATCCTCGTGCCGATCGCCCAAGTCGCCGCAACAGGCCTCCCCCCACCTATAGGCCCCCGTATCGCAACGATCCTCCCTTCGATAGCACGATAGTAGACACCGGGCGCCCTTAAGGTAGCGCACAGATAGAGAAGTAGTGCATTGCGGCAAAGTTCCCTACCGCCTTCCTGCAGCTTGTTACCTGAATATATGAATCCGCTAAGGGGCTGCCCAAATAGGTGTAGGTCAGCGAAAGCGCCAATCCTACTTTCTAGCGCTTCGAGGCTCCATGCCCCAGACTGCGATCCGGCAAGGTGGAACACTAGTTCTCCTGGGAATAGGGGCGACATGATAACGACCCGATCCTGCGCCTGGTCGAATAGGACGTAAGCTTTGGTGTTCTTCTGGACAGTCGTCGCTGCGTCCCACGCCCGGGAGGGATCTGTCATGAGCCCCGGGTATCGTTGGCAATTTTTTAGGCGGTCATCACAGAAGAATACGTCCCCTGGGGATGGTGGAGCGGCCATAGTCAGATTGACTAACTGCGGGGCAGCGCTGCCCGCCGCGTCTGGCCCTTGCTCATCCTGGACTAACATAAACGGGCCCTGGGGAGAAGCAGACCCCAACCGCCAATCAGCCACTTTACGCATGCAGTTCTCAAGGAACTCCAATTCAGAAGCCGGGTTCTCGTGCCGGAGTTGTAGCCTTGACCGTACGGACTGCCGTACCTCTTCGTTCCGAAATGGCATCAGGCGGCCCTCCGTCGCAATTCCTGTAGGTAGAGGAAATAAAGCGCTACTTCCTCTCGTTTATTGGGGCGGCCCCCCGCCTCCTCGTAATCGGCTATCCATCTAGCGGCTTCCAAAACGCGGTTTGTCCCAGTCCGCTTGATCCAAGCACTGGATTTGTTTTGTAGGCTATCGTCCCGTAATAGGGCGTCTTCTGCAGCCACGTCTTCGGCGCTCATCTCGCCGATTTCCGAAAAACCTTTGCAAAGATCATGGGCGAAGCTGTAAAGACGCTCACTGGCAGGTGGTCGCCGGAGAAGCTCCACAAGCGCGAGCCCGGGTGAAGCTAAATCATACCTGTCATTTTCGAGACGCTTGTGCCCAGTGTTGTTCCTCCCGATGCGGCGACGCCCAAGATTTATTACCATGCCAGAAACAACCAGTCGCTCCACAGCTTCCTGAGCTTCAGGGTAATATGGGGCATCGTCAACTTTGACGATGAGTGGAACGGGCTGCTCCAATCCGTATACGGGTGTAAGCACGGCGCCGTAAAATAGTAGTAGATGAAGCCGATTGGCGTCCAACGGTGCCAGCCCAGTTCTACGCGCTCCAGAAAGCATAAATAGCAACCAAGTTGAAAGTCTCTCAAAGCCGCCACCGTAGCTGAGCTTTGCAAGGGTTTCTGGTTGTGATGCTTCGAGGGAAAAGTAGTTCGGCATCATGGGTAGCCCGCACCCTCGAGTGCTTCTTCAAACACGGCATCGTAATGGTCTTTGAATTTGGCGTAGGCGCGGGGCAACCGAGCAATATCGGTCAACCTCAAAATATGTCGGAGTCGATCAACTCGAGTTAGTGGGCTGGGGTGTTCAAGGTTATCCGTCCCCAAAAGGGCGGGAATCATGCGTTCGCCATTCAGATTGCAGGAGGCAAGTAAAACGTTTTGTTCGTGTTTTCCGAGAAACTCCCGGATTAGCGCGCCAGCTCGTTCGACGAATGGTGCGTCTAGGCTAGCCTCTGGCGTCTCGACCACCAGCATCGAGGGTTGATCAGTGCTGGCAACTTCAAGTAACGCCATTCTGAAGGCGAGTTCGATGAACTCGCGCTGAGACTCTGAGACCTGCTCGTCGCCGTCCCGAAGCATGGGAGGGCCTTGATCGCCTGACGTCATCTGCACTCTGAAAGTCGGCCATTCAATCTCTGGGTCTTCCTGGGCGACCCTGCCTCGGCGCATGTCAAACACCAGCTGACATTCTTCAATAAGGAATTCGTTAGCGTAGTGTTGGAATGCTTGTATCAGTTGCCCCCTCACCTCATCGATGCGAGCTGATGCAGAGATTACCAGTTTTCGTGGAAACGAGCCGTCTTTTCGAGTTCTGCCTTATAACCTTTGATTCTTGCTTCGAAGAAATCCCGTTCCTTCTGGAGTTCGGACATCTGCTCTTGGTCCGGGAATGTTGCCTCGATTTGGATGAGTTCCGCCCGCTTGGCCCTGATAACCTCAGTCAAACGGCCGCAAGCCATCACTAGTTCGTCGTACGATGCAGTTAATTGACGATGTTTCTCTTCCATCTCCCGAAGCTGCAACTGACAGGCCTGAAGCGCTTTTTGGGCACCCAACAATTCCTCAAGCCGCCTTGCTACGAGCCCTTCGGCTTCAACCGGCATATCGATGTGCGACTCGCACACCGGACATTGATGAGCTTCAAGCAGGGCCGCCGCACGCTCCCTTACTTTTGGAGTGCCCGTCCCGCATACCTTGCACCCCTCTTCCGCGAGGATTGCTTCAATGTACACGTCTGCCGGCGATCGGATTGAGTGGAAGGCTGCATGATAATGATCTGCCTCAGCACGTGTCGCACGCTCTGAGGCTTTCATGACATTGTGTCGCTGCAGTAGCAGCGCTGGTCCAGACTGCTCGATTAGCTTTTCAATTTCAATCAATTCATGCTTTGTAATCTCAAAGGAATCCTCCGCGTCCTTAATCTCGCGGACTACAAGCTCGCGGCGCTTGACCAATGCTGGCGTTGCTTCTTTCTTTAGCTCTTCATGTAAGCGCTTTTCGGCGGACCCTGCTTGCCAACGAAAATTCCTATAGGCGCTGTCAAGTGCCAGCAAATCGTTCCTGGACTTAGCAATTTTTTGCGATAATTCTTCATCAACAAAAAGAATTCGCAGAGCTACAAATTGCCCTGCAGGGCGCCAAACGAGAGAAACCTTACCCTCAAGGAAGAATATTAGGTTACGGACTAGGAAGTCAAACTCGTAATGCCGCTGCTCATCATAAGCGATGGATTCCGAAACCCCTGAAAGCTTGCATAGGTGGCCAAATATTTCTTCCTCACTCGGCTGATCAACGCGAAAACCGTTGAGAGTGTACCACTTGGGTCTAAGGTTCTTTAAACGCCGACAGATGGTCACCTCATCGGTACCGAACTGGAATGTTGCTGCAATTTCCGCCTCTTCGGCTCCATCAGTGACGCGCTGGGCGAAGAAGGGGAACTTCGAGCGAAATGTGAGCCCAGACTGCTTTCGCCCTGGTTCGTCTGCTTCGGCTTTGCTCGGGTCCCAAGGACCGAGCAAAGAGCGCATTACCATGTTTAGTAGGGTCGTTTTGCCGACACCGTTAATACCAACAGCCACGTTGACGCCGTATTGGAAATGCTTTTCGAACCCCGCGTTTGCACGCACTCCGGGGTATAGGTCGTATCCATGGACCGCAATGTGACGAAGAATCGGAAATTTGATGCGTGCCAATCTTGCGGTCCTTCTGTTCGCTGCCCACTGTCGGGTCGCATATGGTTGTATGTAGTGGGTCCCACTCTCCATATCGGATATGCGTAGCACTTCTGTCCGAATCATGCAAATCTGGAGGAATCTTAGAGCCAGTTCATTGGGTGAAGCGGCCCTTGGCCGATCCAAATTGTAGAATTTGGATATAGTCCTGTAATGCGCAATGAATGAAAAAGAAATAATTTGCTAGAAAATGGGTTGAGCAACATGGGTAGCCAAGTAACGGGCTCGAAATGCCGTAAATGTGGCGGAAGTAACTTTGGATATTGGACGCCAAGCAGTGGTGCCCGCTCAAAACGTTATTGTAGGAGCTGCCGTCAGTTTCGTGCTTTACAGTATCGATTGCGCGCCATGAAAAATGGTGGCTCGCATACCGCAGCAGAGTGGAGCAAAAAGATTGCCTTATATCCTGCGTGCCCCGGCTGCAACATACTTTGGACTGAAATACCACCACGTCCAAACGCTAGATACAGGCATAAATGGACAAAAGATCACATAATCCCGCTAATGTTAGGTGGGAGCAACAATATTAATAATGTTAGGCCATTATGTTATAGATGTAATTTTAAAAAGGGGGCGAATATTATTTTTGATGAACTGGGTAAGGATGACGCTTTTTGAGAAATATTTCTGGTATAATATGATCATATCGATGCTTATGTAGAAATAAACTCGTAGTGATTTCGGAACGCACGTGTGCAGCTATAGTGGTTTCCACGTCTTCCTTCTTTCGCTTGGAGCGATCCATGGCAAGTGTTCCATCAGTTCCGTGTCAATAGCTTCTTTTCCACTTGTGATCGCAGTCTCTGCTGCTGCGGTCATTAGCTTCCAAGTTTCGCCCGTTAGACCTTCGCTCATGGTATGAAAGCGGCTCACAAGCTGTCGAGAGTGGAAGTTACTTTCCTGCTGCAATCCCATGGCCTCGCACAGGCGGGCCAGGAAAAGAGCGTAGTCCTTGCCAATGGTCCATCTTGGGATATGGAAGGGCTCGAATCGGTTGCCGAGCTGCTGGTCCGTCTGGAAGGTGCGCAGGGCGTCCTGAGTGCCGACGGCTACGATGGGAATGCGCAACTCGTTGCTCAGGGCCTTCACCGAGTTCAGGAAAATGCTGCGCTGATCGACCTTGCCGGCAAGGATGTGGTGAATCTCGTCAATCACGATCATGCGCACGCCGACCTGTGGCAGCAGGCGCAGTACTTGGTCGTATTTCCGGTCGGCGCGCGCAGTGGCAAGGTATGGGGCATTCAGACGGCGCAGGAATGCGTCGTAGAGGCCGCCGATGTCGGGATGTGCGGGGGCCTGGACCATCAGCACAGGGACCTCTGCACATTCGCCGGCATCGCTTTCGGCCGTTCCGTTTATGTCGCGGGCAAATTTTAGGCAAACAGTCGTCTTGCCGTTGTTGGTGTCGCTGTAGATCAGGCAGCACGGCGGCCGGTGGGTCTGGGGACCGTCGATCAGCTTGGTCAATCGCTCGACCGCCGCTGTCGCCACTGGGTAGTCGATCCACCGGACTTTCCGGATAGAGCGTAGACGCTCATGCAGTTCCCAGCTGGGATCATCCGGAGGAGGCACTGAGACAGCGCCGTTGGGGTGAGGCTGTGGGACGCTTACCATTCTTCCACCCCTGTTTTCACGTCGTGCTCATCGAAATCAAAGTCGAAATCCGAATCGCTGCCCCGCGGTTTGCCCCGGTCGGGCTTCACGGCCGAAGCCGTGTTGTCCACGACAAGCGAGAGGTGGCCGTCGTTACGACGGTCGTCTGAGGGTGGATCGGGAGAGGGCGCGGGAGGCAGCGCGATTTCGGCATGGTGCTTCTTGCGTTCACGGTTCCGCCGCTTGCGCTTGGTTTCCTTCTGGGCTTCCTCCTCAATCCGCAGCATTTCCTGGCGAGCTTCGAAGATCTCGTCCTCATTGGCGCCCTTGATGCCGCGGTCGCTCAGGAACTTTTCGGCCGCCCGATATTCCCAGATCGAGATCGACGGCTTGGTCAGGTCGCGGTAGGGCACTTCGAAGTACTCGTTCTGGTCGGAGTCGAGCACGTAGACGCGACTGATGTCGGTGGGGTCGCGCCGCACCACGAACTTGCGCTTCTGCCGGCCGAGAGAGACGTTGATCCACGGACGGATCACGTCGCCGTAGTAGGCCACCTTGTCCCAGACGATGCCGTCGCGCTGGACGGTCCGCTCTTCAAAGGGCAGGAAGTCGATCCGCAGGCGTCGCGGATCGGATACTGGCTCCGGCAAGCCGGTTCCCTTTTGCCTCCCGTTGCCGAGGATCCCCTCGCGCCACCTTTCGATCGGCGGCATGCCGATGCCGCGGTGCTCGCGCTTGTGGTAGACGCCGACGATGAACTGTACCAGCCACCGCCGGATTTCCGGCAGGGTCATAATTGACCGGGCGTCCGAGTCGTACTCGCCGCGCTGCTTCGGGTTCGCGAAGGTGGTGCCGGGCAGGGCGTGGATTTCCTTCGCCACAGTGCCCATCAGCCGCTCGATATGACCGCCGAAATGCGGGGTGCGCACCGGCCGCCACTGGATGTCGATACCGTACTCTTCGCATGACCGCTTCAGCGTGGCGCTTCGGAAGTCCTTTCCGTTGTCGGCGTGGATCTTCGTCATGATACCCCAGACCGGCCATTCGCCCTTGATACCGAGCCGGTCGAGTTCCGCTTCCTTGGGCAGGAAGGCGTGGCACAGGCACAAGCCGACGCCGAATGCGCTCGGAGCGTCCAACGAGATGTGATAGCCGACAACCATGCGGCTGAAGACGTCGATCGCCAGGGTCAGCCAGGGCCGGCCAATGGGCTGCCGAAACTCCTCGTCCACCAGGATCAGGTCCAGGAGGGTGTGGTCGATCTGGACAACGTCGAGTGGCCAGCGTCCCTCTGGGAACTCGCCTTTCACCTCTCCGTGCTTGTCACGCGCTTCCTTGCGTCCGCGACGCTTGGCTAGGGCATCACGTGGATGGACTGCACGGAGCCGCTTTCGGATCGAGTTGGCGTGCGGCGGTTTGAGACCGGCGGCGCGGCAGCGGCGCTCCACCTCCTCAATCGCCTTCGTCCCACTGCGCTGCTGACGGGTCAGGTAATACTCGTCGATCACGCTTTGAATGATCGTCTCCACCTTCGCGTCGAGTCTGGACGGCATTGCCCGGCCACGACGCAGCGGTGCGAGGTAGGAGAGCTGACCGCCGTCACGGTAGAGCTTGATCCAGCGGAAGAGGGTGGCCGTGCTGATACCGGCGGACTTTGCGGCGGCTTCAACGGCCTCCGTACGGCCTTCGGGCACGTCGAGCAGGGGTTTGATAATCTCCATCCGTCTTTTGGCTTCGGCAAGGCTCTGCTCATCCTTGGGCCTTGGTGAAGACCGCCGTGCTGCCTCGACCTCCTTCGGTTCCGGCGATTGGAGGTCGGTCACACTGACGACATCGGTCTCGCCGGTGGTGTCCTCGATCAGCACCGAGGTCGGCGTGACAGCCCGCACGATGGTCCAGACGCGGTCGCGGTGGAGCACCTTCGACTTCGGGCGGTAACTGAGCTTGGCGGCCATGCGCACCCCCCTTACGCCGTCTGCAGCACGGTGTTCATGGTGAGCGGACAATCGAGGTCCGCGGTGATCCTGCCCGTTGCGACCAGATGCCAGAGACATGGCAGGCCCAGTTGCTGCTCGCTCAACGTCGTGAATGCCGACCGGAGCAGATCACCAGCCGCCGTCGTCGTGATCGCGTTCAGCGCGTCCAGCAGTCGCCGGCATCGGCCGGGATCGGCAGGCCGATGCCGGTACTGCAGGAGGAAGCGAGCATTCTCCAGCCGCGGCGTCCGGATCGCCGTCTCCGTCACCACCTCGAAGGCCCATCCCCGAGCGGCGGCATACTGACGGGCAGCCTCGAAACGCGCAGCGTAGCGCAGAGCCTTGCGGTCAAGTTCGGCTTGGTACTTCACTTCAACGAGGCGGGCCGATGGACCACCTGGCCGGTAGAGCACCAGGAAATCGGGGGTGTAGTGAGTATTGCGACCGCTCGGCGCCGTGTAGTCGATGCGCACCGGCTGTTCCTCGACGCTCTCGACCGTCGGGTCGAAGAGATGGAGGATAGCGAAATCACGCTCCAGCGACGATTCGAAGGCAAGGGCCGGCTGATTCGGTCGGGACGCCAGACGCCCGGTGACGCTGCTGTGGCTCAGGGGTATAGAGCGGACAGGCATTGGACCGCGCTCCATTAACCATATGGAATATTCTGATATGAATCACGGCTTCGGCCGTCGGTCAAGCGCCGGTTGTATTTCCGTGTGGTGATTCAAGTGCGCTCCGCAGAGCCTTTTCGACCCAGGCAGCGACACTCTCGCCGGAACGGTTGGCCGCCTCGCGTGCCGCGAGCCGTATGTCGCTCGATACCCCGTCCAGCTTCCAGTATCGGCCCTGGCCGTAAGGCGTGCGGACCGATGCGGGCTCGGCTAGCGAGCGGTGCGCCGTCGGCTTGACGCCAAAAAGGTCGACCAGCGCGCGGAATGTCGGTTGTTGCTCATTCCCCCGCAGATAGGCCATTCCGGCGCGCATCTCGTCCTCGGTGACCGCGCGCACGGTCTCGCTCAGGTTCCATTCCACAGCGTGGGCGAAGGCGAAGGGATAATGCCGGTCTCCCTTGATCAGATGACGGTTGGTGACACCGACACCCCGACAGGCGTCGACGAACCGATTCGGCCAGTCCGCCAGCAGTTCGGCCGTCATGTTGAGCAGCTCGTGCCGGCACCGCGTGTTCAGTAGTTCTACCTGCTTGATCCGGGGCACGTTTGGCGGAGAGTCACCACGCCGGGCTGCGATCCAGGTTCGCAGCGGGTCGGCGTGGCGGCCGGTGGCGAGCAGCCGGAACACCAGCATGAGCACCCGGAAGTAGACGAAGGAGTAGACAGGTCCGTATGCGCCAAGGCTCGTCCAGCCGGTCGCGGTGATGTCGAGGAGCTGTTGCTGGCGCTCCAGTTCCGAGGCATCGGGCAAAGCGTCCTGAGGCGCTCGTGCGAAATCGGTACCGCATTTCCAGCAGCGGACGCCCTTGTCGGGGATGGTGCGCAGGATCTGCACCGGCTCGCCGCAGCCGGTACAGCGGTCGATCAGGAGCTTGCGGTGCCGGGGGCAGGCCGTCACGAAACCGAGACGCCAGGAGAGCCGAAGATAGGGGACGGTGTCCTCACTCAGGCAAGCCGGGCAGACCTGCTGGCCGAAGGACCGCTTGGAATCCTCGGTGCCGGCCAGTGGCAGCCAAGCCAACTTGTTGCGGCCGTCATCTTCCTCGAAGACGAGGCCCGCCCAGCGGATGAAGGTGGCCTGCCGCAACGCCTCCGGATCGACCCCGGTGCGCTCGGCCAAGGTGACCTGGAGGTCTGGCTCCACGTAGCGGTCGAGGTCGCGTGGGCGCGGATGGGCGCCGGGCTTGACCAGCCGGTAAAGCTCGGCCGGGTACAGGCCATTGCCGGCGGCGAGCCGGGCAAACCAGGAGGAGAAGGTCTCGTCCGGCAACAGCGCCGGGCGCCAAGGCCACAAACCGCTCGTCGTCCACACCATGTCCGGCCGCCTCCGTCGTCCGTCGATGCCCAACATCGGTATTCGACGGCGCGGGTCTTTGCCACGGAGCAGGAGGTCAATCGGAATGCGCGATGGAACGAGCCCCGGTCGGGGCGGCGCAGAGTGCGCGCGGTAACATCAATAGATGCGAGTATCCGGCAAGCGTCTCCGAAGTGGCCGGCGAAAGGACATTCGGGACGATGTTCGGCCGCAAGGCGCTAAGCTATTGTCGTCGTGACGTATTTTGCTTTACCGAGCGAGCGCAGCTCGCATCTAAAGCTGTCAACTTCTCACCTATAGCTGTTAACTCGCATCTATAGGGGGAACTGACAGAAGTCCCGTGTTTTTCGCGGAGGGTGGCTGAAAATGGCTGGGGCGCCAGGATTCGAACCTGGGAATGGCGGTACCAAAAACCGCTGCCTTACCGCTTGGCGACGCCCCAACCGAACGGCGCGATCAGCGCCGGAAGGGTCGGGACCATAAGCGGAAACCCGACCCGATTGCAACAGCTTCGTTGACCCTTACCGCCCCTCGCGACGCCACGCCATCAATAGCGCGCCCAGCGCTAGGGCCAGCACCGCGCCCACCGGCAGCAACGGCACCTCGGACACGCCCGTCACCGTGAAGTCGCCGTTGGCGCGCAGGCCGATCCAGTCGTTGCCGGTCTGCGTCCGGTCGGGACGGGTGCGGCGCACGTCGATGCCGGGGCGCACGCCGCCCTCCGTGTCGGAAATCCAATGCACCCCGCCGCCGGTCTCGTCGGCGACGCCCGACAGCCGGTCGCCGGTGGAGCGCACGTCGGCCAGTTCCGGCGGGTTGACGGCCCCCACCACGGCCAGCGCCGTGCGCTCGCCGTCGGTGATGCGGTAGATGCCCGGCTCGCCGGCGACAACGGTGGCGCTGGCGCGGCCGGTGCGGTCCTCGGTCATCTCCAGCGTCCGGGTCTCGTCAGAGGGGGTGGTGAGGGTGATGCTGCGCGGGTCGGGCTCCAGGGAACGGCGCTCCACCGTGACGCGGTTGCCGTCCACATGGGCGCGCAGGTCGTTCTCCTCCAGCTCCGGCTCCTTCATCAGCCAGTGGGCGAGGCGGCGCAGAAGCTCGGCCTGCGGGCCGCCGCCCTCGAAGCCCCGGCTCCACAGCCACATCTGGTCGGATGCCAGCTGCGCCACCCGGCCCTTGCCGACGCGGTCAAGGATCAGCAGCGGCCGGTCGTCGGCGCCGTTCATCACCACCGCGCCGTTGCCCGGCACGACCTCCACCTGATGGAACCAGCGGCCCCAGTTCGGTTCGCCGTCCGGGCGGTCGCCGGGCAGTCCGGCGGTCACCGGGTGGCGGCGGCCGACCTCCGTCACGGTCGGCTTGAAGGGGCGGTCGATGGCCTGACCGGTCGGCTCCGCCGGCATCACTTGGCCCAAAGGCGTGCGGAACAGCGACAGCGGGGTGGCGTAGCCCTGGCCGGACGCCTCCAGCAGGGCGCCGCCCTTCTGCACGTACTCGGCGATGTTCTCCAGATACATCTGCGGCAGCACTCCGCGCCGGCGGTAACGGTCGAAGATGATCAGGTCGAACTCGTCCAGCTTGATCTCGAACAGCTCGCGGATCGGGAAGGCGATCAGCGACAGCTCGCGGATCGGCGTGCCGTCCTGCTTCTCCGGCGGGCGCAGGATGGTGAAGTGGACGAGATCGACCGACGGGTCGGCCTTCAGCAGGTTGCGCCACGTCCGCTCGCCAGCGTGCGGCTCGCCGGAAACCAGCAGGACGCGCAGGCGGTCGCGCACCCCGTTCACCACCACGGCGGTGCGGTTGTTGGCGAGCGTCAGCTCCTGCCGCGCCGCCTCGACCTCCATTTCCAACACGTTCTGGCCGCCGTGGTTGACCGGCAGTTCCATGTGGAAGTCCTGGCCCACGGGCACGCGGATGGTGCGCGGCGGCCCGCCGTCCTGGCGCAGCGTCACCGCCGCGTCGGCCGATTGGCGGCGCGGCATGTCGTCCACGCGGATGGTCAGCTCCACCGGCTTGCCGACGAGGCCGTAGGCCGGCGCCTGGACAATGGCAAGACGGCGGTCGCCCTCGTCGCGGTTGCCGGTCAGCAGCGTGTGCACCGGGCCGATTTCGGCCAGCCGGGCGAGGTTTTCCGGAACGTCGTGGACCTGCCCGTCGGTGATCAGCACCGCCCCGGCCATGCGGCGGCGGGGCACGTCGGCCATGGCGCGGTTCAGCGCGTCGAACAGGTGCGTCTCGTTGATAGCGGAGGCGCCGGATTCCGCGTCGCCGGCGCGGACCACCCGCAGTTCCAGGTCGTCGAAGGACTTCAGCCGCTCGGTCAGGCGCTCCAGTTCGGCTTCGGCGCGGGCGCGGCGGTCGCCGATGTTCTGGCTGGGCGAGGCGTCGAGCACGACGACGGCAACGTCCTTGATCGGCTCCCGCTTCTCCTGCACCAGCGACGGATTGATCAGGGCGAGCGCCAGCACCGCCACCGCCAGCGCGCGCAGCCAGACGCCGCGCGCCCGGCGGAAGACGGCCAGTGCCAGGATCGCCAGAGCCACCACGAACAGCGGCACCAAGAATATCCAGGGCAGCAGCGGCGCCAGAGCGATGGAGGTTCCGTCAAGCAGGGTCACTGGCCGAGCCTCTCAAGGATCGCGGGCACATGGACCTGATCGGCCTTGTAGTTGCCGGTCAGCGCGTACATGACGAGGTTG
Source organism: Azospirillum brasilense (assembly GCF_022023855.1). NCBI lineage: Bacteria > Pseudomonadati > Pseudomonadota > Alphaproteobacteria > Rhodospirillales > Azospirillaceae > Azospirillum > Azospirillum brasilense. The sequence goes on from NZ_CP059450.1 coordinate 280,540, forward strand.
ACGCCGAACCGGTAGGCCATCTCGCGCTGCCGCTCCCCGCCGGGGACGACGGCGTAGAGCGGCTGGCCGTTGCGGTTCGCCGCCCAGGCCGCAGCCCAGTCGTTGCCGCCGATCAGGACCGGGGACACGCCGTCGTTGGCGCGGCCCTCGCGCGCTTCGATCCACAGATTGCCGCCGTTGTAGCGTCCGGGGAAGTCGTTCAGCAGGTAGAAGGACTTGGTCAGCACATGGTCGGGCGGCACCAGGGCCAGCGGCGGGATGTCCAGCCCCTGCACCATGCCCTGGAGCGCCTGGTTGCCGCCGACGGCGCCTGCCGACTGGTCGCGCGTGTCGAACAGGATGGTGCCGCCGTTGCGCATGTACTCGTTCAGCCGGGCGCGGGCGTGGTCGCTCAGCGCGCGCTGTCCGCCGGACACCGGCCAGTAGAGCAGGGGATAGAAGGCCAGCTCGTCGGTTTCCGGATCGACGCCCACCGCCCCGGCGGCTTCCACCGCGGTTCGGCGGGTCAGCACGTCCACGAGGCTTTCCAGCCCGGCGCGCGAGGTGTCGTCCACCGTTCCGTTGCCGGTGCGCACATAGGCGAGGTAGGTTTCCGCCGTCACCTTGGTCGACTGCGCGTCGTCGGCGCGGGCCGATTGCCAGGGCGCCGCGGCCATGGGAAGAGCCGCCCCCAGCGTCAGCAGGACCGCGGCGGTTGCCCCGGCGCGGCGACGCTTGCCGCCGAACCGCAAGCCGCCGAGCAGGCCGCGCAGCATCAGGGCGATCAGCAGGTCGATCATGGCGAGCGACAGCGCGATGCCGAGCAGCGCTGGCTTCAGCGCCACCTCGCCCCGCGTGCCGTAGGGGCCGCGGGCGACCCCGCCGGGCATGGCGCCCAATGGCTCGATCCGGGTCAGCGTGGCGGTCAGGTTCAAGGCGCGGCGGGCCTCCTCGGTGCCGTAGAAGCCCGGCGGGTGGCGTGGGCCGAGCACGTCGGCCCCGGCGTCCCCGGCGATGGGGAAGGCGGCGGCCGGCGGCGGCACCAGCCGGCCGAAGCCGTCCAGCACCTCCAGCGGCTCCAGCGTGCCGCCATGGGCGCCGCCGGCGACGCCGCCGCTCAGAGTCACCAGACGGCGCAGCATGTCGACGAACAGGCCGGACATCGGCAGGTTCGACCATTCCGGGCTGGCGGTGGTGTGGACGAGCACGATGTAGCCGTCTCCGCGCTTTTCCGAGGTGACCAGGGGGGTGCCGTCCTGGAGCCGCGCCCAGGTGCGGTCGGCGAGGTCCAGAGCCGGCTCGGCCAGCACCTGCCGCGAGACGGCGACGTCGTCGGGGATGTGCAGGCCGGCGAAGGGGCTGCGGCCGTCGAAGGGCTGGAGCTTCGCCGGCTCCGACCAGGACAGGGCGCCGCCCAGGGCGCGGTCGCCCAGCCGCAGCCGCACGGGGACCAGACGGTCCGGATTCTGGGCCAGCCGCGGCCCGGCGAAGCGCAGCAGAACGCCGCCCTTGCGCACCCAATCCTCGATGGTCTGGGCCTCCTGTCCGGTCAGGGCGCCGATGTCCGACAGCACGAGCACGGCGAGGTCGCGCTTGAGAAGCTCGTCCGGCTCGCCTCGCCGCACCTCGTTGTAGGGGGCCAGCGCCCGTTCCAGATAGTGCAGGTCGGAGAGCAGCGGCTGGTTCTCGCCGTTGGCGCGGCCCGAGGCCAACCCGACCGGGCGCCGGCGCCAGCGCTCGTCGAGCAGGACGGTGGCCCCGGCGGTGGTGTCGTTCTCCACGCGCAGGCTGGCGGCGTCGTTGCGCAATTCCGCCGGCACCTCGAAGCGCACCTCGCGGGTGAGTTGCCCGGCGTCGAAGGCGACGGGCTGGCGGGTCAGCAGGCGGCCGTCGGCCCCGGACAGGCGCACGGTGACGCTTTCCGGACGGGAGGCGTCGGCGCGCACGACGCGGGCCGTCAGACCGGCGCCCTCCGACGACGGGGGAAGCAGCAGGTGGGGCGGCTTCTCCGCGGAATCATCAAGAATCTCCAGCGAGCCCATGCGCTGCAGCGTCTCGGCGAGGCCGCGGGCGGTGCGGTCGCCGATGCCGTCCGATAGCCAGACGGTGTGGGCGGAGCCGCGCGCGGCGAGGCCGCGCACCGCCTCCAGCGCGCCGGCGCGGTCGCTTGGCCAGGGGTGGGGCTCCAGCGCCTGGATCAGGCGGCGGGCTTCCGAGGCGGACAGGGGCGGGCTGGCCTTGACCGCCTCGCCCCCGGCGGGCCGGGCGGTCGGCAGCAGGACGACCGGGCGGTTCTGCCGCTCCGCCTGCGACACCAACTCCTCCATGGCGGCGCGGCGGCTCGTCCAGTCGCGGCCCGACGCCCAACCGTTGTCGACCAGCAGCAGCAGCGGCCCGCTGCCCGGCAGGGCGGCGCGCGGGTTCAGCAGCGGCCCGGCCAGCGCCAGGATCAGCAGCGCGGCGACGATCAGGCGCAGGATCAGCAGCCACAGCGGGGTGCGGGCGGGAGTTTCCTCCCGCGCCGTCAGGTCGCGCAGCAGCCGGATGGCGGGGAAGCGCACCACCCGCGGGGCCGGCGGCGTGACGCGCAGCAGCCACCACAGCACCGGCAGGACGGCCAGGGCGGCCAGCACCCACGGAACGGCAAAGGCGATCGGTCCGAAACCCAGCATCGGCGTCTACGCTGTTGGAGGATGGGAAATCGGGTGCTGGGGCGCTGCCCCCTCCCTAACCCTCCCCCGCTTCGCAGGGGAGGGGATTTTGCGCCTTGGCCCTCCCCTGCGAAGCGGGGGAGGGAGGGACCCGCGAAGCGGGAGGGTGGGGGCAAGGCGCCGCCCCACCTAAACCGCCTCGCGCGCCAGGGCGCCCCACAGCCCGAGCAGGGCGGTCTGGGGCGGCCGGTCGGTGCGATGGACGGCGTAGGTCCAGCCGGCGGTGCGGGCCAGCGCGTCCAAGCCGTCCTGGTGGGCGCGCAGCCGCTCCAGGTAGGTCTCGCGCACCGCCTCGACCCGCGGCACCAGCAATTCCTCCTCGCCTTCGAAGCCTTCGAACTCGACGCGGCCCTCGTAGGGCAGGGTCTCCTCCGCCGGGTCGAGGATCTGCAAGAGATGGCCACGCACGCCGCGCCCGGTGAGCGCCGACACGGTGGCGTGGATCTCCGGAAGCGGCGACAGCAGGTCGCCGACCAGGACCACCTGGGCGTGGCGGGGCAGCGGCTCCGGCTGCGGAAGCGCGTCGGGGGACTGGGCGTTGCGGGGGTCGGTCATCTGCCCGGCCATGCGGTTCAGGGCGAACTTGCCGTGGTGCGGGCGCTGGCCGGAGTTCAGCAGGCCCACCCGCTCGCCGCCGCGTACCAGCAGAACCGCGGCGGCGAGGGTCAGCAGGTCGGCGCGCTCCCGCTTGGTCGGCAGTCCGTTGACCGAGCGGTAGTCCATGGAGGGCGAGCGGTCGCGCCACAGCCAGACGGTCTGGGCGGCCTCCCACTCGTTCTCGCGCACATAGACGGGCTGGGTCTTGCCGGACTGCCGCCAGTCGATCATCTGCGGCGAGTCGCCGGGCTGGTAGCGGCGGAACTGCCAGAAGGTCTCGCCCAGCCCGACGCGGCGCCGTCCGTGCACGCCCTGCGCCACCGTGGAGGCGACGCGCTCCGCCGCGACCAGAAGCGGCGGCAGGGTGGCGGCCAGCCCCTCCGCGCGCTGCTGCGCCCGCAGGGTGGTGGCGCCGAGGGTGGGGGAGGCCATCGGCGGGTCCTTACGACAACGGGGCGCAGAGGCGGTTGATGATGTCGTCCAGCGTGATCCCGTCCGCCCGAGCCGCGAAGTTCAGCGCCATGCGGTGGCGCAGCACGGGCTTCGCCAGGGCCACCACGTCGTCCAGCGAGGGCGCCAGCCGCCCGTCCAGCACCGCGCGGGCGCGGGCGGCGAGCATCAGCGCCTGGCTGGCGCGCGGACCGGGACCCCAGGCGACGTGGCGCTGCACCTCCGGCAGGTCGGTCGCCTCCGGACGGCCCCGCCGCACGAGGTCGAGGATGCCGTCGACCACCCCCTCGCTGACCGGCACGCGGCGGACCAGCCGTTGCGCCACCTGGAGGTCGGCGGGGGAGAGCACCGTCACCGCCTGCTCGTCCAGTGAGCCGGTGGTGGCGATCATCATCCGCCGCTCGGCGTCGCGGTCGGGGTAATCGACGTCGATCTGCATCAGGAAGCGGTCGAGCTGGGCTTCCGGCAGCGGGTAGGTGCCTTCCTGCTCCAGCGGGTTTTGGGTGGCCAGGACGTGGAAGGGCTGGGGCAGGGCGTGGTAGTGGCCGGCGACCGACACGCGCCGCTCCTGCATCGCCTGGAGCAGGGCGGACTGGGTGCGCGGGCTGGCGCGGTTGATCTCGTCGGCCATCAGCAGCTGGCTGAACACCGGCCCGGGAATGAAGCGGAAGGAGCGGCGGCCCTGCTCGTTCTCCTCCAGCACCTCCGACCCCAGGATGTCGGCGGGCATCAGGTCGGGCGTGCACTGGATGCGCTTCTCCGCGAGGCCCAGCACGGTGCCCAGCGTCTCGACCAGCCGCGTCTTGGCGAGGCCCGGCACGCCGATCAGCAGCACGTGGCCGCCGGCCAGGAGCGTGATCAGCGTGAGGTCGATGACCTCCTGCTGGCCGAAGATGATCCGGCCGATGCGGTCGCGGACATGGGTCAGCCGGCCGCCCAGCGCCTCGATCTCCGCCATGAGCTGGTGCGGGTTCTCGCCGGCGGGAAAGTTCTGGCCCGGATTGGCCCCCGGATTGACGGCGTCGGTTGCGCTCACGTCTCTGCTCCCGTTTAAGACCATGCACTCTGGTGGGCGATCATGACCGCTCAATCATGACCGCTGGGGTCGAAACGGCCATCGTGGCAAATCCGCCAGTCCGGACCTATGTGACGAGTATGGCGAAATTACGTTGCGCGGCCAGTTCCCTCTGTGCCCCTCAGGCCCGAAAAACACGAGAAGGCTAGCGATGAAGGTCGGCAATGACGGGGCGAATGACAAGCGCCCAAATGAAACGCGCTCAGGCGGAGAGAGCGGCGAAAGCCTGCCTCCCTCTCTGCCCCTTACCGCAAGGGAGCAGCGGTTCGACATCCGCATCGCCCGCGACGGTACTTGGTTCCACGAGGGCGACCCGATCCGGCGGATCGAGCTGGTCAAGCTGTTCGCCACCGTCCTGCGGCGCGACGAGGCGGGCGATTTCTGGCTGGTCACCCCGGTCGAGCGCGGGCGGATCGTGGTCGAGGACACGCCGTTCGTCGCCGTGGAAATGGCTGCAAGCGGAAGTGGAGATGAACAGGTCCTATCTTTCCGTACAAATTTAGACGAATGGGTCGAATGCGGGCCGGATCATCCGATCAGGGTCATCCACAATCCTGAAAATGGCGAACCGACGCCCTATATCCTCATAAGAAACGGGCTCGAAGCGCGAATTCTCCGGCCGGTCTACTACGAAATGGTGGACCGGGCCGACACGCGCAGCCATGATGGTGAGGCTGAGGTGGGGGTATGGAGCAAGAAGGTCTTCTTCGCGATGGGCAGGCTGCCTGGCGGGTGAGTCTCGACGAGATCCGCAAGCGCTTTCCGGGAAGCGCCGCCGGCCTGCGCCCCATGAAGGTGCGCGGCGACCACGATCTGAATCCCGGTTTCGAGCCCTCCCAGGGCAAGCTGCGGGAGGCGGCCGTCCTGGTGCCGCTGGTCGACCGTCCGGAGGAGTTGACGGTCATCTTCACCCAGCGCACGGCCAACCTGACCGCCCATGCCGGGCAGATCAGCTTTCCTGGCGGGCGGATGGAAAGCGACGACCGCGACCCGGAAGACACCGCCCTGCGCGAGACCGAGGAGGAGATCGGGCTGGGACGCGACCGCATCGAGGTGCTGGGGCGGCTCGACACCTACGTGACGCGCACCGGTTTCCGGGTGATTCCGGTGGTCGGGCTGGTGCGCCCGCCCTTCCAGGTGACTCCCGACCCGACCGAGGTAGCCGAGGTGTTCGAGGTGCCGCTGGCCGCCATCCTCGACCCGACCAACCCGCAGCGCCACAGCCGCGAGTTCCAGGGCGCCCAGCGCTATTTCTACGCCTTCCCCTACCAGCAGCGCTTCATCTGGGGGGCGACGGCGGGGATGCTGGTGAATCTCTGCGACGTCCTGCGCGCCGAGGGGCTGGGGTGCGACGGCTTGGGAACCGATCGCCTGGGCGACGTGCCCGCCGGCGGATCATCGTAAGGCGGGCGGTACGGTGCTGCGGATTTTCCTGACGGTCATCCTGCCTCTGGTCCTGCCCACGGTCGGCTATGCCCTGTATGTGCTGGTGGTCGAGCGCCGCCGCCGCGAGGCGGAGGAGGAGCACCGCCCGGCCCCCTGGTGGGTGACCGCGCCTTGGCCCTGGCTGGTCTTCGCCGGGGTGGCGGCGATGGCGGTGACTTTGGGCTCCGTCGCCCTGACCAGCGGGGTGGCGCCGCACACGCCCTACACCCCGGCCCATGTCGAAGACGGGCGGGTGGTCGGCGGCGGGCCTTCTGGCAATTGAGCGTTCCGCGGGCTAGCTTGCCGCCATGACCGTCAACGCCCGTATCGCCCCCCAGCCCTGGATGACCGCGCCCGAGACGCGCGCCGTGTTCGACGCCCTCGCCGCCGGAGGGGCGGACGCGCGCTTCGTCGGCGGCTGCGTGCGCGACGCGTGGCTGGGCCGCAAGGTCAAGGACATCGACATCGCCACCCATGCCCCGCCGGAGCGGGTGATGGAATTGCTGAAGGCCGCGGGCATCGGCGCCATCCCCACCGGGATCGAGCATGGCACCATCACCGCCGTGGTGGGGAAGGCTCATTACGAGATCACCACGCTGCGCCGTGATGTCGAGACATTCGGGCGCCACGCCCGCGTGGAGTTCACCGACGACTGGCGGGAGGACGCCGCCCGGCGCGATCTGACCATGAACGCGCTGAGCTGCACGCTGGACGGCTGCGTCTATGACCCCTTCGGCGGGCTGGCGGACATGGCCGCCGGGCGGGTGCGCTTCGTCGGCGACCCGCGCCAGCGCATTGAGGAGGATGTGCTGCGCCTGCTGCGCTTCTTCCGTTTCCATGCCCATTACGGGCGCGGCGTGCCGGACGCGGCGGCGCTGGCCGCCTGCGCCGAGATGGCCCCCCGCCTGCCCACTTTGTCCGGGGAACGGGTGCGGGGCGAACTGTCCCGCCTGCTGGCGGCGCCCGACCCGGCGTCGGCTTGGGCGTTGATGATCCGGCTCGGCGTGATGGCGCATCTGCTGCCCGATGACGTCCGCACCGCTCGGCTGGACGGCCTGGTCCGGCTGGAGCATGACCTGGACGAGCCGCCCGACGCAGTGCGCCGCTTCGCCGCCGTGCTGGGCACCGACCGGGCGGGGGCGCTGACCGTCGCCCAGACGCTGCGCCTGTCCAACGCCGACCGCGACCGGCTCGCCGCCCTGGCCGAGCCGCCGATGGCCGTGTCGCCGTCCGACGGTCCGGTGAAGCGGCGGCAGGCGCTCTATCGGCTGGGCGACGCCGGGCTGTACCGCGACCTCGTGCTTCTGGCGGCGGTGGACGCCCCCGGCCCGATGGCGCTCGACGCCGTGAAGGCGGCGCTGGCGACCGCCGAGGACCTGCCGTCCCTGGTCCTTCCCATCGCCGGGCGCGACCTGCTGGCCATGGGGATGCTGCGCGGCCCGGCGGTGGGCGCGTTGCTGAAGCAGGTCGAGGCGTGGTGGATCGCCGAGGACTTCCGGCCGGGACGGGAGGAATGTCTGGCGGAGGCGAGGCGGCGTCTGGGGTGAAGCGCCGCCGTTACGGCCACTTCACCTCGGGCGGCATGCTCATCAGGATGGCCTCGGTGTTGCCGCCGGTCTTCAGGCCGAAGGTCGTCCCGCGGTCGTAGAGCAGGTTGAACTCGACGTAGCGGCCGCGGCGGATCAGCTGGTGCTCGCGCTGCTCCGGGGTCCAGGGCCGGTTCATGTGGCGGCGGACCAGGGCGGGGAAGACCTCCAGGAAGGCCAAGCCCACGTCGCGGGTGAAGGCGAAGTCGGCCTCCCAGTTCCCGGAATCCAGGTTGTCGTAGAAGATGCCGCCGACGCCGCGCGCCTCGCCCCTGTGCGGCAGGAAGAAGTAGCGGTCGCACCACTCTTTGTAACGCGCGTAGCAGGTCGGGTCGTGGCGGTCGCAGGCGCCGCGGAAGGCGGCGTGGAAATCAGCGGTGTCCTGCTCGTCAGGCACCATCGGGGTCAGGTCCGCGCCGCCGCCGAACCAGCCGATGCTGGTCACGATGTGGCGCGTGTTCATGTGGGTGGCCGGCACGAGCGGCGAACGCATGTGCGCGACGAGGCTGATCCCCGACGCCCAGAACCGCCCGTCCTCCGCGGCGCCGGGAATGTTGGCGCGGAATTCCGGGCTGAAGGTGCCGTGCACCGTGGAGACGTTGACCCCCACCTTCTCGAACACGCGGCCCCGCATCACCGACATCACGCCGCCGCCGCCCTCGCCGCCGCCATGGTCGGGGCGGTGCCAGTTCTTGCGCTCGAAGCGGCCCGGCGGCAGGTCGGAGTGGGTGCCGGTCAGCTCGTCCTCGATCCGTTCGAACTCGGCGCAGATGCGGTCGCGCAGCTCGGCGAACCAGGCGCTGGCCCGGGCCTGACGGGCGGCTTTGATGTCCATGGCGTCGTTGGGGGAGGTGGTCATGGGCGGGAGTCCGGCGTCGGTCAGGGCAAAGGAAGGGGCGAGGGGCTCGGCAATGCGGCCGTCTGCCGCAGGGCCTCACCCAACACCATCGCGGCACTCAGCGCAACATTCAGCGACCGGGCGGGCGGCTTCAAGGGAATGACCAGCCGGGCGTCGGCGGCCCCGTGCACGTCGTCGGGCACCCCGGCGCTCTCGCGCCCGACCATGATGCGGTCGTCCTGCGCGAAGGCGAACTCCGTGTAGGGAACGGCGCCGCGCGTGGTCAGCAGGACCAGCCGCCCGGCCTGCGGCAACGCCCGGTAGGCGGCCCAGGAGCTGTGCCGGACTAGGGAAAGCTGGTCGATGTAGTCCATCCCGGCCCGGCGCAGCTTGCGGTCGTCCAGAACGAAGCCGCAGGGCTCGATCAGGTCCAGCGGCACCCCGAGTCCCGCCGCCAGACGCATCAGAGTCCCGGCGTTCTGGGGAATGTCCGGTTCGAAGAGAACGAGGCGCATGAAATTCCCTTTTGGTTCAGCGATGTCTAATGGTGCACTGCAAAGCGCGACAAGTTGTCCCGATGACAAAACCTTTTCAAGGCGTTGCCGCGACTGTATACCGCACCCCGGATACCCGGGAGATACAACCCCGGTCGACGCGGCGCGCACCCACCCACCCAGTGAGCGGACATGCCCGTCAAGTCGTGATAAACACTGGTCCACGTGTCATAGGGCGCTTCGGCGCGCCGCGTATGCCTTGAGGAGATTAACGCTTATGGCTCAGACCACGCATCCGCCCGGGACGGGTGGCCACGCGGCCCCCGGCGGCGAGGGGGCTTCCCGCCGTGATTTTCTCTACCTCGCCACCGGGGCCGTGGGTGCCATTGGTGTCGCGTCGGCCGTGTGGCCGTTCATCGACAGCATGAACCCGGCCGCCGACACCCTCGCGCTGGCTTCGATCGACGTGGATCTGGCCCCGGTCCAGGAAGGCCAGGCGATCACCGTCACCTGGCGCGGCAAGCCGGTCTTCGTCCGCCACCGCACGGCGAAGGAGATCGAGGAGGCCCGCACCGTCAACCTCGGCGAGCTGCGCGACCCGGCCGCCGACGACGCCCGCGTCAAGAAGCCGGAATGGCTGATCGTCGTCGGCATCTGTACGCACTTGGGCTGCGTGCCGCTGGGGCAGAAGCCGACCGATCCGCGTGGCGACTACGACGGCTGGTTCTGCCCGTGCCACGGCTCGCACTACGACACCGCAGGGCGCATCCGCAAGGGTCCCGCCCCGGCCAACCTCGTCGTTCCGCAGTACGCTTTCACGAGCGACACCGCGGTCCGGCTCGGCTAAGCGGCCCTTAAGGTTCTGGAGACCCCAAGATGGCTCAGGCTCACGCCCCCCAGTTCAAGAATCCCGTCGTGAAGTGGATCGACAGCCGCCTGCCGATCTTCACGATGCTGGACCATGAGTACAACCAGTATCCGATGCCCCGGAACGTCAACTATCTGTGGGCGTTCGGTGCCATCGCCGGCATCATGCTGGTCATCATGATCGCCACCGGCCTCGTGCTGGCGATGCAGTATGCGGCCAACACGCACATCGCCTTCGAGTCGGTGGAGCGCATCATGCGCGACGTCAACTACGGCTGGCTGCTGCGCTACGTCCACGCCAACGGCGCGTCGATGTTCTTCATCGCCGTCTACATCCACATGTTCCGCGGTCTCTACTACGGTTCCTACAAGGCGCCGCGCGAGATCCTGTGGATCCTCGGCGTGTTCATCCTGCTGGCCATGATGGCGACCGCCTTCATGGGCTACGTGCTGCCGTGGGGCCAGATGAGCTTCTGGGGCGCCACCGTCATCACGAACCTGTTCTCGGCCTTCCCGCTGGTCGGCGACCCGATCGTGACCTGGCTGTGGGGCGGCTTCTCGGTCGACAACCCGACGCTGAACCGCTTCTTCGCGCTGCATTTCCTGCTGCCGTTCGTGCTGCTGGGCCTGGTCGTTCTCCACACCGCCGCCCTGCACGTCTCCGGCTCCAACAACCCGCTGGGCATCGACGCCAAGGGCCCGCAGGACACCGTGCCGTTCAACCCGTACGTCACGGTCAAGGACGGCTTCGCGGTCGTCGTGTTCCTGATCTTCTACGCGGCCTTTGTCTTCTTCGCCCCGAATTACCTCGGCCACCCGGACAACTACATCCCGGCCAACCCGCTGGTCACGCCGGCGCACATCGTTCCGGAATGGTACTTCCTGCCGTTCTACGCGATCCTGCGCGCCATCCCGGACAAGCTGGGCGGCGTGCTCGCCATGTTCGGCGCCATCGCGGTGCTGGCGGCCCTGCCGTGGCTCGACACCTCCAAGGTGCGCAGCTGCAAGTTCCGTCCGATCTACCGCCAGTTCTTCTGGATCCTCGCCATCGACGCCCTGGTCCTGGGCTACGCCGGCGCGATGCCCGCGGAAGGCGTGTGGCTGCTGGTCGCCCGCATCGGCACGGCCTACTACTTCTTCCACTTCCTGATCCTGCTGCCGCTGCTGGGCAAGCTGGAGCGTCCGCTGCCGCTCCCCGCCAGCATCTGCGAACCGGTTCTGAAGGGCGGTGGCCGCGTTGCCGCCGGCGCCCACGCCAAGCCCATGGAGAAGGCATAATGCGCTCTCTGAAGTCTGCCATCCTCTCCGCGGCCTTCGCCCTGGGCCTGGCCGGCGCCGCGCAGGCGTCGGAAGCGGTGCACATTCCCAAGCAGGAGTGGTCGCACAGCGGCGTCTTCGGCACCATCGACAAGGCCTCGGCGCAACGCGGCTTCCAGATCTTCAAGGAAGTCTGCGCGACCTGCCACTCGGCCAAGCTGGTCCCGATCCGCACGCTCGCCGGCATCGGCTTCAACGAGGACGAGCTGAAGGCGATCGCCGCCGGCTATGAGGTCCAGGCCGGTCCGAACGACGCGGGCGAGATGTTCATGCGTCCGGGCATCCCGGCCGACCGCTTCCCGTCGCCGTTCCCCAACGACAACGCCGCCCGCGCCGCCAACAACGGCGCCCTGCCGCCGGACCTGTCGCTGATGGCGAAGGCCCGCGTCGGCGGCGAGGACTATCTCTACGCCTTCCTGACCGGCTTCGAGGAGAACCCGCCGGAAGGCGTGACCCTGATGCCGGGCATGAACTACAACAAGTACTTCCCGGGCCATCAGGTGGGCATGCCCAACATCCTGATGCCGGACGGCGTGACCTACGCCGACGGCACCCCGGCGACGGTGCAGCAGCAGGCCCACGACATCAGCACCTTCCTGACCTTCATCGCCGAGCCGCACATGGATGCGCGCAAGCAGATGGGCGTGAAGGTGATCCTGTTCCTGATCGTGCTGGCCGGCCTGATGTACGCCACCAAGCGCAAGCTGTGGAGCACCCTGCACTGAGCCGTGTCCCGGCCCGGTGTGGATGATTGAAGACTGGACAGGGCGCCTTCGGGCGCCCTGTTCTTTTGTGGCCCCTGTTCTTTGACCGACGACCCCATTCCCAGGCGAAGGTGGTGCAGATGACCGACAGGCTGATCGACGAGATCGTGGATTTCTGGTTCGACGAGGCGATGAAGCCCTATTGGTTCCGCCGGTCCGACAGTTTCGACCGGACGGTGCGCGACACGCTGCTTCCCCATCACGAGGCGGCGGCGGAGGGCCGGTACGATCACTGGCTGGAGGATGTGGACGGCTGTCTGGCGCTTTGCGTCCTGCTGGATCAGGTGCCGCGCAATGTCTTCCGCGGCACGCCGCGGGCCTTCGCGACCGACGGCAAGGCGCTGGCGGTGGCGCGCCATGTGGTCGAGCAGGGCTACGACTTGGAATGCAGCGAGGACGAGCGGATCTTCCTCTATCTGCCGTTCGAGCATCAGGAGGACATGGACTGCCAGGAGCTGTCCTGCACCCTGTTCCGGGAGCGGGTCAGCGATCCGGAGGTCGTGGATTACGCCGAACGCCACCGCAAGGTCATCGCGCGCTTCGGGCGGTTTCCCCACCGCAACGCGGTCCTCAGTCGCGAGACGACGCCGGAGGAGGCGGAGTTCCTCAAGGAGCCGGGTTCGTCCTTCTGACGGTCTCGCCCTCCGGCATCCTGGGCTCCAGCCAACGCTTCAGGGCGGCCAGAAGCTCGGGGCGCCGCACCGGCTTGGGCACATAGTCGTTCATTCCGGCGAACACGCAGCGGTCGCGGTCCTCGGCGAAGCCGTGTGCGGTGACCGCGATGATCGGAACCGCGGCGCGCGGGCCGGTCATTGCCCGGATGGCCCGGGTCGCGGCGATTCCATCCACCTCGGGCATGGCGACGTCCATCAGCACGGCGTCGTAGGGCGTCTGCGCCGCAGCGACGGAGGCGACGGCCTCCGCCCCGCCGTCCGCGGTGTCGACCGTGAAGCCGACCTTGCGCATCAGCGCCGCAGTCAGCAGCCGGTTGGTCGGGCTGTCGTCGACCACCAGCAGACGCCCACCGCGCGCCAGAGCCCAGGCGATCAGCCGGTCTTCCAGGGGCGATGGCGGCGCGCTGGAGGAAACCGGTGCCGTGCGCGGCGTCGGTTCGATATGGAGGGTGTCATGTGGCTGTCGGTGCAGAATGTTGTGGTTCACGACGAGCCTTTGGCATTTTGCAAATCAATTTGCGCCGGACCGCCGCAGACTCTCGGTTTCCCGAGGGGATAAGATGGCCGGCCTGCCCAGCCAAGCAAAGGGTGGGCCAGTTGGTTACGAGATCGAACTTTTCCCGCCGCCCGCAATGGACGGAATGCGGGAACGCCAACGTGGAGAGGACATATGGGATTGGTCGATCGGCTCTGGGTGGCCTTCGCGGCCCTCAACGGCGCCGTCGCGGTGGGGGCGGGCGCCTATGCCAGCCACGGGCTTGCCAGCGACCCGCGGGGGCAGGAGTTGTTCCGGCTGGCCGGGCAGTACCAGATGTGGCATGCCCTGGCCCTGATTGCCCTGGTCGCTCTGCTGCGCACCGCCGATGGCCCGGCGCGCTTGGCGCTGCGCTTGTCGGGGTGGCTGTTCGTGGCCGGAATTGTGCTTTTCAGCGGGACGCTTTACGCCACGGCGACCAGCGGCCCGCTCTCCTTCGCCATGACGGCCCCGACCGGGGGCAGCGCCTTCATCCTGGGCTGGCTGGTCCTGGCCCTGGCGGTTCTTCTGTTCGGGCGTCGCTTCTTCGAAAAGGCTTGAGCCAAGAGGGGCCGCGTTCAGGCCGAAGCGCTGCTGGGCTCTTCGGCGGAGGCGGGGGACTCATCGTCCTTCTTGCGGCTGACAGGGGCACAGAACAATTCATGGAGCGTCGCCATGATGGTCTGCGCCTCGTGCCCGTTCAGCGAGTAATAGATGTTCTGGGCTGCACGGCGCGTCCGCACCAGCTTGTCGCGGCGCAGGCGGGCCAGATGCTGGGACAGGGCCGACTGGCTGAGGTCGACCAGTTCCTCCAACTCGCCGACCGACTTCTCACCCTCGGTCAGGTAGCACAGGATGAGCAGGCGGCGCTCGTTGCTCATGGCTTTGAGCAGCGTGCTGGCCCGCCGTGCGTTGCTCTGCAGATCGGCAATGTTCATGAAACGACCGTTTCCATCGGCGCCAAGCAACAGCGAACCGTTGCGCCCACCCCTTGCGCCGCAGCACCGCCGTTTATCGTTCGTGTTCAATCATATGGAAGAGTGTACCGCGCTGTCTACCCGTGGATGTCCCGTAGTCGAAAGAATGTTCCCCGTTCGTGAAACCACTGTTCAACGGGTTGAGGCGCGGGCGCCACCGTTCTAGACTCGCCGCCTCGAATCGTTGCGGCGGTGCCCGAAGGAGTGCAAGGAACGATGGCCGACCAGACGCTCGACGCCAAGGGGCTGCAATGCCCGCTGCCGGTGCTGCGCGCGCGCAAGGCGCTGAAGACGGTGCCGCCCGGATCGACGCTGACCGTCGAGGCGACCGACCCCAGCGCGCCCAAGGATTTCGCCGCCTTCTGCGACGCCACCGGCAACCGGCTGGCCTCCAGCGTGGAGGAGGGGGGCGTCTACCGTTTCGTGATCGAACGCTGCGCCTGACGGAGCCGCGAAACGGGATGGCTTGCACGTCCGCCGCGCAAAGGGGGTGGGGGTGGCGGTTGGGGGATGTGACGATAAGCCCCGCAATCATCCTGTACTTTCATTAGCGATCCGGGAAGAATGGGTGCAGGGAAATGCCTCGAACACGAACGAAAAAGACAGAAAAGCATGTTCACCACCCTGTTCACCCACGCCGCCTGCCTGGACCACGACACAGGGCTGGGCCATCCGGAATGCGCCGACCGGCTTCGTGCGGTGCTGGCGGCGCTTGAGACCGAAGAATTCTACATGCTCGAACGGCAGGAGGCGCCGCTCGCCACCCTCGAGCAACTGTCCCGGGCGCACCCGCGGGAGCATGTCGAACGCATACTGGCCCTGGTGCCGGAGCAGGAGCACGCCGGCATCGACGCCGATACGGTGATGTCCCCCGGCTCCGGCGAGGCCGCGCTACGCGCCGCCGGGGCGGTGGTCGCTGCGGTGGACGCGGTGGCGTCGGGCCATTCGCGCAACGCCTTCTGCGCCGTGCGCCCGCCGGGGCACCATGCCGAGCATGAAAAGGCCATGGGCTTCTGCCTGTTCAACAACGCCGCGGTCGGCGCCTACCACGCACGGGCGGCGCATGGGCTGCAGCGGGTGGCGGTGATGGATTTCGACGTCCATCACGGCAACGGCACGCAGGACATCTTCCAGCGCGACCCGGACCTGCTCTATTGCTCCACCCACCAGTCGCCGCTCTATCCCGGCACGGGCGACGCGGGGGAGAAGGGCGACTACGGCAACTGCGTCAACGCGCCGCTCGCCGCCATGTCCGGCTCGCCGGAGTTCCGGCACGCGATGACCCACATCATCCTGCCGGCCATCGATCATTTCAAACCCGATCTGCTGATCATCTCCGCCGGATTCGACGCCCATTCGCGCGACCCGCTGGCCGGACTGCACCTGACCGACGACGATTTCGCCTGGGCCACGCGCAAGCTGGGTGATCTGGCCCGCACCCATTGCGGGGCGCGCATCGTGTCGGTGCTGGAAGGCGGCTACAATCTGCGCGCCCTGGCCTCGGCCACCGCGGCGCATGTGCGCGAACTGATGTACTGCTGAGCCTTCCGGTTCTTTCCGGCCGGTTCTTCAAGGTCGGTTCTTCCGGCTAGGCCTGCGGTGGGAGCGGAATACGCCCGCCGCGGGCCTTGCGCATTTGGGGGCTGAGCCATAATTTCGGGTTTCGGTCCCATCGCGGGCACCCCATCGTATGGATCATTGGCCGGATGGATCATGGCTGACGCTGCTAACATACCCCCCGACATCGCCGCCCTCAGCTTCGAGGACGCGCTGTCCGAACTGGAGCGCATCGTGCGCCAGCTCGAAGACGGGCGCGGCAAGCTTGACGACGCGATCTCCTCCTACGAGCGCGGCACCGCGCTGAAGCGGCATTGCGAGGCGAAGCTGCGGGAGGCCCAGGCCAAGATCGACCGCATCACCGTTGCCGCCGACGGCACCCTCGGCACCGAACCCGCCCGGATCGACTGACGTGCAGACCGACCTTAAGACAGCCATGGCCGACATGGCGGCGGATGTGGAGCGTGCGATCCTGCATCTCCTGCCGACCACCGACCTCCCCGAATCGCGTGTGCTGGAGGCGATGCGTTACGGCTGCCTGAACGGTGGCAAGCGGCTGCGCCCCTTCCTGGTGTGCCAGTCCGCCGCCCTGTTCGGCGTCAATCCGGATTGCGCGCTGCGCGTCGCCGTGGCGGTGGAGTTCGTCCACAGCTATTCGCTGGTCCACGACGACCTGCCGGCGATGGACGACGGCGACCTGCGCCGCGGCCAGCCGACCGTGCACCGCAAGTTCGACGAGGCGACCGCCATTCTGGCCGGCGACGGGCTGCTGACCTACGCCTTCGAGGTGCTGGCCGAGCCGGCGACCCACGAGGACCCGAACGTGCGCTGCCAGCTCGTGGCGGCGCTGGCCAAGGCGGCCGGGCCGCACGGCATGGTCGGCGGCCAAATGCTCGACCTGATCGCCGAGCATGAGACCTTCGACCTCGGCACGACGACGCGGCTCCAGCGCATGAAGACCGGCGACATGATCGCCTTCTCCTGCGAGGCCGGCGGCATCCTGGGCAAGGCCCCGCCGCCGCAGCGCCTCGCGCTGCGCGCCTACGCCCATGACCTCGGGCTGGCCTTCCAGATCGTCGACGATCTGCTGGACATCGAGGGGACGGAAGCGGAGACCGGCAAATCGGTCGGTCGCGACGCGGAGGCCGGAAAATCCACCTTCGTGTCCATCCTCGGGCAGGACCGCGCCCGCTCGCAGGCCGCGATGCTGGCCGTCCAGGCCAAGGCGCACCTGGAGATCTTCGACGGGCGCGCCGATATCCTCAAAGCGGTCGCCGACTTCGTCGTCGCGCGGCGGACCTGAACGGAGGACGTTTCGAACGTGACCCTCAACGACAAGACGCCGCTTCTCGACCTCGTCCACACCCCCGCCGACCTGCGCGCGCTCAAACCCGAACAGCTCCGGCAGGTGGCCGACGAGCTGCGGACGGAAACCATCAGCGCGGTGTCGGTGACCGGTGGTCATCTGGGCGCCGGGCTGGGGGTCGTCGAACTGACCGTCGCCCTGCATTACGTGTTCCAGACCCCGGATGACCGGCTGATCTGGGACGTCGGGCATCAATGTTACCCGCACAAGATCCTGACCGGGCGCCGCGACCGCATCCGCACCCTGCGCACCGGCGGCGGGCTGTCGGGCTTTACCAACCGGTCGGAGAGCGAGTACGACCCGTTCGGCGCCGGTCACAGCTCCACCTCCATCTCCGCGGGGCTGGGCATGGCGGTGGCGCGCGACCAGCTGGGCCGCGACAACCATGTGATCGCCGTGATCGGCGACGGCGCGATGAGCGCCGGCATGGCCTACGAGGCGATGAACAACGCCGGGTCGGCGAACAGCAAGCTGATCGTCATCCTGAACGACAACGACATGTCCATCGCTCCGCCGGTCGGCGCGATGAGCGCGTACCTGTCGCGGCTGATCTCGTCGAAGCCCTATCTCAGCCTGCGCCATCTGGCCAAGGACATCGCGGAGCAGCTGCCGCGTCCTCTGCGCACGGCGGCGCGGCGGGCGGAGGAGTACGCCCGCGGCATGGTCACCGGCGGCACGCTGTTCGAGGAGATGGGCTTCTACTACATCGGCCCGATCGACGGGCACAATCTGGACCATCTGCTGCCGGTGCTGCAGAATGTGCGCGACGCCGGCGACGACAAGCCCGTCCTGATCCACGTCGTCACCAAGAAGGGCAAGGGCTACGGCCCCGCCGAGGCCTCGGCCGACAAGCTGCACGCGGTCGCCAAGTTCGACGTCGTCACCGGCGCCCAGTCCAAGCCCAAGTCCAACGCCCCGACCTACACCCGCGTCTTCGCCAACGCCCTGATCGCCGAGGCCGAGCGCGACCCCGGCGTCCTCGCCATCACCGCGGCCATGCCGTCGGGCACCGGGCTCGACCTGTTCGGCCAACGCTTCCCCGACCGCTGCTTCGACGTCGGCATCGCCGAGCAGCACGCCGTGACCTTCGCCGCCGGGCTGGCGACCGAGGGCTTCAAGCCCTTCTGCGCCATCTACTCGACCTTCCTGCAGCGCGCCTACGACCAGGTGGTGCACGACGTGGTGCTGCAGCGCCTGCCGGTGCGCTTCGCGCTCGACCGCGCCGGTCTGGTCGGGGCGGACGGGGCGACCCACGCCGGGGCCTTCGACGTCGCCTATCTGGGCTGCCTGCCCGACATCGTGCTGATGGCGGCGGCGGACGAGCTGGAGCTGATGCACATGGTGGCGACCAGCGCCGCCATCGACGACCGCGCCTCGGCGCTGCGCTACCCGCGCGGCGAGGGGGTGGGGCTGGAGCTGCCGGAGCGCGGCGAGGTGCTGCCCATCGGCAAGGGCCGCATCCTTCAGGAAGGCACCAAGGTGGCGATCCTCAGCTACGGCACGCGCCTGGCCGAGGCGCGCAAGGCGGCGGCGGAGCTGGGCGCGCGCGGGCTGTCGACGACGGTGGCCGACGCGCGCTTCGCCAAGCCGCTGGACGAGGAGCTGGTGCGCCGTCTGGCGCTGGAGCACGAGGTGCTGATCACCATCGAGGAGGGCTCGGTCGGCGGCTTCGGCAGCTTCGTCCTGCAGCATCTGGCGATGGCCGGACTTCTGGATGGCGGGTTGAAGATCCGCCCGATGGTCCTGCCCGACCGCTTCCTCGACCATGACAGCCCGGCCAAGCAGTATGAGGAGGCCGGCCTCGCCGCCCGTCACATCGTCGCCATGGCGCTGCAGGCGCTGGGGATCGAAGCGGCGGCGGTGCGGGCCTGACGCCGGACGGAAAGCGCTGCCGCTCGACCCCGAATGTGGGGCCTGGACGAAGGGGCTAATGCCATTAGCCTAAGGTCGCGCGGGGCGCTTTTTCTGGTGCGGCTGGGACCGCTGTCTTACAATTCGAAAACAATAGATAATTAACGTATCCGGCGGGACTGGGTGTTGTCGAACATGCCTCAGGTGTTTGCAGCGGGTGCAGGGCGCGCATCCGACGAGAAGGGCGCTTCGCCTCAGGATGGTCCGGGGATGTTCCGGTCCATCGTTGAGTCGTCTCCGACGCCCACCGCCGTTGTCGACGGAACATCCTTCCGTTGTCTTTACGCCAACGCCGTCATGCGCGCCCTGGGTTTGGAAGCGGGGCATGCCCTGGCCGACCGTTTTCCGGAAGCTTCCGA